>CAZNMS010000240.1:0-12893 GCA_964573505.1 uncultured Planctomycetaceae bacterium | reverse complement strand
GACCTTTGAGAGTGAGCGTCTCCTGGCCCGTCGCGGCATCCCACACCTTCAGCGTCTTGTCACCGCTGCCGCTGACGATCCGCTTCCCGTCCGGGCTGTAGCTCGCGCTAGTCACCGTGTCCGAGTGACCTTGCAGCGTCCTGCCTTCAAGTTTCTGGTGAAGGTAGCCGTGCTCCCAGCCGCGCAGGTTCCATTGCGCCTCATCGAGATGCTGTCGTGCCGCAGCGACATCTCCGAGTTCCCTAGCGGAATCAGCAAGGCGAATCTGCGTGGCATACATGGTCCGTTGAGCCAAATCCTGTTGCTTGATTGCGACTTCTTCGGCCTTCTTCGCCGCTTCCGCACTGGCAACGGCCTTCGCTTGTTCGTCGTTGGCTCGCTCCTCGTCGGCTTCAGCTTTCTTCTGGGCAGTAACGGCGTCATTCTTGGCGGCGACGGCTCTGCGTTCGGCTTCTTTCGCTTGAGATTGGAATCTCACCGCGATCATCATCGCGACGACCGCCAATGCCGCAGCGAAGGTGACCAATCTCAGCAGTCGTCGAGTGCTCTTTGCTTTGGCGGCTTGCTCCTCCGCCAATGCTTGGGCGGTGGCAGCTTGCTCGTGTAATAAGGATTGCTCGCGTTCTGCTGCCGCCGCAGCTTCAAGTCTCGATCTTATTTCGGCTGCCGCGCGTGCCGCCTCGGCTTCCGCGATGCGCTGTTGCGCATCCAATTGTTCTCGCAATCGTTGTTGTTCAAGTTCGAGAGCAGCTTGATGTTCGCGTTCTTCTTGGAGTCGCCGTTGCTCTGCCTCGCTCTCACAGATCAAGGCGAGGCAATTCGCGATGTCGACGTGTGAGTCCTTCGCCGAGTGCTGGTATCGACTCGCCCAAGTAACATTGGTTTGCGTGAGATGCTGCCATTGCTGCGCTGACAACAAGAAGCTCGGGCTTAGGAACTCGCGGTGATGCGACTTGAGATTGCGCCGCACGATTGTGAGCAATTCGAGAAAGGTTTCAGCGGACTTGGTTTCAGCTTCAATCCAACGCTGCAAGCGGTCCCACTTACGCAGAACGCATTCGTGGCTTATGTCGAGCTTCGTGTCGCTCGGAAGCGTCTCATTCGAGTCCTTTGTTGATGGGGCAATGACGCTGATGTCTCGATCACGGAAGACGGCGGCGACTCGGCGGACGTCGTCTTCCGTGACGGGGAAGTTGTCGCTTGTGGCGATGCGCGCGATGTCGACGATTGAGGTTGGGCGGCGGATGTCTCGACCGTGATCTCGCACCGACAGTGCCTGAAACATGAGCCGCGCCAGTCGCTTGTCTCCAGTGTCCAGCGTTGACGGTTGGCCCGTCTGCGAGTCCACGGGGCCGAAGTCGTCGCCGGAGAGTTGTGCGAAGAGGCTCTCGGCATGTAAGTCGAGAGCTTGGGTGACTCCGCCGATCTCGGGACGCGTGTAGTCGCTGACGTTGAGCGTGCAGCGCGTATCGCTTTCCGTGGGATAGGCTTCCAGCCTGTCGGCATTACTCGTGGTCTCAATCGTTGAAGTGACAGGCAGGATGCCTATCCGACGAGGCTCAGGCGAGCCGCCTGGACTACGAGCGGACAAGTCCCACATGCGCTTCAAGGCGTGTTGCAAAAGCGGGAGTTGGTCGGAGTCGTTGCTGATGTCGTTCAACAAACGCGTCACCAACAACTCGTCTAAGTTGGCTCCGAACATCCGCGCGGGGCCTTCGATCGCCGATCGGATTTCGTCGGTCGTGAGTCTCGGCACGAGGAACTGCCCCTCATTGAGCAACTCAGGCAAGTCCGGGAACTGCGAGCACTCGCCGAGGAAGTCCGAGCGCATGGTGATCGCGATATAGACCGGCCATTCCGTTTGCTTCGCAAGCTGAATCAGCGATCTCACAAAGCTCTGAGCCATGCTCAAGTCATCGCCATCTCGGAAGCGGAACAACTCTTCGAACTGGTCGACCAAGATCAGCAAGTTGCCATTTGGCAAACCAGCGGCTTGTTCCCACTGCCTCAGCAATTGACGCGGCCCCATCTGCAAGCGCGCGGCCAATGCCGGCAACGAGTCTGGAGCATTCGCGTCCCAGTTGGGCTCGAACACTCCTGACTTCAATAGCGCGCCAGCCATCGCTCGATAGGGATGCGCTCCCGGTCGCATGTCGGCAATGAACCAGCGCGACGACACCCACTCGGGAAATTTCTCCGCATCCGCCCACGGCACATTGGTCAGCAGCATGCGACCGGCATTGAGCACCGGAAACAACCCCGCTTTCACCAACGACGACTTGCCACATCCCGACGTTCCAATGACTCCGAGGAACCGCACCGTCCGCAGCAGTTCGACCATCGCGTCCTTGTGCCGGTCGCGACCAAAGAAGATCCGCACTTCATGCCGCTCGAACGGACGCAATCCGGGGTAGGGACTCGTCACCTCAGGCACTTTGTCGATGACGGTTTGCGTCACTTGTGATGAGAGGTCATTGCTCATGACTGCCCTCCGATCACGGCACCAAACTGGGCTTCCAATGCGGCTTCGAGTTCCGTGTCGCTAACGCCGCGCAAATCAAGCGTCTGCATCGCAACGCCGGGGAGACCAACATCAAGATCGGGCTGAGAGCCCGGCGGTTGCGGCGGTCCTGAAACGACCAGCCAATTCGCAGACCGACTTCGCAAATCACCTCGTGATGCCAAGACCTGATAACACAGCTCGGCTTCGTCATTCATCGAAAGCCGCGACGCTCGACCATAGACCAAGACCATGTCGCCACACTCAATCAGCTTCTTTTCGAACCAGGTTCGCAACTCGGCTTCGGTTGCTCCGTCGATCGGACGCCTCGCACACGGACGCTGACTATTCTTGAGCCAATTGAAGACCCGACCGGCCAACTCGCGGTCTTCAGGCAAGTGGTTGATCAAGTACTTGCGATTCGCGCTGACAGGGGTCTTTGGTGGCTCGGGCTGATTGAGCTTCTGCCACAACTCGGTGACAGCTCGCACCGCCTCTTCGAGCGAACCCTTCCGCGCCTGCTCAAGCAACGCTTTGTGGCTCTCAGAGGTGGGGTCTCCCACCTCGTCGGTTTTCCAAACAATCAACGGCGTCTGGAGTTCCGCCGCGATCTTTGTCTGAACAGCGTCATCCAAGGGCGGGCAGTAGCCGACGACCTGCACAACTAGTTTTGACGCCTTTATTTGGTGGCGAAGAAGATCTGGTTCACGCGGCAAATCGGTAATCAAAACGGTTGGGATTGGCGGAGAAGATGACTCCAAAGCCAATGCCAAACTGGCCGTAAAGCGTCCTTCGTCAGTGCCTTTCCACGTTGCGGCGAGATACACGCAAGACTTCGAACTTTCGATCGGCAACGAAGCTGCAGGTCGAATTGTCGGAAGCGTGGCTGTCGCTGGTTTCGGACTCTTTTCAAGTCCCAGATTTTCGCTTTCGATGCGAAGTTCATTAAGTCGCTGGGCAATGGTGTATCCCAACAGAAAAGTGGCATCGAAGAACTCTTGTTGCTCGCTATTTGGAACTGGGTGGCCAATCTTCTTCGGGATGCCGTTGTCGTTCATCCAGAGTTTCGCATGGTGAACGCGACCAAGCCCATCAGGTGCCTCTCCCAATTTGCTCGGGTCTGTCAGGCATACCACAAATAGCCGCTGATGGTCGGCTTGCGGATCGGCCTTCATCGCACGGAAGAATGCCGCTCGCTCTTCTCGACACCACTCTGAAGCGAGGTACTGCGACGAAAGCAAGATCAACATTACGGCACATTTGCCGACCCCGTCGGCAATCGTGTCGCTGAAATTGTCGCCGTATTTGATTCGAGACGTATCTCGCCAGAACGCCACTTCGGTGCGGTGCTTAACGTTGGCCTGGATGTCCTCCTTGAGGCGAGCTTCAAAGACATCCACCCAGCCGTCGCCGCTCTTGTCGACTTTGGTGTTATCTCTGACGGCGTAGCTGATGAAGACGTCGTATTCGAAGCCGGGAACGTACGCATCTTTGTCCCGGGGAGAATTAGGGACGGTCATCGTTGGACTGCCCGCAGTTCTTGCCGCAGCGGTTTCAACTGGTGTGTTGATAGCAGGTAGCGCCAGTGGGCGACCCAAAGTTGGTTTCACGACATGGGGCTGACCCGTCAGATGGCGATAGAGCTTCGCATAGCCGTTGTCGTTTGAAGTCGCGTCGAGCTTGTTCTCATCGAGTGTGTACGACGTCACGTCAGACAGAATCTCGACGACGAGCTTCCGATGAGTCTCGTCAAAAACCACCGGGATAAATCGGCTGTTGGAGCCGCCGGCATTGTAGATGACGTTGCGAATGATCTTTGCTTCCCATGCCACTCCAAGACCAACACCAGCCTGCTCTTCCCCGATTGCCCTGCGGCGATACGTCTCGGTGAAAACCATGAGGATGAAGTCAGCCTGCCGAATCTGACGCTGCATCCAGTCTGGCCATCCCTCAGGCGGGTGCGGCTCGTACTGGTCGATCATCGCGTCGATGCCATGCGTTCGAAGCTGATCGGCGAGTTTGCGAATGCGAGCACGATGCTCGTCGGACTCTTGGGAGTAGCTAATGAGGACTCGCTTCGGTTGCTGAGCGGTCTCAGGAATGTCGGCCATGCGTCACACTCGGAGGTCGGGGCTCGGAAGGTGGGTCAAAGGGGACGCGGATGTTCCTCAATTGTTGAGCAAGTGCAATGAGCTGATTGGGGCAGACGAGTGCCATCAGTAGCAAAGCGAGGAAGGTACAGCTCGTCATGACATGCTGCGGGAGCGACACGACGGATGGGGCGGGCTTCGCTCGATGTTGCCTGCACCTCATTGCGCGAAGTCAGACGGACGAAGAGCACGGCATGCACCGGCTGATGGTCGCCGTCGTCGCGTGGGACGCATGGGCCTGACGAGTAGTAACGGTTACAGCCTCAGTTTGAGGGAGCGGCCTCGCTCGACGCTCGGCGGACTTCCACTCACTGATTCGAGTTGCGGTTGAATATCTCGATGTCGTGTTGATGGTCTTCAACTTCGGCGATCTCAATGACCACTGGGTCGGCCAATGCCGTTGCTGATTGTGTCTGCGACAAAGGGTGTTCCCGGTTTTGCTGCTTGTCGGCAAGGATTGGAAACGCCGCTCTGTGCAACTCGAAAGGCTCGTGCATGCGAGCATCACGGGGCATCCGGTCGATCCCGATACGGCTCGCTGGCTGACTCAGGTTGATGGCCAATTGGCGGACAAGCTCGCGGGAGTCGGTCTCATTCCCAAACGCGAGGCGGCGACGCTCAAGACCTTCATCGACGCCTCTATGGAGCGCCGCACCGATGTGAAGAGCGGCACTCAAATGAACTACGACTCGGTGCGACGGAACCTTGTCGAGTTCTTCCCTAAGGCCAAACCGCTGAGCAGTTTCACGCCTGCGGACGCTGATGGCTTCAGGCAATTCTTGAAGGAGCAAGGGCTCGCGAAGAACACCATTCGACGGCGGCTCGGTCGGGCTCGACAGTTCTGCACGGCAGCGGTCCGAGCAAAGCTGCTGACTGAGAACCCCTTCGCCGACATGAAAGTGAGCGTGCAACGCAACTCGTGCCGCTCGACGATGCCCGAGGACGAGCAAGCTGCATGGACTCGAAGTCGCGATGCCGAAACCGTTGCAGGGACCGGCGGTCATGGCTTGAGACAACTCGCTCGCAGTGACCATTGGAAACGAAAAAGCCCCGCGATCTACGGGAGATCGCGAGGCGTCTTGTCGCGTTGCAGCGAAGCAGAGTTACCCGACCCGGACTCCGGTTGCTTATCGAAGTTTGGAGCGAGTTGCCTGACTCGGTACGGAACCGAGTTCTGCGATTGGTTGATCAGTCGCTTGTGACTGTTGAGGCGCGCTGAGCCAAACCTAAGAAGGCTTTGGAGAATCTTATTCGCGTCAACTCGCGCCTAAGGCATTGGTCTGAAGCTCGGGGCTCGGGATGAATTCGACCGCCCCCGGTCGGAGTCTCGGACGGTTGCCCTGTTGGTCGAATCAATTCGGAAACTCCGAGCGACTGATGCCATTCCAAGAACCGTGATCGCGGTGCGATGCGGCTCGAAGCTCGGGTTGTTGAGCACTCGGTTGCGCGAAAGAAAGTGTGTCGAGTTCTGAAACTCTTCTCCTGAGGGGCAAGGCGAACTCGCTCGCGGAAGTACCTACAAGCCCTGCAACACAAGCCGCTCGGTCGTTCGAAGGCAGGGGGGCTTCAATTCTCTGAAAGCTCGAAACCTAGACCGCGTAGTCCCGCTGTGCGCGCACGCGAAAGTTTTCATAGGGGAGAGAGGGGGCCGGTTCTTGCGAGTTGATGGCCGTCGGTTGGGGCTTCGCAACTGAGGCAAGTCTTCTCTCAATGAGGCTTCGCAGTCCGTGCCGGATTTCGTTTGTGAGTGTCCCATTGCCGTTGAAGGTTGAGCCATAGGCGAGCAGGGATTGCGAACAGTCGCTGAAGGCTCAATGCGGACTCTTCATCGAGCGACCTGCTTCCTTCAATGAGACCTGCAACATCGGTCTCGGGGACTCCGAACTGCGCTGCGAGTTCGGTCTGACTCATTGCTCGTTCTGCGAGCGTCTCTGCGAGAACTTCTCCGGGATGCGTTGCATAGTCTGGCCGGAAGTCAGTGATTGCTGATGTCATCGCATTGCCTTGCTGTCGAGTTCGCGAACTCATCGAAAGCCGTCCTTCGGTCGGCCTTCATTCGCCCAACGAACAAGGTCTGAGCCATCAATGAGGCGAATGCGATCGGACTTCGCGGCGCTGTCGATGGCCTCTTGAGTGAAGCGGCTGGTTGTCACGAAGTACCCGCGAAACGCCTTCTGTTCTTAGATGACGCCTTTGAATTGCTGAATGGCCGGACGCCCGACCGGGTTGTCGAGCGAGTATCGCTGGCATTGGACGACGACGACGTCAGGGTGAAACGAAAGCTAAGACCATCGACACCGAAGTCATTCGATCTCGCCGTCAATCCGATCGGATGTCCTTCGTCTGCGAAGTAGCTCATCACATGCCGCTCGAACGCGATGGGATCAAGCGCGAGCAACTCGAACATGCCGATCTTCACGAAAGCGGATTGATAATCGTCAAGCCTTCTCGTGCGCCGACGGTATCCATCGCGCCGTCGGCAGTGATGAGATTCTCAGCGAGTCCTCGCTCTTTGAGATCCAACGCGACGGCCAAGTGCAGCGCATTGAGAGTTCGAAGACGGACGGTCGGGCCGTACTTCACCAGCAACTGAGTGGCGCGGTCGTAATGTCGCCGCAGAACTCGAACGACGAGCAGTCGCTTCTGAGTGATGTCCGACAAGAGACGTGACCGCAGCAGGGCCAATTGTGATTCAGCGATCTCGCCCGTGCGGACCTTCAAGGCGAAGGCGGACTGAGTCTCTAAAACCGTCAGCCATGAGACGTAGTGCGTCGCGCCGAGATCGGCGAGCACTCGTTTCACGACATCCGAGCCCGGTTCCGAGTGGTAATGGCAGCACAGGGCACTGGTATCAAAGTAGTTGGCCACGATTAGTACTCACCACGCAGTTCGTCGATCACCGCATCCATAGAGCCTTGAATCGAGGAGAGTGCCGACCGCACATCCTCAAGGCTGACCTCGGCATCAAAGTCCTGCCCGACCGCGAAGTTCTCATCCAACAGGTCGTCATCGTCGCCATTCACGACCGTGATACGAACCCGCTCATGTTCGGCAAGTCGCAACGACTGACTCGGACGCAGCAAGCCGTTCTCATAGATGGCATCAATCTGCTGGATCATTGGTCCTCTCCAATTCGTCTCCGGTCACGTTTGGGTGACGCGCGATTGCATCAGAAGTCGTGGTAGCGCTTGTGTCGCTTACGCGTCTCGCCGTCAATTCGTCGTGAGTGCTGCAGAGGATCGCGTCGTGAAGAACTGACGATCCGCAGCCTGACCGCGGTCATTCGTCGGGATCGACAGGGGGCAAATCCAGAGTGCGGCGCACGTCTGCAAAAGGGTCTGCGGCGATCTCGTCGTTCCACTTCGTCAACGTCTCACTCGCAATGCCGACGTGACGAAACACATTGAGAAGCGTTGCGCATTGAGTTCGCACCTTCAGCTTCCAATGAATCGAATGGCCGAATCGCTGCTGCCAAGAATCGTCGTTGGCATACTGCGTCTCGATGAGTAGTTCCGAGACAGAGTGCCCAACGCGACGAAACAGCTCTGCTTGGCGGTCGCGTTTGGAGACTGTGACGACGCCAGCGAGCGTGTGCAGAAGCGGTGAAAGATGCTCGTGACGCCGAGACTGGATCAAGCTGACCAAGTGATCGAGCAACACTGTCGGCATATGGAATCGCTGATACATCTCAAGCTGAGCCCACTTCACAATCGCACGACATCCTTGGCGGACTGTCTCCCAATCATGACTCGCTAGGCTGGCGATAATCTCCGCGACGGCATCTGTTTCCGCGACGAATCCTAACCTCACGCGAATGGGATGTAGTTCGACGACGCACCAGCCTCCACTCGCAGCTCGCACTATCAATTGGTCAGCCCGCAATCGTTGTGTGGCCGTTCGTCCCGAACTGAGCAGTACACAATTAGCGAGACACGTTCGCCAATTGCCGACCTTGGTCTCAAGCGAATCACCAAATGCAAACCGACGCACTGCATCTGGCAATTGCTTGCGGTTTTTCACCTCTGACTGGAACCAGCGGTCCGCCAAGTCGAGTAGCTGATCAATGTCCTTTTGGGTCCACGAGATTTCTCGAACCTTTCTTCGAGTCATTGGGCGTCTCGTTTGAGAGAGGCATTGCCAGTCTGCGTTCTTCAATTCTGCCGGATGCAAGTGCTTGGCGCGGAAGACTGAAACCTCATCTATTCCAGGCATTGGAGGCAGCGCGAGAATCAGAGAATCGAAGTAATTTGAGTCAGCGGGGAAACCAAAGTTATCGCGGCGAAGAAACAGAGCGTCTCGGAACTCTTGCTGTAGGGCCTCGGTCATGAGATTCGCAGCAAGTACATGAGCCAGTCGAACGGCGAGACTCTTGCGGCTGACTCCATCTGCAGTGCTAAGCCGATGAATGACTCCGCGAATGGATTCTTCTGCCTCGCGCACGGCTTGATCATTCGCTTGCCATCGAAAGTCACTCAAAGCAATGGCCATGTCGAACCAATGATTGTTGGGATCAAGTTTCAGTTCTCCCGGCACTGGAGTTTGCAAGATCATTGGTATCAACTTCTCAAGGGCAGGCTTTCGAAGTCCGCTTGCAATCAAGTTTGACGTCGTAGCGAGTTCTCGAAGACCGCGTCGCTGAGATGAAAGCTCAGGCCGTGCGGGTATCGGCAATAGCTTGGACGCTAGCTCGCCGACTCTTTCATCAGTGGCCCTCAGTCCAAATCGCCCAAGCACCATCGAAGCGATATCAAACTGCTCAACCCAAAAGGAATCCGTTCTG
Source organism: uncultured Planctomycetaceae bacterium (assembly GCA_964573505.1). Classification (GTDB taxonomy): domain Bacteria; phylum Planctomycetota; class Planctomycetia; order Planctomycetales; family Planctomycetaceae; genus AM-0621. The sequence continues at coordinate 3,463 of CAZNMS010000240.1, read as the reverse complement.
TTGGACTTAACACAGCTAAGTTCTTTGAGTGCGAGATCAAGTCCAACACGTCCTGCCTGCAACATCGTCTCGATCTGTTCTTGCTTCAGAAGTGCCAATGGTTGGCGATGAATAACATCATTGACGCACTTAGTTTCCCGTGTTCGCAATACGGAACTGCACCCTTCGTGCGTCACAAAGAACGCAACCGTTTTTGACGCAGCTTTATACAATTCTGCGGTGACCATCACACTCCCTTGATTGTCGGGCAACGGCACTCGCAGCGGCATTCCAGCGTCTTCAATAAATCTCAATGCCCGATAGGCCGTCCTCAATTGTGTTTCGTCACCAGATGAGATCAAAGTCGAAGTGGTGCCGATTTCGAATTGTTCTCGGGTAAATGTTCCGTGCTCGCGGTGCGGCTTTGTGTCGATCGTGTTTTCCAAGGAATACCGAAATTCTTCCGGGTCACAACCAAATCTCCGGAGTTCAAAGAGCCTGTCATTGATTGATTTCGTATTTCGATGTCGCCGATAGCCTTCATTGCGATGAAAGGGGCTTCCTTGTGGATCTGGTGCTACGGGTTTCAAGACTTTTTCGGCGCGGTTCACAAAACGAATTTGAGACAGGATCAAGCCTTCGATCGATAAGCGGCGCATGTCGAATTGCTCGGAGGCTGGCACCCTGCGCTGATTTGCCAATGTCTCATCAAGCAGTCTTTTGCCGAGCTGATACAAACCACATTCAAGACTGAGGCCTGCGCGCCGTATGGTCCAAATCACATCGCAGTCCTGTGTATCCCACGAGGTCAGCAGGTCGCTAGCTTCTGAGTGTCTCAGGCGACATAGGGCTAATAGAACTTGCTCATGAATCACTGTCGCTTGAGTCTCACGCCATTGCACGCCTTTGAGTTTCTCGGTTCTCTCAATGCGTTCGCACAGGTCTCTGAAGCGATCGTCTCTGGCAATCTCGCGAGCGTGCCTCAAACAGGCGAGCAACAAATATGTGTAAGCGTCTTCGAGTTCACCAGTCGTAATAGTTAGTGACGAGTTATCGCTTTTTACCTCGAAGGCTTTATCGCCCAGTTCTTGGCCCCATGCTTCGAAGTCGCGCAAGACAGGATCAAGTAGTTCGAAGACGACATTGTCGTACATTGGTCGCAGCGCCGTTGACCATCTCCACACCAACTCTCGAACTACGAAAAGTTTGCTCGCGACCGATGAATCGGTGTCTTTCAGCTTGATCGCAGCCTTCATCCATTCTTCGGTCGACAAGCCAAGTCGATCGGCTCCTTGTTCATATTGCACGCACCAGCCTCGATATTGGAGCCGGTGGTGTCGCCAAAGAATGGCCGTGTCGATCCACTCATCCAGCGACGCTTTCGTAGGCGACTGAGGCTCATGGGCGATGTCTTCATCTCGGTCCCACGAAACGTATCGCGGCCCAATGTTCCAAGCGGGTTGAGGGTCGCCGGGAGGCTTGCTGAGTTGATCGAAGAGCCAGCGAAATGCTTCCTCGTAGTCCGCGCCTTCCTCCACCAATGACATCAAGGGAATCGGGACGATTTGCCGTTGCTCCAGCAACTGCCGCTGAAATGGCTTCAAGTCATCTTTGCCCGTGAAGAGATACGTCTTGGGAATCGAAGTCCCCATCGCATCCCGTAGCCATCCCGTCCATGCGAGGAAATTGGGGTCGTCACCCGAGAAGCCAATCAAACACAAAACGTTCTCGGTCAGCGATCCCTGAACCGTCGTCACAAACGGAGCGAAGTCGTTGGGGTACTTCCGAAAGTCGTCTTCGGTCAGGACCATCGGGTCGAGCCCCGGCATTGTTCCATGCAACTTCACGATGCGCGGCCGCCGAGCAATCGGGAGATCTGACACCGACAAAACTGGCTCGTAATGACGCTTCCAAAGGCTGCGTGCGGTTACTTCAAGCAGCCGGTCGTAATTCGTCGTGAAGACATCAGCCCAAGGGAGATCCAGCAACTCTTTATGCAGGTCGCCCGGCATGAACTCGTCATCGCGAATGGCATCGCGGATGAACTCAATAAGCGTCGAGCGTCCGAAGGCGACTTCGAATTCCTGTGCTAATCGCAACGCCACACTGGTTGCACCAGCTCGTTCCAGCAGACGTTTTCGATCGAAGGGATAAGGATAGAGACGCTCTGCCATTCTGCGAGTCAGCTCGTCCCACAACGGAAACTTCTTTCCGTCTCCACTGCGAGCAATCGCATTGCGACTGAAGCCAGCACCGATCAAGACAGCGGCCTTACTGCCGCGCTGATCGTGAAGCTTTCGTCGGATGTCCAAGAGGATGTGCGCGTAGTCGTTCGGCGATGGCATTTCTAGCCCGTTGGTCTTAGTGAAGAAGCAGTAGTCTCAGTCGATGAAGATGTTTCGCAGATCGACTGAGCACAAGAGCATAGATTCATAGCGGCGGCAGTTGCTGATGTGGCACTTTTATTGGTCATCTTCACCAGCCACTTCGAAGCGACTGACTTCGAGATTCAGGACGCGCTCCACATGACCGGCGATAGCGAACGGCCCCGACGATGGGAGCTGCAACGACGCGGGCTCGTGAAGGACTCGGGACAACGCCGCAACTCGCCGCGAGGTCGCAAGGCCATCGTCTATGTCGCGACCGAGAACGCTCGCGCCGCTAAGGCGTTCGCGATGCCGAGCCAGCAAGCGATGCAGACTCAGCAAGCTGGCTGAGCTTGCTCAACGAACTTCGGCTCGACTGCATGAATGCGGTCACGGCGAACAGAAAGCAGAGCGGGCTCAAGGACGACCGCAGCAAGTGCAGTCAACGACAAGCTGAAGCGGTAAAGGTGCAACTCGAACGGCTCGTGCATGCCAGCATTACAGGGCATCCGGTTGATCCCGAGACCGCGCGTTGGCTGACTCAGGTTGATGGGCAACTTGCCGACAAGCTCGCGGCGGTTTCGCTGATCCCGAAGCGTGAGGCCGCAACGCTCAAGAGCTTCATCGACGCCTATATGGAGCGTCGCACCGATGTGAAGAGCGGCACTCAAATGAACTACGACTCGGTGCGACGAAACCTTGTCGAGTTCTTCCCGGAAGAGAAGCCGCTATCGAGTTTCACTCCCGCCGATGCCGACGCCTTTCGACTTTTCTTGAAGGAACAAGGGCTCGCGGAGAACACCATTCGACGGCGACTCGGTCGCGCTCGGCAGTTCTTCACGGCGGCGGTTCGAGCACGACTACTGACCGAGAACCCGTTCGCAGACATGAAGGTCAGCGTGCAAGGCAATCCCGAGCGGTTCTACTTCCTATCGGCGGCGGACGCTCAGAAGGTGCTCGATGCGTGCCCGTCTGCTGAGTGGCGTGCGATCTTCGCTCTGAGCCGTTTCGGCGGTCTACGTTGCCCGTCTGAGCATCTCGCTTTGCGATGGGGCGACATTGATTGGGCGAACAATCGCATTCATGTGAAGAGCCCAAAGACCGAACACCACGTCGGC
>CAZNMS010000239.1:9899-12895 GCA_964573505.1 uncultured Planctomycetaceae bacterium | reverse complement strand
GGCATCGGTGCCGAGTCCGACGAGAGAGACATTGGTCAGCGTGAAGTTAACATCGCCGGTCTCGATCAAACGATCGCTGCCCGCGCCACCGTCCAACGAGTCGTGTCCGAGTCCGCCAGTCAGGACGTCGCCGCCGCCTTGACCATAGAGGCTGTCGTTGCCGTCGTTGCCGGTCAGCGAGTCCTCGCCCGCACCGCCTCGCAGTACGTCGCGCCCGGCACTGCCGATGAGCACGTCGTTCCCCGCTCCGCCGACGAGCGTCACGTTGAAGCTGCCGGTCCCGACGATCGCCGCTGCCGTGAGTGTGTCATTATCGTTACCTCCATCAATGACGACGGGTCCGGCCCATCGTGCGACGAGTGAGCCATTGAGCGTGACCGAGTCGCGTCCATCTCCGCCGTTGATTTGCAAGGTCTTGCTCAGAGCCAATCCGCTGCCCGAGCCCTGCACGACGATCGAGTCATCTCCGCCGTTGGTGTTGATGATCAACGACTGACCGAAGAGTTTTGGATAGCCGACCGACACCGTGTGTTCGTCAATCTGAATGGCGCCGGGAATGTTCGACGACACCAGTGAGCGAGGTTCGTGAATGATGAAGGCGCGATTGGCGTTGTCGGTCGTGACCGTCAGCGTGTCGTTGAGCGACGCAGTTTTGGTGTCGTCGATCAGGATGTTGCCGAGTGCATCGCGAGTGACCGTAATGCCGCGCACCACTTCGAAGGTGGAACTCGGTCCGGCAGCAGCGACGAGATTGCCCGCCTTGTCACGGGCGGCTCCCGACTTCAACGAGATGCCGAGCGTGCCTTCGCCACTGATGTTGTCGATCGTCACCAGTCGCGTTGTGCCCGTGCTGTCGTCGATCGAGATCGTGCCGGTTGCCGTGCCGGTTGAGTTCAAGACGATGTCGCTCAGCGTGAGCGTGCTCTTGTCGAAGTACGCATCGCTAAAGGTCAGCGGGAACGTCACCGAGCTGACTTGAGTCTTCGAGCGTGACGGCTGACCGATCACAACTTTCGGTGCCGTGCGATCGCTGATGAGGCTCGTATCGGCGCTGCGATTGCCGTTGCCAGCGGTGTCGCGAGCCGCCGCACTGCCGACTGTAACGGCTACTACCCCGTCGGCTGCCGGAGTGACCGTCAGCGAGTAAGTGTCGCCGTCGATCGCGGTGAAGAGGCCCGCAGTGCCATTCGTCACCGCGATGTCGTTCTTGAAGAAGCCCGTCACGGACTCGCTGAATTGGAACGTGAAGGTCAGCGTGCTGCTCGACGAGTACCGGAAGGTCGGCGCGATAGCGAGCATCGGTCGCGTGCGATCCGATGTCACCGTTGTTACAGCCGCGACGTTGCCATTGCCTGCGAGGTCTTGCGACTTATTGGCATTCACTCGGACGGCGACGAGCCCATCAACGGTCGGCGTGACTTCCAATGTGTAAGTGTCTTGATCAATTGCCGTGAACGTGCCGCTGGTGCCATTGCTCACGAGCACGTCGGTCGCGCGGAAGCCGACGACCGGCTCGCTGAATTGGAACGTGAAGAGAATCACGCTCGCGTTCGTCGCGACATTCGCTGGCGTGATGACCATTGTCGGAACGGTGTGATCCCACTTCGCCTCTGCCGCCACCGTGACGTTCTTATTACCGACCTCATCTTGGAAGCTGTCGGCAGCGATGCTGACTCCGACGAGTCCTTCAACCGACGGCACAACCGACAGCGTGTAGGTGTCGCCATCAACCACAGTGAAGACGCCCTTCGTCCCGTTGCTCACCGAGATGTCGGAAGCATCGAAGCCACTGACGATCTCAGCGAACTGGAACGTGAAGACGATGGGATTGGCCTTCGTCGCACTCGCATTGGGCGTGATCGTCGGAGCCGGAGCCGTGCGGTCCGAACGAATCGAACCGCTCGCCGCGACGTTGCCGTTCGTCGCGGCGTCCTGAGCCTTATTGGCCGCAACGCTCGCCGTCACCGCACCGTCCGCCGTCGGAGTCACGACCAGCGTGTAGGTGTCGCCGTCGATCGCCGTGAAGAGTCCCTTGCTGCCGTTCGCGATGCTGATGTCGCTGGCATCAAAGCCCGTGACGGTCTCGCTGAACTGGAACGTGAAGAGGACCGAGTTGTCTTTGGTCGCTCCTGAGTTCGGCGTGATGATCAACGTCGGCAGCGTGCGATCGGAAGTCGTCGAACCCGAGCCGATGACGTTGAAATTACCAGCTGCGTCTTGTGCTTTGCCGGCCATCGCCGTCGCGAAGACTTGCCGATCCGCCGAAGGAGTGACTTCGAGCGTGTAGGTGTCGGCATCAATCGCCGTGAAGCGTCCCTTCGTGCCGTTCCGCACCGCGACATCATCCGCCTCAAAGCCATAGGCCGGCTCGTTGAACTGGAACGTGAAGACGATCGGGTTGGCATTGGTTATGCCGCTATTCGGAGTGACGACGACCGTCGGCCCCGTGCGATCCGACATCGTGTCGGCACTCGTCAACGCACTCAGATTCCCCGCCGCATCTCGGACCTTCTGATCGCCGAGGGTCACAAACACTCGCCCATCCGCCCGAGGCGTGACGGTCAACGTGTAAGTGTCCTCGTCAATCGGAGTGAAGACCCCCTTCGTCCCATTGCGAACAAAGACATCGTCCGCCGTGAAGTCAAACACCGGCTCATCAAACTGGAACGTGAAGACAATCGGATAAGCATTGGTCGAGCCGCTGTTGGGCGTGATCACGACCTTCGGCGGCGTGCGATCACTCACGATGGAACCGCTGCCGGACGTGTTGCCGTTCGTCGCGGCGTCCTGAGCCGAGTTCGCGACGACACTCGCCGTCACTGTCCCATCAGAGGTCGGCGTGACGAGCAGCGTGTAGGTGTCGCCATCAACGACCACGAACGCGCCGTTGGTGCCGTTGGTCACAGAGATGTCACTGGCATCAAAGCCGGTGACGTTCTCGCTGAATTGGAAGGTGAAGGTGATCGGACTCGCGTTCGTGATACCTGTATTTGGTG
>CAZNMS010000239.1:0-9799 GCA_964573505.1 uncultured Planctomycetaceae bacterium | reverse complement strand
CTGAATTGGAAGGTGAAGGTGATCGGACTCGCGTTCGTGATACCTGTATTTGGTGCTACAGAGACAGTCGGTGCGGTGCGATCGCTCGTGACCGAACCACTGCCAGCGATGTTGTTGTTGGTTGCTGAGTCTTGAGCAGCATTCGCAACAACGCTGGCAGTCACAGCCCCGTCTGCCGACGGTGTCACGGCGAGCGTGTAGGTATCACCGCCGATGGCTGCAAACGCGCCCTTGATGCCGTTGCTGACGGTGATGTCGTCAGCCGTGAAGCCCGTCACGGTCTCGTTGAATTGGAACGTGAAGATGATCGGATTCGCGTTCGTGATACCTGTATTTGGTGTTACAGAGACAGTCGGCGCGGTGCGATCGCTCGTCACCGATCCGCTGCCCGCTTCGTTGCCATTCGACGCAGCGTCTTGAGTCGAGTTCGCGGCCACTGTGGCGGTCACGGTGCCATCAGCGGTTGGAGTCACCAGCAGCGTGTAGGTGTCGCTATCAATCGCTTCGAACGTGCCCTTCGTGCCATTCGTCATGGAGATGTCACTCGCGTCGAAGCCAATGACCGGCTCGTCGAACTGGAACGTGAAGAGTATCGACGTCGCATTTGTCGAACCGCTGTTGGGCGTGATCTCTACCTTCGGCGGGATGGTGTCGAAGACGAGCTCCACGTCGTTCCCGTCGCCGCCGGTGGTGATGAGACTCACCGTCATGCCCGAACCGAAGAAGTCATCGATCACATACCGCGACAAGCTGCCTGTGACTGGGTCGGTGCCGTCATTGCTAATGAGCAAGAAACGCGAAGTGGGTGTGACCGTAATGGCTTGCAGTTGGTTGAAGTCGAACACGACGTCTTGGTCGAGCACGACCGGCCCCGTGACGTGAATCAAATCGTTGCTCGTTGACAGGAAGTCGAACTTCGCCGTCGCACCCGTTCTCAAAGTCACCCCGCCGACATTGGAGCTATCGACCTTTCCGGTCGTGCCCACAATGAGCACGCCGCCGTCTTCGATCGTCACTCCGCCGCCGATCGTGCCGGTGCCGCTGAGCGTCGAGTTCGTGACCGTGAAGTCGCTGCCCGCTGCCGTGCTGCTTGTAACAACAACTTCACCTTCAGTGACCGAGACTCCGCCGGTGAAGGTGTTCTGTCCGCTCAAGACGAGCGTACCGGCACCGGTCTTCGTGAGCCCGCCGGTTCCACCAATCATGCCGCTGAATGGCACTTGATCCTCAACGCCGGAATCACCGCCGGTCGCTGGCACTTCGAGCGTCACGTTGCCGAGCAGTTCGATGGTGGTGTCGCTTTGCAGCTTGTCGCTATCGGCTCCGCTGTGTTCGATGAACAGCGTCGATCCATCTGCCAGCGCGATCTGGGGAGCTTTCACCGTCGCGTAGTTGTCCTTCAGCACCGACAGCACGTTCGCATGGTCCGCACCGTCGGCGAGCATCGCAATCTGCACCGAACTCAATGCGGAGCTGGGACTGATGAAGATCGGCTGCCCGCCGAGCGTCAGAGTGTCCGAGCTGGTGATCTCATCGGATATATGCAGGTAATGGTGAGCTAAGAGCGTGAGTTGCTCCGGTGCAGCCGTAGTTACACCGGCCAACTTCCCGATGATCGCCAGGTTTCCGCCCGCCGCCTGTGCGTTGCTGTCGATGAAGCCAGTCGAGGCCAGCGTCATGTGATCGGCGGTCAGCACTGAGTTCGCGACGACGATCAAATCGCCGCCGACAGAGACATCAAGCACGCCGTCTTGCCCGGTGACCGTCCAGGTGATGGGCTCGGTGTCGATGATCAATTCACCGTCGGCATGCAGCTTGAGTTGCGAAGTCACGGGCTCGAACGAACCGCCTGCTAAGAGCAAGAAGCCGCCCGCACTGATCTCAATTGCATCGAGCGGACTGGCGTCCTGAGACTTCAGATCCGCTGGCACAACAACGTCGCCCTGGTGAGACACGATCGTTACTGAACCCGTTAGCGATACGGTGCCATTGAGCTGCACGGCATCCAGTGCGTCGATCGACAACTTGCCGGTTGTGGTGAGTGCAAACTTGCTGTCCGCAGCGAAGGCGATTCCGCCGGAGACAATCGACACATCTCCGTTCGCGGTAATCGGCCCGTCGATCATGAGGTCAGATCCCGACGTCAGCGTGAGCGCTCCGCCGGAAGCCAGTCCGGCAGTCACTCCTTGATGACCTTGAACGGTCAACGCGCCCGTCGTGGCCGTGAGCGTGACGGACTCGCCGTCAGCACTGCTAACGGATGCCACTAGCAATGAGCCCGAAGTCGTGATCGACACTGCTCCGGCCAGTGCCTTCGCTTCGGCGATGACGAGCGCCCGGCTGAGATCACCTGCGCCATCGAAGTCCGTCAGCGTGAGCGAGCCGGTCGTCACGGTGATCGGAGCCAATTCGTTAACCGCCAATTCGAAGGCGTCGATGCTCTTGCCCGCTTGCAACGTCAGCTTGCCGGTGATGATGTCGACATCGGCATCGCCTAAGTCTGCTTCGATGATCGAACCGCCCGCTCTAATCGTCACGTTGGTCAGCGACGTGAATTGATCGCCCTCGGCCATGCCGCGATTGAGGCGTTCCGCAGCGACTTCTTCCTCGGTGGCGAAATAGTCTCCCGCGTCGATCAAGCCGATGGTGACATCACCCCCGGCGTCGAGCGTGACTTCGTTGTCCGCTGCGTTCGAGAGCAAATCAATCTCAGAGACAATCAAGTCCCCCGCCGTTGTGACTGTCAACGAGCCATCAAGGACCGACGCATAGAGCTTGAGCGGTCCCGAGCCGGTGTGATTGATCGTCAGGTTACCCGGAGTTAGCACGGTCAGATGCAGTTCGTTGGCCTCAGTGGTCAATGACGTGCCGCCCGCCACGTACAGAGTCAGCGGATCGGCAAATGGAATGTTCCCGCTGAGAGCTGCTGACCCCATTGGAGTGACGTCGAACTTTCCATTCTCACCGCCGGCAGTGACGTTCCCAATGTTGATGTCACCGACGCTCACAACACCGATCGGCCCATCCTGCGTGACGAGTCGATCGAGTGAGATCACTCCGTAGCTATTCACGCTGATGCCGCCCGGCCCGGTCACTTCGGCATTGATCGACCCCGCGTCGACAGCGAGCGTGATGCCATCCTTCGCCGTCGCCGTGATCGCTCCGCCCAACAAGAGACCGCCGGTGTTGCTGATCGCCCCTGCCGGAGCCTGCAAGCTCAGCGGCCCATTGGTTTCCAGGAACAAGTCGGTCAGCGCGATGTTGCCGCCATTGGCCCCGGCTCGCAGATGCACTTCGCTGCCGAGCGTTCTGATGTGACCTTGAATGTCGGATGTAATTCCTCCGACACCCTCTTCACCGGCAAACACATTGACGACGTGCCCCGAAACAATCTCGCCCTTGAGTTCAATCTCGCTGCCCGCCGTGACGGTGATCTCCCCGAGCTTCGTGTTAGTCGTCGACAGCGTCCCGCGAATGATCGCGCTATCGGCCGAGGTGACGACGATCCTGTTGCTCTTCGACTCTGCGGCATTGCCATCGTCAGCAGTGATGTTGATCGACTCGGCCAGTGTGAACTTCCCGCCGGTGGTGATGGAGATCTCCGAAACCGCCGTCATACCCGCAATAGCTGCCAGAGAGGTCTCATCCGCTCCTACCGGCTTCGCCCCGCTCATCGTGAAGTCATGCCCGGCAGTGATGGTGATCGAGCCCGCTGTCCCCGCTTCGTTCTTCGTCGAGACCAATCCTGACAGCGACACATCGCGGCCCGCGTCGATGACGATCGAGTTGCCCGACTTCAGCGAGTCGCCGTTGAACACCGCGAAATCCACTGCCGGACCGGCGACGAGGACGCGGGTCGGCCGGAGCACCGTCTGCTGCTCGGTGATCGGCTGCGAGATCCACTCGGTGGCGGCGATCAGTTGGGTGACCGGGGCTTTGGCGTCGGTGAGTTCGAAGACGGGAATCTCGGTGTAAACCTCATGCGTATTGCCGACCCATTGGAAATTGAGTGTCAGCCGCGTGTCTTGAACCGAGTGAGTCTTTGACGTCCAGTCGAACTGATAGTCATAGAAGTTTTCAACAGCCGAGCGCTCGATGATGTAACCGGCGGTGAGTTGATCTCGAAAGAATTCCTCATTGTTCCAACCGCCACCGGCAATCAAATAAACAAGGTAATTGGTAGAAAAGAGATTGCCGTTGGGCTCACCGGGAGCCCAATTGACGTAGCTAAAGGGCTCGCCGGATACCCATTCGAAATTGGGGCCACCAAGACGGATATTCGTCAGACCGATATGAGCCATCTGGTTGCTTGGTAAGGACGCGCCATCAAGAGCAACACTCGCCCAATAGTTTTCTCTAGCAGAGCCAATCGAGACTAGGTCGCCGCCGCGACGGATCGCATCAATGCGTGCATCGTACCAATTGATAAAGGGAACTTTGATCAATTCCACAACCGTCTTGGGCTGAGGATTGTCATTCAACATCGGGTGAAACGCGGAGTCGAGCACGAGGATGTCGGTACGAGTCTTGGCGAAGACCTGGTTCGCCAACGTCTGCGTATCCGCCAGGAAGCCCAGCGGAGCAAACACGCGGCGCGAGTTGGCGTCCAACCCGACTTCCGTGTCGACACTGGTGCTCCATGTCGGTGCTGTCAGCAGCGTTCCACCAAAGCCATCCGTGAGGGAGAACGTGCGACGTCCGTCACTTGCATACGTGACGGCAAAGCGTTCGCCGCTTTGATCGAGATCGTCGGCGCCGGTGTAGCGGGAGCGATCCTGGGTGTACCTGGCCAACGCGGATTCCGTGAAGGAGCCGACCGTTTCCACAGCCGCTGTCGGAGCGCCTTGCGTCACTGCTCGCAGCAGATCCAACTCGGCATCAATCGGCAAGCGGATGTACTTGTTTTCCAGACCGGGCACATTGATTTGCGCGACATGCGTCGCGTTACTCGCCCATTCCGGCGTCCAAGGTACGACCGATGTCGAGCCTTGCTGCGTGCGATGCTCTTGGGCGTTGGCGTAGCTGAAATTGTAGAGCGGCGCGTAACCGAGCTTCGCCAGCACGATGGCGCGCTGGGCATCGCTCAACTGATTGAAGGTCGCGCCGGCGGCGGGAGCGTCTCCGGACCAGTCGATGACCGGGGCCTGATTGGGATTGACGATGAGCGTCCCGACCGCGTCGAGGTCAAAGCCTTGCGCCCCCGCGCCGATGACGCGAACGAACTTCACCGACGAAAGGCCCGCTGCGGAGATGTCATACGAACGGACGTAGGCGGCGTCGGGTGTCCCATCGCCCTGGATGGAAAGCGGCGCGCTGGCCGTGGTCGTCACGTTGACGAAGTTGGCGCCATCGGAGCTGACCCACACGGACACGTCATCAAACTCAGGCCCGTCGCCCCCCACGACTTCGTAGACATTGAAGTCGCCACCGGTTTGATCATCGATCGGCGATGCGGAGAAGTCGTACGTCACCGCACCCGTCTGGGACAGAGCATAGCCCACACCATCCGGAGCCCCCGCTAGGTTGAATTGCAGTGGTGTCACCCGGACGTCGCCGATGACCGGACCCATGCCGCCTTGGTGAAGTGTTTGGAATGTGAGAGTCGTCGAGGCACTCGTGGCGACGAACGTGAAGGATTGATCTTGATAGCCCATGTTGGAGCGGTCATGTGGCGCAGCCAACGACATGAAGAAATCCTGCGTCAGTCCCGCAGCGCTCGCCCGCAATGCCATTCCGGTGCCGGCCGCGAAATCGCCATGGCCACTCATCGAGAAGGTGACGACGTAAGGTCGGCCAATCTGCGTGGCCAACGTTTGCGAGATCGTTCCCGCGTTGTTGCCATTCAGCTCCACCGTTTGCCCACCGGCTAGTGGTGGTTGCCAAAATGCTGCCGAAATGAGATGCACAGAGCCAACCGTCACATCCCAGGCACCGAACGTCTGGCCGGCAAAGTAGGTGGCGAAACTTCCGACCGACTCCTGCGAGAACTGGCCATCGCTGATGATGTTCCCAGAACTGCTGTCCGTCGTGCCCACGGGGAAGGCCGCCGCTGTCACGTCGTCCAAACTGTTGGCGTAATCAATGCCCTGAATGAAGAACTCGCGCTGCGTCGTGCCGTTGGAGTAACCCTCCTGCGTCAGAGTCGCATCTAGCGTTTGGAAGAAACTGCCGTCGCGGACCAACTCGACGCCGGTCTGCACTTCGGCCTTCGTGTCGACCCAGGTCACGATCGGCGTATAGACCACTCCGCCCGCCACTTGCCGATAGCCGACCACGACATCGATGGTCTGTGGCTGGAAGACGATGCTCGGAGTCTGCACCGAACGTTGAGCTCCCGGAGCTGTGGCATCGGCTTGCAGTTCGACATCCTCGCCCGAAGCCATTTTCAGTTGCCCGACCGCATCGACCTTGCCAGCTCCCTGCACTCGCACCAAGCCGCCCGTGAGGTCGTCCGCAGCGATCACTCCGGTCAGTTGCGCGTCGGTCCAAGCGGCTCCAACGCCCGCATTCAAATGCAGATCCCCCTGCGAGGTGATCGCTCCGGTGACGACGATCGACGTCACGGCATTGGCCAGCACAGACGGAGCGCCACCGCCGTTGTCGTTCTCGACGACGCCGTCCACGCGAACGTTGTCACCGAACAACTGGATCGAACCGGAGGCAAGCAGTTCCCCGCCGCGCGCCACCAGAACATTGCCGCTAGCACGCGCGTCGATCAGCCCGCCTACGTGCGAGGCTCGGACGAGACCACCATTCAGGACGTTGATCTGCGCGGCATCGATGTTGATGTCGCGCTGCGCCAACACCTGCCCGCGCACATCCAACGTGCCGGGCGTCATGACCGAGATACTCGCCGTGTCGATGACGGATGAATCGCCATCAGGTCGAAACTGTCCTACGAACCCTTCGATCAAAATCTGCTGCGATCCGGTCAACACAATCTGTCCGCCATCGCCGGTGTTGAGCGTGCCCGTCACGTAAATGCTCAACCCCGAATCGTCGGTGCCGCCGGTCGCCAGCAGCCGATCGGCCGCCTGAGCAAAGCCGTCGATTTTGAGCAGCTTGCCGGCATCGAGCGTGACGTCCGCACCCTCATCCACCGCCAGCAGCAAGCCGCTCAAGTCCAAGTCCCGATCAGTAACGATCGCAATCGCACTGGCAGCCGTCGCCGTCAACGCGCCAAACCCGGTCGCATCGGTCTGCACCGTGCTCAGCTCACTGGACACGAAGCCGACTGCGTCCGAACCGCCGTTAATGGAGACGTCGATCGTGCCCGTCGCTTGAATCTTTCCGCCCACGTCCGCCAACACGCCGCTCGCGTCATAACCTTGTCCGCCGACGGTCAGCATCTGCAGCACATTTAAGTCGACGTCGGCGCCGCGGCCGGTCCAAATCACGTGACCGTTCGCGTCGATATCCGCCCCCGCCCGCAGGCTGCCAATCACATCCAAATAGTCGGCATCGATGCGGATCGACGAGTCATCGCCGGTCGTCAACACTTGCGTCCCCGCTCGCAACGTCACATCGGTCGCCGCGATTTCGATCGCACCGCCGGACGCCAGCACGCCGCCCAATTCGGTCATCGTCCCGTTCACCAACTCCGCGCTGCCGAGCGTGAATTCCGGCGCTTCGATCCGCAGCAAGTGACTGCCTCGGACGCGCACCGTCCCTGTCGCCACGGTCAGCGGCTGCGACGTCTTCGCCAACAACGAGCCGCCCACATCGACATCACCGGTGAGACTCAGCGTCGTGCCGGCATTGAACGTGACGTCGTACCCGCTCGGCAGCGCCGTCGCAGTGGCTGTATGCACGCTGCCCACGAGGTCGATCGCCCGGCCAGTCACTGTCAGCATCGTGCCGCTTTCCAACCGGCCCGAGGTCTTCGTCAGCGTGATGTCCCCGCTGAGCGATGTGATGCTGGTGGTTGAGACATTGTCTACGGCATACGGCATCGCCGCCGGATCACCCACGTTTTGGCTCGCGTGGGTACCGACGGACCCGTCAATCAGGATGTTGTTCCGCGCGATGAGCACCACATTCGCATCCGCCGCTGTCGTGGCCACAGTGCTCGTATTGCGGATGAATAAGTCTGTCTGATCGGCGACGACATTCGTGCCGGCGGTTAGCGCGATGCGGTTCCCGGCCAGCAAGCTCCCTTGCACGTCGAGCACGCCTGCCACTTGAACCACGATTTCATCAGCGGCCTTCAGGCTCCGTTTGATCGTCAGGTCATTCGAACTGAAGAGCAAAGTCACGTCCGAGCCGACACCGCCCGCAGTCAAGCTCCCCTGCATCACGCCGCTGCCATCCACCGCAAACGCGATCGAACCGTTGATGGTTTCCAGCAAGCTGGTTTCGGTCAGCTCGAGCGACGTGCCTGAGGTCGGCGTGCCATCTGTCGGGTCGAGGCCGTTGAGGCTGAAATCGCGATAGCTCTGCAACCGTCCGCCGATCTTCAGGTGGTCGCCCGAGGTGATCGTGACAGATGAATTCAGGCCCGGTGCTTGGACGTTGTAGGTCGTCAGATCAAGCGGGCCGAAGAAGGTAATGCTCTGCGGCCCGCTGACGTTCACCGATCCATTCTCTCGCGAGGTTCTCAACAAGCCCGTGCCCGCGACGACCACGCTCTGCCCCGACGTCGAATCGCCAGCATCGACGGGGTCGCTGCCACCGAGCACGGTGATGCTCTTGCCGGCCTCGATTTCGCGACTGATACGTGCTTGATGCGCGGCTTCGATGCGCAGCGTCCCATCGCCGTCGAACAAGGTCACGACGCCATCAACTATCTCGCCACCAGCAACAACGCGGCCACGCACTTCGGCGTCCTGATCGCTCGTGATGACGACTGAGCCATCGGCATTGTGCGTCGAGAGTTCGCTGTTGGGATGAATCTGCACGCCGACGCCGCTGCTGTGCGAACCACCGTCAATCTGAATGCTGCGGCCAGCGACGATGACGCCGCCAGTGGTGATCGGATCGCCGTCGATGTTGACCGTGTTGCCGCCGATGTAGGCTCGGCCGGTCGCGGTGATGAGCACGTCGGAATCGAGATGCCCGGTCCAGTCGTATGTAGCCGAGTCGCTCTGCGACTCGGATGGGAGTTGCGGAGCAACTCCACTACTTCCTTCGACGAGCGTCGCGCCAGAGACGATCCGCCCCATCATTTCCAGATCGCCCGTCGCCTCGATCGTCACCAAACCGATCGCCGCGTCATCGCTCGACAAGCCCGCCGCGTTGAGGCCGCTGGCCGGTGACAACAAGACACTCAAGCCGCCATCGTCCGCGCCCGGAGTTCCGCCCGTCACCGTGACGGACTTGGAGGCTTGCAAGGCGGAATCCAACAGCACTTGCTGACCGGCGGTGACTGTGATCGCCGCATCGCCCGGAGCTGTCCAGTTGACGCCGCTCGTACCCACAACGCCGCCCGCGATGATTGCGCCGAACAGGTCCACGTCCTGCGACCCGAGAATGTCGATGTGGCTGCCGGCGTTCTGCGTTTCGATCCGCGACGCTTTGTAAACCGTCACGCTGCTGCCCAGTGGGTCCGCTCCGCCACGATCGGTGCCGTCGAGTTCCACGCCGCCGAAGAGCGACACGTTGCCGCTGGCGAGGGTTGCGAAGCCCTCGAAGAAGACGGATCGATCGGATTGCACAACGAGGTTCGAGCCGCTGCCGCGCAGGTCGATGTTGCCGCGCACGATCACATCGTCCGCCGCCGCGAGCACCAGATCCGACGCATTGCCGAACGTCAGCAAGGTGCCCGTGACGAGGATCGCGTACTGGCTGCGGTTGTGGAGCG
>CAZNMS010000238.1:0-12918 GCA_964573505.1 uncultured Planctomycetaceae bacterium | reverse complement strand
GTGCTCAACGGCAACTGTCTAACGATCGCGAACATCCAGAAGGCAGCACGGGCTAGAAGCCCATGCTACGACTGCAAAACGAAATGCTCCGCAGGCGCGGAGCATTTGATGAGGTTGAGTTGCGGTTGATCGACTTCAGGTTGCTCAGTTGCTGGCGTCGAGATTCAGCAGCATGCCGGGAGTCAGCACGAACGACTCGTCGATGATGAAGGTGAGGTCGTTGTTTTTGTTGTTCCCTTCGCCGAGCGACAGCAGATCGGTTGCGCCGTTGCCGTTGAGCGTGTCGTCGCCGTCGCCGCCGAGCAGGATGTCGTTGCCCGCTCCGCCTTGCATGACGTCGGCACCGTCGCCGCCGACGAGAGTGTCGTCGCCGTCGCCGCCAACGACGCTGTCGTCACCGTCTCCTGCGAGCACACCGTCATTGCCGGCACCGGCTGTGAGCGTGTCGTTGCCGTCGCCGCCGTCGAGGGTGTCGTTGCCCTCGCCGCCGTTGAGCACGTCATCGCCATGATCACCGCGAAGCTTGTCGTTGCCATTGCCGGCATACAGCGCGTCGTCATTGCGTCCGCCGTCCAATGTGTCGTCGCCCGCGCCGCCCGTCAGCGTGTCGAAACCGAGTTCACCCAGTAGCAAGTCATTGCCGAGCTCTCCGACGAGCGCGTCATTGCCGTCTCCGCCAGAGAGGATGTCGTTCCCCGCATTGCCGTTGAGCGTATCGCTGTTGAAGCCGCCGCTGAGCGAATCATCGCCATCACCGCCCGTGATGACGTCGACTCCTGTGCCGCCATCGAGGCTATCGTTGCCGCCGTCGCCGCCGAGTACGTCGTCACCTTCGTTGCCGGTGATGACGTCGTTGTCCGCACCGCCGTTGATGGTGTCGTTGCCGAGTCCGCCGGTGATCTCATCGACGCCCGCTGAGCCCGTCAGACTGTCGTTACCTTCGTCGCCATTGATGACGAGTCGCACGAGTCCGAGCTGAGCACCAACTGCCGAGACGCGGTCATTACCCGTGCCGCCATTGATGACGATGGCCGTCGCTCCGACGTTATTTACGTCACCGATCGTGACTCGGTCATTGCCGCCGAGCATGTCGAAGACGAGCGCTTCAACCGGGCTGCCGATGACTTCATCCGGTCCGACGATCGAGAGCACTGAAGTATCAATCGTCAGCGTGAGAATGCTGCCCAATTGACCGATCGAAACAATGTCTTGGAGCGAGGTGCCTCGATAAGCGATCGCATCTTGCCCGTCGCCGACATCGACGATGTCATTGCCTTCGCCGCGCCATTCGATCGTGTCGTCACCGGCTCCGCCGTCGAGCACGTCAGTTCCGCCTTGACCATTCAAGGTGTCGTTGCCGGCTTCACCGGCGAGTGTGTCTCGTCCCGCTCCGCCATAGAGCAAGTCGTTGCCATTACCGCCCGCCATGATGTCATCACCGGCGGCTCCGACCAGCGTGTCGTTGCCCGTGAGCAGTCCGAGCAGATCGTCGCCGAGCAGAATGTCTGCTCCGTCTCCGCCATTGATGACGTCATCGCCGCCTCCGCCTGAGAGGTAGTCGATCGCGCCTTGACCGAGGATGAGGTCGTTGCCCTCACCGCCGAAGCCTGCGTCCGATCCGCCGCCGCCGAGCAGAGTGTCGTTGCCCGCACCTCCGGCCAAGAGATCGTCGCCCGCGCCACCGATGATCGAATCGGCCTCATCGCCGCCGGTAAGGATGTCATTTCCGTTACCCCCAATGATTGTCGTGTTGCCGGTCGTCGGCCCTGACACGATCGAGTCGTCAGTTCGCAGATTGTCTATCGCAAAGAGATTGCCGCCGATGGCCGAACTGACCGTTGTGAAGTCGAGTTGCAGCCGGCTGACCGAGGGACCGTTGTAAGAGAATTGGGCTTCGGGATTGATCGAGGTGAGCGGAGTCAACGCGAGGTTTGTTCGACTGATCGAATTGAGATTGGCGTCGAACACCTCGACAGAGAGGCCATTCGGTAGCGCAGTTGCGACGTTGCGTGCGACGCCAAATGAAACGTTCGAAACGGGATTCGCGAAGTCGATCGTCAACACGCCGTTCGTATTCCCGATGAGAACTGCGCCGTTGAGGAATGTGGTGCCGGTAGGCCCCGAGGCGTTGAACTGGAGAGTGCTCGACGGCGTGCCGTTGACTGCAAACGAGAGCGTCGCGCCTTCGACCGTGAAGCTGCTGCTGGTCTGATTCGGCAGTTCGTCAAAGGTGATCGTGTTGACGATGTTGGCGAGATCGGGCTCATTCAGGTTCTCGCTATTA
This sequence comes from uncultured Planctomycetaceae bacterium, assembly GCA_964573505.1. Classification (GTDB taxonomy): domain Bacteria; phylum Planctomycetota; class Planctomycetia; order Planctomycetales; family Planctomycetaceae; genus AM-0621. Next base: position 10,634 of record CAZNMS010000238.1, on the reverse strand, counting down.
CCGGCTTTGGCGCTTTCGCTCCGAACGGCCGGTGCGTTGCCGTTGCTGGCACCTGACAGCCAAGAGCCGTTTTGCGGCAAGATCTGACTCAGATCAGACGGCAGTCCGATGACCTTCTCGCGATTGAGCACCTGCACTTTTCCGCCGAGTCGACGCGGTGAGGTAAGGCGAGACGCCGTCGAGTTCGCGACGAGATAGGCATCGGCCGCATTCAGATTCACCTGATAGCCGAGATCCGCGAATTGCCCGACCGTGACGCGGCTGATCGGATTCGTGCCGTTATTGATGAAGGGCGACATCAATTCGTTGTTGAAGATGCTTTCGCGCCAGTGAGAGTCGGCAGAACCGGGCCCGGCGGCGCTCCCTTCAACCGGCACGCTATTGCCGGTTTGATTGAAGCGTGCGTTGTATTCGGCAGTTGCTTGAGGACCGATGAAAGTCGGCGCGGTCGAACCGGCACCGACGAGCAATCCGAGGTTGCTCCAAATCGTGCCGAAGCCGAGCACGTGCATCATCTCGTGCGTGATGATGTCGATCAGTTGCCCGTTCGCTTCGTAGGTCGCGAGATCCGCAGTGTCGAACTGCATGATGCCCGAGTACGGCAAGAACGAACCGGGTCGCAATCCCGTAGGCCCTGCTTGACCGAGCACGCCTCCCGAACCGTCGATCGCAAGACCACTGGCATCGATGACGACGTCGTCGATCAGTCCGATGCCGGGCACTGCAATGTCCGGGACGTCGCCAACAATGATCGACTGAATGCGCTGAGCTGCCTGCGTGAAGATCCCCTGCTGAGAGGCAGTCAATCCGCCCGAGAACTGCACGGTCACGCTAAAGGCGCTCGGAGGCGGCGCGTCGTTGTCGCTGATTGTTCCGATGCCCTCGTTGTCAGAGATCACCGCTCCGACGGCATTACTCAGTCGCAAGCGGAACGTCTCTGTTTGCTCTTGCGCGTTGTCGGAGAAGATGCTGACTGAAACTGGAATACTTGTGACACCCGGTTCGAAGACCAATGACCGAGTGAAGCTCTGCACGTCGCTTCCGATACTCGCACTAATGGCTTCAATCGTCGCATCAACCGTTACCGTGTCGGCCAGTTCGAAGCTGAGGCTCACGATGAACGTCGCGGTCACAACGTCGCCGGTGTCGCCTTCGTCAACAGCGACGTCGCTCACCGAGATTGTCGCTTCTGTGACACCGACGGAGTCATCGCCGTCGCCGCCGCTCAGCAAGTCGTTACCGCCGTTGCCGCGAATCGTGTCGTTGCCGGCTGAGCCCAAAATGGTGTCGTTGCCGGCAGTCACTGCCGTTCCTGAGTCGCCTGAGAGCACGTCCGCTCCGGCACCGCCGAGAATCGAGTCGTCGCCTGCATCACCAATCACGGTGTCGTTGCCGGACTCGCCGAAGATTGTGTCGTTGCCTGCGCCGCCATTGATTTGATCTTCGCCCTGATCACCGTGCAGCTCGTCGTCACCCGCATTGCCGAGAACAGAGTCGTTGCCGTCACCGGCTTGAACGCTGTCGTTGCCGACGCCGCCCGTCAGCGAGTCGAAGCCGTCGCCGCCAAGAATTGTGTCGTTGCCGGTGCCGCCGACGATTGTGTCGTCGCCGTCACTGCCGCTGAGCACTTGCCCGACCGTGATGGGATTAGCCGGACTGACGTTGATCGCATCGTCGCCGTCGCCGCCGTCCAATGTGTCTTCGAGATTCTGACTGCCGAATAAAGTGTCATTTCCATTACCGGCATCAACGACGATCGGCATGCCGTCGCCCGTCAGCGGATCGACATACGAGAAGTCGGTCGCACTCACGGCATTCAGATCGATGAGGTTATCGCCCTGACCGGCAGTGATTGTGATCCCGCGCAGCGCACTTGCTTGAATCGGCGTCAGCGTCGAAACCGGCTGACTGTCGACGAGCACTTGCACGCGGCCCGACCCTGCCGGATCGACCTGCACTGCAATTGCTTCATTACCGTCCGCGACGATTTGCAGGCGGTTGTTGATGATCAACGAAGAGACTGACAGCAGCTCTCGTTGTTCGAGTCGCTCAGCAGCACGACGCCGACTGCGGGCCGATCTGCGTTGAGGATGCGCGAGTTGCTGTCGAATCCGATCGAGCCACGAAGCCTTCGGCATGTTCTCTTCCCTGAGCATGTGCCTGACGTGCGGACGCCCTTCTTGCTGACGCAAGGCGCGGCGAGCCCAAACAATGCAAACAATCGTTTCATCAGTATCGACCGTCATTGTCGGCACGGCTGATAGATCCGAGTCTGACCGGCAACCTCTTCGCGACAGGCAGAGTCTCGCCAGCTCGTCATGCCTGCGCAGTTTTCGCAGTATTAAAGAAGGCTCGCTTTGGCGATGTCGCCAACGAGCGGCCTCAGAAGAGCGAGTGATCCGTCGCTGCTCTCGCTGCCATAAGCACTTGCGCTGACTGAACCGCTTCGAGTCGCGGCTGCATTCCGTCGTTCAGCCCTCACTGACCGGCAATCTTCGCGTGACCGCTACCGCTGCCGCAGCTTTCGGAGCCGGAAGAATCCGCAGACTTGATGAAACAGGAGCTTCGGGAAGCGGAGATAGAGTGGGAAAAACTGGCTAAGGCCGGATTGGCAGAGCAGCCGATTCCTTGATCACAGCACGATTGGGCAACCCGTTCGCGGCACTCAAAAACGACGATGGATCGCCGTTGCCGCGAGATGACTGAGTTGCCTCGGCTTTGCTTAGGTAGAGGAGCCTATGAAACGCCTTTCGCTCCGAATCTCTGTCTATGTGGCAGCGGCCGCACTGAGCTGCACGCCGTTCATGGCGGTTCAAGCCGAGAGCCACAAACCGTTCTATTCGCGGCTCAACCCCAAAACATGGTTCAAGAAGTCTGAACCCGAAGGACGTGCAAAGGTCGTCGACGAGCAACCCAAAATTGTTCCCGGCGCCACTTCTGCTTCCGTCCGCTCGCATTTGACGGAAGACCCATTTGCCTTACCGGCAAACGAGTCCGCGAAGTCACCGTCTTCGGTCGATAAGCCGCGCACTCAGACGGCTGATGTTGCTCGACCGCAGATTGCGCCGAGCTTGTCGCAGCGTCCCGCCGTCAACGATTCGAATGATGAATTCGAGGAGTTCGGGAGTGGAACAAAAACGACACCGAAGACATCGGGTTCGCCGTCAGCTCGCAAGCCGAGTTCGACTTCGACTGCGAAAGCCGGAGTCAATCAGTTCGAAGAGGGCTTCGATGCTGACATCGACGCGCTCGTGAAGTCGGCGAAGCGCGAGACAGCATCTGCTGCTCCCGCCTTACCGGATCTTCCGACGATGACTCGCAGCACGCCGAAGACGACTCCGAAAGTTGAGCGTGAGTTGTCGCTCGTCGAAGAAGCGAGTGACTCAGCGGACGCAGTGCGTGAAGCGGCGAAAGGATCGCTCAGTGACTTCGAGCAGTTCGTTGCCGAGCGTGCTCAAGCTGCTGAAGCCGCGCCGCAAGAAGCACCGAAGGCCGAGCGGCCAGTCGCCAAAACAACGACGACTCCGCTCGCAAAGCCGAAGCGTCAGTTGCTCGATCTCGACTCCAATGCAGACTCATTGGACGGCGAAACGACAGCGCTCGAACCGCGCGAAGTCGTTGCTCAAAGTCGAAGAGAGATTGAGCGATCGCCGATTCGAACGGGGTTCGCTCAAGACGTTGCGGCATCAACGCGGACTGAAAGCGATCGCTCGACTCTGACTCAAACGTCGGGAACCGCAGGGCGACAGGATCCGAGTTCAGTGAGTGCTCCGCGCTCTCGCACGAACCAATTGCCGGAAGTGCGTTCGAGCTTGAGTGCTCGTGACGATCTGCCGCTGATTGTGCCGAACGATCAAGTGCCCGACCGCAAGCTGTATGTCGCAAGTCAGACATACCGCACGCAGAGCGCTGCTACGGCAACGCAAGCGGCAAGTGCAGAGACAAACGCGGCGAGCCTTTCGCATCCGACGTTGCCCGCAGTGTCGGCAGCGCCGAGAGCGAACGCTCATGAAGAGATCACTCCGCGAGCGAGCGCGAATCGTGCTCCGGCGTTGACTCTGCCTGAGCCCAGCAAGGTGCGGCAGCTCGCGTTTGAAGATCAAACGCCGGAACCGCGCCTGCCATTGCTGAGCATTGGCGGAAACGCGGCTCCGTCAGAAGCGGGAGCCGGTCCGCTGCTGTTCCCGTCGAACGCGCTTGATGGCGATGCGAAGTCGGAAACGACGAAGGCGGAAGTCACTTCACGTGAACGAGCACCGACGATTGATTGGCCGGATGCGAGCGACACTGTCGCTCCGGCAAAGAAGAAGAGCAGTGCGTTGATGATGCTCTTAGCGATTGTCGGAGTGGGGCTCGGCATCGGGTACGTGATTCGTAGAAAAGCTGCGCTCGCTACAACCGGCGGCACCGCTGTAGGTGATTCACCGGAATTGGGAAGCTGACGAACTTTGTCGGCAGATTGCGACCTATGGTTATCGCGAGGCGTGCGTCATCGGACGTGCGGCCTCGCGATTTCCATTTCATGGCGAGTTGAAGTGCATCGGGGTCACTTTCTCCCGACTCCGTTTTCGCACCCATCAATCGCCGCAATCACTCGCTGTCCGCCGGAGAGCCTCGATGTCCACAGTCGATCCATGGAGCCGCCCGACATTGGAAGACCTGAAGGTTGTGCTCGACAACATCGGGAAGTCAGAAGAATTACATGAGCGAGCCGCTGAGCGTCTTGATCTCTCGGTGCCTGCTGAGATCGTGACGGCACGCGGAGCGACAATTCCGGCGATGACTCGCGAGATCAGCCGCTTCGGGATCGGCCTCTTGCATCGCGGTTCAATCTCGCCGGGCGAAGTGACCGTCAAAATGGCGAGCGATACGCGCGAGTACAAATACCTCGTGAAGCTTGAATGGTCGCGCCCCTGCGCCAACGGCATGTTCATCAGCGGCGGGCAATTCTTAGGCAAGCTCGACGCCGAGTAACGACGCGACGCATCTCTCAAGATCGAGAGCGAATGCTGTGTCGCTCGCGATTCGTGAGATCGGATGTCGGCGCAGTTCGACGACGAGCTTCAGCAAAGCGGGATTGAGTTGCCGATCGAGCTGACTCGTCATTCATCCGCAGTCCGGCTCCTGCCATCCGTAGGACGCCGCTTTTCAACAGTCGTGCTCTCCTGCGGATAGCAATGCCGAACTGCGGATGTGCCCATGTAAGTCGAATTGCAGGGCAAAGGTCACCACAACATCTCACTCAAAGCGTGACGCCGCATTCACAAACTCGATTTTCAAGTGACCTAACGCAGCACGTAACGCCGGACGATTTCTCGGGCTGCTCGCAAACCGTCGACGGCTGCGGTGACGATGCCGCCGGCGTAGCCCGCTCCTTCACCGACGGGGTAGAGACCGACGAAGCCCGGCGTTTCGAAGGTCGCTCGGTCACGCAAGATTCGCACCGGAGCACTGCCGCGCATCTCGGGACCGACGAGCGTTGCGTTCTTCAAAAAGTCTCCGTGCCAGCGCCGGTCCATCACGGGCAAGGCCGAGCGAATTGCACTCACGATTTGCGGCGGCAGCAGGCTGTCGAGCGGTGCGGTGACGGTGCCTCGCTCATACGACGAAGGCAGCTTCGAGTTCGGTGATGTCGCGCGCTTCGCAACGAAGTCACTCGCGCGTTGAATCGGAGCGAGATACTCGCCGCGACCGACTGCATAGGCGACGTTCTCGAACTGTCGCTGCAAGAGCATGCCGGCAAGCGGATGCTCGCTGCCGAACTCGTGCGGTTCGAGCGTCACCATCACGCCGCTATTTGCAAACGGAGTGTCGTGCCGCGAGTTGCTCATGCCGTTCGAACAGAACGCACCGGGCTCAGAGATGCTCGGAATCACGATGCCGCCGGCACACATGCAGAACGTGAAGACGTCGCGCTCAGCCTTCGCGTTTAAGGTGTAGTCCGCTGCGCCGAGGATCTCGCAGTACTCGGCTTTGCCGTACTTGTGCCGATTGACTTGCTCTTGAGGTTGCTCAATTCGCAAGCCGAGTTGAAATGCCTTTTGAACGAACGGCACGCCTTGCTCGAACAAAGTCTGATAGGTGTCTCGCGCGCTGTGTCCGATGCCGAGAATCACCGTGCGAGAGGGAATGAAGCCGCTCGAAGTATGAACGCCGCGCAGCACGCCGTCGGCAACTTCAAGCCGCTCCATCTGACAGTTGAAGCGGTACTCGCCGCCGAGCGCCTCGATCGCGCGACGGAAGTTGCGCACGACGCGCGGCAGTTTGTTGCTGCCTAAGTGCGGACGGTTCTCGTAGACGACCGACGGCTGCCCGCCGAACTCCGCGAACTTCGCGAGCACCCAATCAACGTCGGCGCCGGTTAAGCGGCATGTCAGCTTGCCGTCCGAGAACGTGCCGGCTCCGCCTTCACCGAAGAGGTAATTGTTATTGCCCTCGAACGGGCCGCCGGAATCAAAGGCTCGAATGGCGGGGACGCGTTCTTTGACGGGAAAGCCGCGCTCCAAAATGAGTGGCCGATAACCGCGCTGTGCGAGGTAGTAGCCGGCTGCGATGCCCGCCGGTCCCGAGCCAATAATGACGGGCCGCTCCTCAAGCGGTTGCGCGCCCGACGGCGGATCATCGAAGACTTCGCCGCGATAGATGTCGACCCCCGGAATGCGAACAGCGCCAAGAGCGGCCGCTGCTTCAGGGACGAGATCAACTCCGACCGAATACACGAACGCGAGGTCGTACTTCAGTCGTGCATCGAGGCTCTTCTTGAGGATTCGCCATTTCGCGATCTCACTCGGGCCGATGCGGAGCGTTTGCTGAATGAGTCCGAACAACTCGTGCTCGGAAGCCTCGACGGGCAATTGCAGGTTCGAAATGCGCAGAGTCATAAGTCAGTTGAATTCGTTGCGCCCGAGTTAAGGGCGGATGAAGCTGAGCGACAGTCGCCGGGCAAAGCGAGGCGGGACTCTATCGAGGCGAATTGCGGGACTCACGCTCGCCTTACTTCTTTAAGTCGAACTTCAAGGGCTCGTTAGCGTCGGCTGCGATTGTCGCGGTCAAAGTGCTCTCCGCATTGAACTTTGCCGGGATGAACTGCGAATCCTCACCCGGTCCCGGCACGCGCGGCACGTTGCCTTCCGGCTTGAAGGCCATGACCTCAACTCGCTTCTTTCCGGGAGTGACATCGCAACTGAATTGGCCGTTGAAGATGTCGGCCACATAGCGCAACGGCGGGTCACCGGTTTCATCAATGAATTGAATCTGCCCTTGCGATAAGGGCCGACCTTCCCATTTCACTTCGCCCTGCACCTTCGACTTTGCAGGCCCATGCGTGATTTGACCGCCGCCGCAACCTGAGACGAAGCCCATCATCAAGATCGCTAAGGCGACGCACTGGCGTTGATTGCTACTCAGCATGTTTGTTGTGCTTTCGCGGTTAGAAGGAGTGCTATGTAACAAGTCACACACAACTCGGCTGTTCGTTGTATTTCGAATTACTCGAAGTCACCGACGGCGTTGCCGTCACTTCGACTGCCGAGCCAGCGAAAGATTTGCCGGTCGATGTTTGAACTCACGAACTTCACCGCGCCGTCACCGACTAAGACGTGCGCACCGCCGGCGTGATAGCTCCGCGCGTACAAGACAATGGGACCAGTTCCGCTATTGGCGACGACGGTGCATGGCGCGATGTTCGGCAAATTCACGCAACTGATATGCAAGTCGGGCTGATCGGTATTCGGCGGGAACTGAGTGCTGAACAGCGTCGTGATGGGGTAGTTGTCCCAATACAAGCCGCGCCAGTCGTTGCCGCTTCCCAAAGTTGTTGCGCTGTCTTTCGCCAGAATGAGCTCGCTCGCCATCAACGTTTGAGACAAGCCGTCCGTCACATCGCGGGGCCGAGTGCTCGATCGCGAATAGAACATGCCATCCAGTTGCAGGCCGAGATTAGTGGCACTGACCCAGAAGTCCGTTGAGCCGGCGCATGCGACGTAGTTGCCTTGAAAACCCAATGGCACTGAGAAGTTATTGAGCTTCGGGCCTGCCGGATCAGAGGGGCACATCAAAGCCGGAATGACTTTGTCTTTGCCCGGCCAATTCCATGTAGCAGTTACTCCACCGGGATTTGAGGCGTCAAAGTATGGAGTGATTTGATCGTAGATCGCCTGCTGGTCGAGATACGGCAGCAGCGCCTGCATCCAACCGCTGCGTCGTGAAGGCTGCTGAGGAGCAGTCAATGGATCGAGCGACCATGTTTTGTCGCCGAGTCCGCCGGGGGGAAACATCGAGTATGTCCCCTCGTAATTGTGCATGCCCAATCCCAATTGCTTGAGTTGATTGCGACATTGGCTGCGTCTTGCCGCTTCCCGTGCTTGCTGCACTGCGGGCAAGAGTAGCGCGACGAGCACCGCGATGATCGCGATGACGACGAGCAGTTCGATCAACGTAAACGCGCGACGCAATTTCATATTGGTCTCCCTCATAACGACCCCAAAAGCGCCAGTGACAATCCGGGTGAACCGCTGAAGCGAGTGACAGATAGGAATCGATTGGCAGCGGAGTCCGCAAGGCATCCGATTTCTTTGATGAATGCCGGAGTCCTTGCAGGTTTTCTTACATACATGCAGGAGACTCAGAAGATCGTCGGTCTCGCACGTTGATGCGCAGCGAGTCGATTGGTGAGGCAGCGGCACTCGATACACTCCCGCCCCTTTTCCAGTTGCCTGCTTCCGAAGAGCGCCTCGATGAGTTCTCGTCATTTCATTTTCATGGTCTGTCAGTGCGGTGCAGAGGTCGCTCTGAAGAAAGAAGTCGCAAGACGCTTTCCGAAATTCAGCTTCGCTTATTCGCGACCCGGCTTTGTGACGTTTGCCACTCCCGACGATCTCGCTCGCGATCGCAAGTTTCTGCCGAACCTCACGTTCGCGCGCACATGGGGCTACTCGCTCGGCAAAGTGACGGGCACCGATCCTCAGCAGCTTGCTGCCGATGTTTGGCAGTTGCTGTCGCAGCGCTTCCCGAAAGATGTGCTGCCGAAGTTCAAGCACTTGCATGTTTGGGAGCGAGACCCGCATGTCCCCGGTGACTTCAACTTTGAGCCCGGCATCTCGGTCCTTGCCGATGAAATGGGCGAGCTGCTGCTGCAAGCAAAGCCGGATGTCGGCGCGGAATGGCCACTCGTCTTGAATGAGGATGCTGACGAAGGCGACCGCATCATTGACTGCGTGCTCGTCGAATCGGGCGAATGGTGGATCGGATGGCATCGCGCCGGTCAGGTTGAGACGCGCTGGCCCGGCGGAGTCCCCGATATCGACGTGCCGAGCGATATGGTCTCGCGCACGTACCTCAAGACGGCAGAAGCGTTGAAGTGGTCAGAGTTCGCACTCACTCCGGTTGATCAAGCCATTGAGATCGGCAGTGCTCCGGGCGGTTCGTGTCAGGCGCTGCTGCAAACGGGCATTGAAGTGATTGGCATTGACCCGGCTGAAATGGATCCGATCGTGCTCGAAGCGCCGAACTTCAAGCACATTCGCGGCAAGGCCAAAGATCTCAAACGCAACATCTTCAAAGACTGCACATGGCTGCTCGCGGATGCGAGCGTTGCGCCGAACTACACACTCGACACAGTCGAAGCGATCGTGACTCATGCGAGCGTCACGGTGCTCGGGCTGATCCTCACGATCAAGCTCACCAATTGGGATCTCGCTGACGAGATACCGCTCTTCAATAAGCGCATTCGCAATTGGGGCTTCGACAAAGTTCGTGCCCGGCAACTCGCCTTTAATCGGCAAGAGTTCTGCATCGTCGCGTCGCGCAAGTCGTCCGTCGTTCTTGATTGGAAGACGCTCGAAAAAGAGCTCGGCATTCGACTTCCGACCGACGAAGAGAACCGCCTGCTCAATGCAATGGCTGCGGCCAAGAAGGACGGCACGGCGTTCGAAGGCGAAGTCATCGAGATCGACGAGAGCGAAGACTCAGACGAAATCGTTGACGACGATGTCGATCTCGAAGCACTCGCGGATGACGAGAGCGATGTCGAGTCGGATGAAGCCGAGCAACAAGAATAGGTCGCTCAACTGAGGAACGCGTTATGGCCGGATCGGCGATTGTCATCTTTCACAATCCGCGCTGCGGTAAGAGTCGCGAGACGTTGCAACTCATTCGCGATGCCGGACACGAACCGCAAATCATCGAGTACTTGAAGGCTCCGCCGACGACTGACGAGCTCGATGCGGTACTGAAGAAGCTGAAGCTCACTCCTCAAGAAGTGATGCGGAAGGGCGAAGCGATCTACAAAGAACTCGGACTTGCAGAACGAGAACTCTCGCGCGACGAAGCGCTGCGCGTGCTCGTCGGGAACCCGATTTTGATCGAGCGACCGATCGTCATTCGCGGCGCGAAGGCGGTGCTCGGTCGCCCGCCGGAGAACGTCAGCTCGCTGCTTTGAGTTGCGGCGGGTACGCGGGAGTGAGGCTGATGACTACTGCATGATGCGTTGTTCGATGACGGCACTTGAGGCCGAGCGGAATGTCCTGCGGTCGTTCTGTGAGATGCACGCGAGACTGCGAGTTCCTTCGTGACGGCAATCTCAACTCGTGAAAGTGAACGTCGTCCCGCTGCGGCTCGGGATGGAATCCCAAGCT
>CAZNMS010000237.1:3212-12939 GCA_964573505.1 uncultured Planctomycetaceae bacterium | reverse complement strand
AGAAAAGGCGGCTTCGCCGCAATCCAAAACGGCGATGAATCGCCGTACTCCAAAATAACGCCCCGTCTGGGCGAAGACATCGGCTGCTCAACATCAAAAGAACCCCGCGACTGCGTGCCGTTGTCGCAATCAGACGCGCGAACTCGCGGATGTATTGAGTTTGAATCGGGGAATTCTTTCTCCACTGCTCCTTAGTGAAACAGCCATGTGCCTTCGGGAGCGATCGCATTGGCGACCGAAGCGTCGTCGATCGGCGATTGGGTTTGCTCAGCGGGACTCGGAACAGCGGCGCTGCTCGACGAGATCACCAATGCGGGCTGAACTCGCTGCGGCATGTCGATGCGGACTCGTTCAAAGTAGAGAGCGGGGTCTCCGTAAGAAGTGCGGTCGCTCCAGAATTGGAGATAGCCAAACCGCTGCGGAGTGACCGTGCAGCCGGCAGTCATCCCGATCAGCGCCAGCATGAAAGCGCGAAGCCACTGTCTCTGAAGCACGCTCTGCATCGTCTCGCCCCCCCGCCGCGCCGGCGCCGAGCGTTGCCCCCCGCAACACTCACTGCGCGGACCTTTGATCGTCGTAACGAGCGTGCTGATCCGAGAACTTTTGCGGGACTGCGGAAGCTGCCGCAGCCTCGGAGGCGGATTCCTGAGAGCAGCCAATCAAATCGCGCGAGCAAGCAGCGCAAGCACTCAAGACGAGCGGGAGCGTTGATTCGACCGGAGCCGAAGTTGTGAGACGCAGTCGAAAAGAGTGGCACGACGCTCCGCGTCGTGAGTCCCGAGGAACAACTCCCATAGAACAGCGAGGATTCTCGACGCGGAGCGTCGAGCCACAATGTTTTTCGACAGCCTCTCACGACTTCGGCGACATCCCCGCGTACGACGCTGAACCGCCGCCGGAACTCACCTGCATCCCATCTTTGAAGAGTTCCGAAGAACGCCGATTAGCGTTCCTCTCTTCTTCTTTCCTCGTAAGCCAACTTCAAACAGCGTCTTCATCCCTCATCAAAGTTCGCCCGCACTTGAACTCTTCGTAACCGGCACGGCTTGCAGGACTCGTCGCATTTCACCGTGCCGAGTCGCACCCGTTCCCCGCTGCATCGTCGGCTCTGCCGATACTTCGAGTCGGATCGTTTCGGAATGAACTCCGGACATGCGTGATGAGGATGCGGCAATGGCGTTGCGTGACATTGATGTCAGACGAACGGCGACTCGCTTACTACTGGCGGGTTTACTGATCGCGGTGAGTTTGCTGGGGGCTCGTCTTCCGGCTCAGTCGCCTTCGGCCTCGTTCGACGGACCGCGTCGATGGCTCAGCGACTACGCACAAGCGAGGAGCGAGTCTCAGCGGCTCGGCCTGCCAATGGTCGTCCACTTCTCGACCACATGGTGCGGCCCGTGCATCCAAATGGAGAAAGAGACCTTCGGCTCCGAAGCGATGCAGCGGTTCCTCGGTTCGAAATACATCGGCATCAAGATTGATGCGGAAGAAGAAGCGGAACTGGCAGCGGGTTTCGGAGTGAACTCGTACCCGACCGACGTCATCGTCGCTCCGAACGGTCAGATCGTTTGGCGGCATGTCGGGTATCTCGATCGAGGCAGCTATGTCGGTCAGCTCAAGAACTGGGAGAACCGTTTCGACAAAGATCGCACCGCCGCGATTGCCGCGCTGAAATCAAAACTACAGTCCCAATCCGGCAATCAATTGGCTCAGCAAGGCACCGGTTCGAAGCAGATCGTGAAGCAACCGATGCCAATGCCGATGCCTCAACCGATGACAGAGACTCTCATCACGCAGCAGCCCGACCCGCTGATCAACCTCGGTCGTGAGCCGACTCCCTTGCTCGGGCTCGACGGCTATAGCCCAGTGCGGATCAAGAACAATCGCGAGTGGATCAAGGGCCGCACGGACCTCGCCGCGACTTATCAAGGCGTCGTCTACTACCTCAGCGACGAGAACGAGAAGCGGCTCTTCGACGCGAATCCCGAGCGGTACACACCGAGACTACTCGGCTGCGATCCCGTCGAGTTGCAGCGGACGGATCGCGCGATTCCCGGTCGCATCGAGATCGGTGCGTTCTACGACGGAGAACTCTTCTTGTTCTCCAGTGCTGAGTCGCGCAATCAGTTCAAGCTGACCCCCGATCGATACACGAAGTCGCGTCACGTCCTGCATGCCGACGACATCGGCCGGCAACGCTTTCAGTAGGAATGCCGCCGTAGTATGGCCGCCCTCGGCCTGATGAGAACTTCGCCCCCGAGTCGGGGCACTCTCTGGGTCGCGGGGGTTTAACGGCCTCTGCACAAGTCGAATTCGAACTGACTCGAACTTGCGCAAAGGCCGTCAAGCCCCCGGCACAAGGCCGGGGGCGAAGTTTTGACCGCTCTTGGCCGTCTGTCTTTCGAACGAAGAATGCAAACGGCCGGGAGCGGCCATCCTACGTGCCAAAATCATGACTCTCGCGTCCTCGGCTTCGTGCGTGCCGCGCGGTCCTTTCAAAGTCCCTCATCATGTTCACGACCACTGCCGTTCTTTGGTTGCTGACGACGCTTGCGGCTGCGGATGCGAGTGAGGGAGATCAGACGCCGCTTGATCCGTTTGCTGCGGCGAGCGAAGTGCTCCGCTACGGCTTCGAAGAGTCAGAAGATCAAGACTTCGACGGTGTCCCCGATGATTGGGTCCGACGCCGCGGGCAAGAGTTCCCGGCTTACATCCGCGCGGAGATTGATCCGAACTCAGGACACAACGGCTTTCAGAGCCTGCATGTTCGGCTCAATGGCGGACGGCTGACTTACTACTCGCCGTTCAACAACGGGGCTCGAGTCGACTCGTCCTTCAACTATGTGTTTCGCGGATGGGTGCGTACCGAAGGACTGCGGAACGATGCCGCAATGATCTCGGTCTCGTTCCTCAATCATCGCAAAGAGCGGCTGCAGCGGTTTGTGACGAAGCCCGTTACCGGCACGCACAAAGATTGGGTGCCGCTTGAAATTGGTCCGATCGAACCGCATCCCGAAGCACGCTTCATTTTGATCGGCTGCCATTGCGTCACGGGTGCTGAGCCGGATCTCAAAGGCAATGTTTGGTTCGACGATTTGTGGGTCGGACGACTGCCGCGCTTGAAGCTCGGCGGTGATTTGAAGAACCGCTACGTCAAGCCGCTCTCGCCCATCACGATCAACGCGGAAGTCTCCGGCATCGAGCCCGGTGTGAACTTCGAGTTGTTCATGGGCGTGCGAGACATCAAAGGCAACATCATCGACCGGCGGCGCGAGCCCATCTTCTTGCCGACCGGACGCAGCCCCGACGAGAAGTTCAACTTCCCTTTCAAATGGGAGCTGCCGTCGCAGGCTTATGGCCACTATCAGGTGCAAGCTCACCTTGATCGCGACGGCAAGTTGATGCTGCTCGGCGAGACATCCTTTGCGGTGCTCGAACATGCGACGCCGCGTTCAAAGGGTGAATTCGGATGGTCGCTGCCGCGCGGATGGGGCGAACTGAAGCCGGACGAGCTTGCCTTCATCGCCAGTCAGGGCGGCATTCATTGGTTGAAGTTGCCGTTATGGGACAGTGATCCATCGAGCCGTCGCACGAGCATCAACGACGTGCTCGACGAACTCGCGGACAAAGGCATCGAACCAATCGGGCTGCTCAATCAACCGCCTGAAGCCATCAAGAAACAGTTCGGTCGCGACTCCGTCAAAGCGAGCGACGTCTTCACTCAGTCGCCCGAGTTTTGGGCGTCGTCCGTGATGACATCGCTCGCGAAGTACTCTGCGACGGTCGAGCACTGGCAGCTCGGAGACGATGACGATGTCGGGCTGCAAACGATTTCGAATCTCGAAGCCGCGACCGCTCAATGGCGAGCAACCTTCGATCGCAGCGGTCGCATTCCGGCGATTGGCTTTGCATGGCAAGTGCCGCAGGACGCCCCCGTTCCGCGCGCACTCGGTCGGTCGTTCCTCGCCGTGACTCCGCTCGTCGGCATTGACGACACGCAGTACCCGTCGCTGATCGCGCCTTCGAAGCAATCTGAAACTCAGCGCTGGCTCACGATCGCAACGCTGCCGCGCACTGAGACCGTTGAGCAGCGAGCCATTCATCTCGTGCGTTCTCTCATCATCGCGCGAGTCGCCGGAGTGCCCGTCACGTTTGCGACGAACGTTGTCGACGCGAACTCGGGCTTGATCCGTCCCGACGGTGCGCCGTCGCCACTTTATCTTCCGTGGCGCACATCAACGCTCGCGCTGCAAAGCACGAAGTACGTCGGCTCGATGAAGCTGCGGAATCAGTCGACCAATCATGTCTTCGATCGGAACGGCGAAGGCATCGTCGTGCTCATGTCCGCTGAGCCGACGACCGAAACGCTGAATCTCGGCGACAAAGTCCTGCGACAAGAAATTTGGGGACAGCAAACGCCACTCGTCCGCACCGACGGGCGACAAACGATTGCAGTCAGTCAGACCCCAATCTTTCTGACGAACTGCACGGGCCCGTTGCTCAAGTGGAATCTTGCGGTCGGCTTTGAAACGCAACGACTTGCCAGCATGCGGGGTGCTCAAGCGAATGCGATTTTGGGGCGCAACACCTTCGGTCGCGCGGTCACAGCCGAAGTCTCGATCAAGCTGCCGCGCGGATGGGAAGCGAACCCCAGCACATGGTCGATCAACGCAGCAGCCGGCGAGACCTTTCGTCTGCCGACCGACATCACGCTCTCGGATGACGCGAGCCTCGGTGACACTGACGTCACGATCGACTTTCAAGTGCTCGCCGATCGTCCCGAGCAAATCGAAGTCGTGCGCACGCTCGAAGTCGGACTGGGCGATGTTGTCATCGACGTCATTGATCGCCGATTAGAAGACGGACGACTCGAACTCGAGCAGATCGTGCTCAACAACACGAAGCCCGAAGAGGTGCTTGAGTTCCGCTGCAACCTCTCGGTCAGCGGCCAAAAGCGACAGACGCGTTACGTCACCGGCTTACGTCAGGGCGAGGATCGCAAGCTCTACCACTTACCGAACGCCGAAGCCTTGAAGGGGCAAGAGTTGTGGCTGAACCTCGAACAACTCAACGGCCGCCGCAATCTCAATAAGCGAATCGTCATCGGCCGCGAGTGGAAGTAGAGCTGCAGAAGAGCGACGGCGTTGAGAGTCGCCTTTCGCTCCGCGAAAGGCAGCTTTAGCGGAGAGCTTGTGATTAGATCGCCCCCGACCTTGCGTCGGGGGTTCAACGGCCTTTGCGCTACTACGATTTAGGGCAAATTCGAGTAGCGCAAAGGCCGCTAAACCCCCGGGACAAGCCCAGGGGCGATTTATTCAGAGCCTCGGAGCAAAAGCCGACACTCCCTTTCGCAGAGCGAAAGGCGACTCTCAACCCGCGCCCGAAGGATTCTCACGAAAAGCCTGCCTGATGTCAGAAGAATTGCACTCGCCGCTCGACACTGCCGACCTCGGCGATCTGCCTGCCATTCGCTTGCTGATCGAGCACGACGATCAACCCGGCGCGCGCAACATGGCCGTCGATGAGTGCTTGCTCGAAGCCGCTTTAGAGCGCGGCCAATCCTCCGTGAGGATCTACGGATGGGATCAAGCAACGGTGTCGCTCGGCTACTTTCAGCCGCCGAGTGATCCCGAGCGTGAGCGACGTTTCGCGGGCCTGCCGACCGTGCGACGTCTCTCGGGCGGCGGAGCGATCCTGCATCATCTCGAAGTGACGTACTCGTTCGCGCTAAGTCCTCAGCATCCGCTCGCGCAAGCTCCGAGCGTCCTCTATGCCCGAGCACACAACGCCGTGCTCAACGTGCTGCGCGGTTGCGGCGTCGAAGCTCGGATGCGCGGAGCTGACCTGCAAAACGACGTCGAGCCCTTCTTGTGTTTCAGTCGAGGCGACAAGAACGACATCGTGCTCGGTGCCATCAAGATTGTCGGCAGTGCTCAGCGCCGCCGGCGCGGAGCGGTCTTGCAGCACGGCAGCTTGATCCTGCGTCAGTCGCCCTTCGCCGCCGAAGTGCCCGGCCTGCTTGATCTCGCCCCAACCTGCAACGTGCCGAGCGACCTGCGCTCGCGACTCGGTCAAGCACTGGCAGCAGTACTCGGCAGCAGCATCGACCGCGCACCGCTGACTGCCGACGAAGCAACCCGCGTCCAAGAACTCATCGAGACGCGTTACTCGCACCTCAACTGGGGCCGCACGGAAGCAGCGCCGTAAGAGAGTGCTGAGTCCGTCGTAGCATGGGCTTTCAGCCCGTGCTGTTCGCGTCTGCAGTTGCTCAGACAAAAAGACGAAGAGAGCACGGACTGGAAGTCCATGCTACGAAGACAAGCAACTGCCCGCTGTAATCGAAACTCCAGCAACGACAGCGGCAGCAGTCATCGCTTCGAAGCCTACGGCGCATCGCGAACGCATCTCGTCGCTTTCTCAGTCCCTGCTGAGCACTGGCCTCGCAGACTCGATCGCTACGCTACGACCGGTCGATCTCACCCGCGCGAGTCCACTTCGGGCTCGCGCTCTCTCACTGAAAGGAACCCGCATGACGAGCCGCGCTGCGACTGAGTACCGCTATGAGAAACTCACATGGCCCGAGATCAATGAAGCTGTCGAGCTTCGCAAAGTTTGCATCCTGCCGTGCGGTGCCGTTGAGCAACACGGCCCGCATCTGCCATTGGATGTCGACCTCGTTTGTCCCGGAGGCATCGCGAAGGGCGCGGGGCAACGGCTCGCTGACAAAGTGCTCGTCCTGCCGACGTTGGCTTATGGCTACACCGGGCACGTGATGGACTTCCCCGGCACGATCAACACGCACTACGAGACCTTCATCAAGCAAGTGCTCGATGTCACAAAGTCGCTCGCCTATCACGGCTTCAAGAAGATCATCCTGCTGAATGGGCACGGCTCGAATATGCCCAATCTCGATCTCGCCGCGCGCCGCACGAATCTTGAGACCGACGCCGAATGCGTCGTCACCGCATGGTGGAACCTGCTGACGGTCGACAAGACGTTCTTGCCGAGTTGGCGCGAGAGCAAATTCCCCGGCGGCTGCTCGCATGCCTGCGAGCTAGAGACATCGCTCTATCTCTATCTCGATGAAGACAACGTGCGGAAGGACAAGATCAAGAGCGGCACCATCAAGTGCAACGACGAGGACAACCCCTTCAACTGGGTCGATCTCTTCGGAGCCGGCACGGGCACGGTCGTGAGTTGGACGAGCAGCTATTCGGAAACCGGAGTGCTCGGAGACGCCGAGAAGGCGACAAAAGAGAAAGGCGAGCGAGCCTACAACGAAGCAGTAAAGCAGCTCTGTGCCTTCATCGAATACTTCCGCGACCGTCCGTGCGACGTGCGTCACCGCCATCAAGCCCGCCCGACGTCATTCCCCATTCCATGGGACCAACGCGACCTCAACGAGCGCTAAGGGATAGTCGGTGAATAACGTCTCGAATTCGTAGCATGGACGCCTACGTCCGTGCTGCCTCGCTGCCGGAAGTAGGCGTCCAACCGACGCGACGCCGAACCCGGCAGTTATTCCTCACCGATCGCTGCCCGATCAAAGCCAGCGGCGCGATTCGCTCCCTCATCTTTTCGTCGGCACTCTCTGAAGACGGATGGCAAAAAGATGAGGGACAGAAAGATGACCGGAGCGGAGTCGCATTGCCCGTTGGCTGTAACCCTCAATACACCCACTGAGTAATCCTTCTGACAGCCTCGCCTCTTCAACTCTTTGTCTCCCATCTTTTTGTCATCCCTCTTCACTCTTCGGGAACTTGTAGCTCAGTCTCTCCGAGACTGAGCATTTTGCAGGACGAAGCTACTTCAAAAACGCCCGTTCGAATCCAAGAACGAACTCGTAAGTGGCGATTAGTAAGCCGCCTCGTCACGCAACAAAGGCCGCCTCGGAGAGTCGGCCCTACATTTCAGTTCTCAACTCACACTGGTTCGCACTGCCGAGCCGAGCAACTGAGAGCAGACGAAGCCAGCCGGACGTAGTTTGCCATCACATCAGGCCGTTCTTATCGTCCCGCCCACTCCTTGCCTCCTTCAGCCGAAAGGTCAGCACACCGACCGAACATTGAGCATTCTGCGGGTAGCGGCATTCAGCCGTTGCATGACTGCCGACTCCGAATGGAGCGGCACCTCTTAGTTGCGTGTTGAGGAGTGCGAGCATGAAGAAGCGTCTGTTGGTATGGGCGGCAGTGGCCGCAGTGGTCGGGATTGGTCTGCAGACCGTCGATGCCCAAATCAAGAAGGGCAAGACCCGAGCCGCGACAACAAAGCAGCTCATGAAGGGCGTTGTCGGAGTCAATTGCGGCGCGCTGAAGAAAGCCGTCGAAGCTGAGACCGTCGATTGGGAAGAGGTCGCACTGCGAGCCGCCATTCTCAATGAGTCCGGCTACGGCATGATGGACGACGGGCGTTGTCCTGACGGCGAATGGGCAAAGGGCGCGAAAGCGATGCAAGCTGCGACCGCTGAGATTCTCGCTGCCGCCGAAAAGAAGGACGTCGCCGCAGCAAAGGCCGGCTTCGCGAAAGTCACCGGCGAAGGATGTAAGACTTGTCACACAGCCCATAAGAAGTAGGCGGGCAACCGTCCTCTGAGGTTTGCGAATCAGCAACCTCAACGAGCATCCGGCCCCTGACGCCCAACCGGCCTCAGGGGCCGTTTCGTTTTAGGAGCGTGCTTAAGCATCCTCTTCCCCAGAAGCGCCGCGGATCGGTTTCGTCGAGTCGACCATCAGCCAACCGCATGCTCCCAGCAGGAGCACGGCGGCGTAGACGTAAAACATCGGATCCCACTGAGCGCGGCCGGTCAGTCCCTTTGCCTTCTGCCAATCCGCGAAGGTGCCGACGAACAACTGCGAGATCAACGCTCCGCAACCGCCGATCGAGTTCATCAACCCGAACATCGCGCCGAGATGCCTCCCGCTGATATCCGTCACCGCGCCCCACCATGAAGCGAGCGTCGCAACGGCCATCATCACCGAGCACGCCGTTAACCCCGCTGAGAGCTGCGCGGAGTTTGCTTGAATGCTCAAGAGCAAGAAGACCGCAGCCGTCGACAACGCGAAGCAGCCCCACAAACGACGGCACTTCCGCCGATCCGCAAAGCGTCGCAGCAACGAGTCGATGACATAGCCGCCCGAAATGCAGCCAATCGCTCCGCCGGTCAGCACGAGACTCGTCAGCCAACCTGCCTGTAACTTTTCCACCAGTCGCCCTTCCTTGAGATAGGTCGAGTACCAAGAAAAGTACATGTAAGTGTTGAACGCCGTGCAGGAGAGAATGCTGCCGAGCAGATAGACGTTGAAGCTCGTCAGCACGGCGCGCCACGGAATTGGCGGATGTGCCGAAGCAGTGGTCGGCACTCGTCCTTCTCTGATGAGAGCAAGCTCGGCCTCATTCACGCCGGAATGCTCGCCCGGCTCATCGCGAAACCACCAATAGAATGCGACGGCCCAAATGACTCCCGGCAGACTGAAAATGAAGAACGTCCAGCGCCAGCCGACCCAATTCATGCAGTAAGCAGCCATCACCGGAGCCGCCGCGCCGCCGACTTGCGCCATCGAATTCACGAGTCCCTGCGCCATCCCGCGCCGATGCTCGGGAAACCATCGTTGCAAAATGCGAGCGGTATTCGGGAGCGCTCCGGCTTCACCGGCTCCAAACAGGAATCGCACCGTCACGAGACTCCAAAGCCCGACCGCTCTACCGGTGAGAGCCGTGAAGATCGACC
>CAZNMS010000237.1:0-3202 GCA_964573505.1 uncultured Planctomycetaceae bacterium | reverse complement strand
GATCGACCACCAAATGACGATTCGCGTCATCACGCCGCGCGATCCGTACTTGTCGCCCCACCAACCGGTCGTGACTTCGAACAGCGAGTACGCCGCAGTGAAAGCAGCGAGCACATAACCCATCTGCTCGTTCGAGATCTTGAGTTCCTTCTTGATGTCTTCGACCGATTGGCTGATGCAGATGCGGTCGGCATACAAGATGAATGCCATCACGCAGAGGAAACCGAGCACGACAAAACGCGTCTTCGATGGTCGCTCGGGCGGTTGATGCATGACGCAGCTCCTCTTCTCGCAGGGACTGATGAGAACGAGGGAACTTCGTCACGCACATGCTCTGCCCGCAAGGCAACGCCGAAGATTGAGAGCGCTGCAATGACTCAAACCAACTTCGCGCGTTTCTCGGCGATCGACGCCAACAACGCCTTCTGCGGATCGGCGAACTTCTTCAAGCCTTCATCCATGAGGAAGCTCTCAAGCTTTGCGAAGTCGACCTTCGAGTCGATCTCGGCAACGACCTCAGCCGGCGGGAATTGGTCGACGGTGCGAACAAAGCTCTTGCCGGACAGTTGCTGAATCGCGGCGTTCGTAGGCGGCGGATTCGTTTGAATGTCAGACCCGGCGAGTGCTCCGACGTACTTGTCGACCGGGTCCGCCGGATCCTTCGTACCCGTGCTCGCGAAGATCATCTCCTGCTGCAGAGGCAGTTGCTTTGAAGCCCAGAAGTCGCGGTTCTCTTGCCAAATGCGCTTCGCGTTCAAGATGCCGACTTGCCCTTGAGCGGCTGCCGTTAGGTCGGGCACTGACTTCTTTGTGTAAGCATCAATCCGGCTGACGAAGACGCTGTAGACCGACTTGAACTTCGCGAGCGAACTGCGGCGTTGTGCTCCGCGCCAAGCGGCATCGCGAGCGAGTCGATACTGGCGCGACGAGAAGATCAACGTGATGTTGAGCGTGATTCCGGCAGCACAAAGTTCCTCTATCGCGCCGAGCCCGGCATCGGTCGCCGGGACTTTGATCATGCGATTGACATGACCTTCAGCCCATTGCTTCCCGAGTTCGATGTAACGCGCCGACCTCTCTCCCGCGCTCAACGGACAGGCGGCATCTTCGAGCAGCGGATCGAGTTCAAAGCTCACATAGCCGTCATTGCCCGCACTGCGATCGAAGACTTCTCGAAAGCTCTTCTGCGCGTTCGTGACGAGCAGATCCGTCATGCGCCACGCGATCTCGTTGTCATCGAGTCCTTCTTCGACGAGTGCCGTCAGCGTGTCATCAAACCTGCCGGACTTCAGCAGATCAGAAATAATGATCGGGTTCGAAGTTGCTCCAGTCGTCCCGTAGTGACGACTGATCGAAATGAGATCCGGGTCAACGCTATCGAGCCACAACTTCGTGCCCGTCGCGACCAATGTTTGCAATGGGGACATCGACAACTCCCTTCATCGAAATGTTTTGTCGGACTCAGTCGCAGCGCGACTCGAAGCATGGGCTTCTAGCCCGTGCTGATCGGCATGCGTCCAAGAAAGCCGAACTCACCAAAAGACGGCACGGACTGGAAGTCCATGCTACTTAAACAAACTCCTTGCCCGACCGCCGAGACCTTAAGCCCGTCGCTCTCAACGAGGGAACCTCAATGTGCGAGAGCAGCGACCTCAACTCCGATCACGCTGCGAATAGATGTAAGTATTCTCACACAGGCGCGCGGCGCACGTTTTGTGGAATAACGGCCTCAAGGCGAAACTCAACAGCGTGCTGTTTCGGTATGACGCTCGTCGATTCGCATGCAGGCAGAGAGCACAGCTTCTCGCCAATCTGCGACTATCGAAATTCTGCGACACGCTCCTAGACTCCCGCCCGTTTTCTGCCCTTTCATTGGAGCCATTGATGACTGATCCGAGGGTCAAACTGAAGAACCCGATCGTTGCTGGGATTCTTGCTTATCTCGTGCCGGGACTCGGGCACGCCTATCAAGGTCGGTACGTCAAGGCGGCCATTTATTTTGTCTGCATCCTCGGCATCTTCAGTTGGGGTTGTTCGCTCGGTGAAGCAAAGGCCGTGCATCTGCGCTGGGATCCGCCGCAAAGACCCGCTCGCAATCGAACCGCCGGCTTCATCGCTCAAGCTGGTATTGGCTTCGTCGCGATCCCCACTTATCTCCAGTTCGATCGCTATGAGAACGAGATCTCTCAGCAGCACAGCGATCGGCAAGGCGGCGCGGTGTTGGAGTCGATCGACGCCGAATTCAATGGCGTCTTCATGCATCAACGAGTCGGACACGGAGATGTGAAAGGCCGAGTCACCGGGCAAGTCATCGTCGGGCAATACGGTTACGGCAGCGAGTTCACCGGCAAGTTCGTCGGCAAGACCTCTGCCGGGCAAGACGTCAACGTGACGCTGAATGGCTCGACGCAAGCAACGTCATTGCAACTCGGACCGAAGGTAACGGGACTCGATGAAGTCACGCCGAAGCAAGTTGGCGGCGAGCGATCGGCCGTTGTGTACTCGGGCAGCGAACGAAAGTTTTATGCGCAGATCGTCGACGACGAGTCGCGCATCGAGAACTTAGGTTGGGTCGAAGGCACGATCCCCCGCAGTCTCGTCAACCACTTGTTGGCACCGCTGAGCGATGACGCGATGCAGCATCTGCATGGGCGATTGGGCAAGTACTACGAACTGGCTCTTGTCTACACATGGATCGCCGGCTTGTTGAACGTGCTTGCGATTTGGGACGCCATTCAAGGTCCGGCTTACGGCTACGGCGACGAGAAGCCCGGAGAAGCCGAAAGCGACAAGAAGCAAGCCGCTCCGGCAGTAGCCGAAAAGGCGTAAGCATCGCGTGACTGCAATTTCTCTTACATTCCGAGTCCGCAGCGCGACAACATCCTCATCCCCGCTCGATCGAAAGCAGAGTCATGACACCGGCGATGCAACTCCTCGCAGTTGAAGGCACGACGATCGGCTATCTCGTTCCGCTCGCAGCAGCAATCAGCCTCGTCTACAGCGCCAGCCGTTTCGAATTGACCGAGCGCGTCCTGCGTCGAGCCGGTCGGCTATTCGTGACAATCGTCGGCTTCATGCTGTCGGTCTTGCTCGTCCTGTGGGGCGTCGCTGCGGCGATCTAGGAGCCTTCGGCTAACCGTTAATCGACGCAGCGAAGCCGCATCCGATAGTCGCCTTTCGCTCCGCGAAAGGAAGCTTTTGC
>CAZNMS010000236.1:0-12977 GCA_964573505.1 uncultured Planctomycetaceae bacterium | reverse complement strand
GGACTTGTAGTCCGTCGGGCCTCGTCTTCGACGGACTGCAAGTCCGTCGTACCGGTCTAAACTCCTCTGGCGCTCGCCTAAGTATGTCGCGCGAGCTTAACGATGTCGTTTAACGGCAAGCCGAAGACGAACGCATCTGACTGGATCGCGAGCCGAACGAATCCGGTCGCCTTCGGCGAGCGAGGCTCTGCCCCCCAAAAAAGTAGCTTGGGATTCCATCCCGAGCGGCAGCGGGACGACGTTCACTTTCATCCGTTGAAATGGCCGTCACGAGGGAATTCACAGTCTCGTTTTCATCCCACACAACGTCCTTCGGGCATTACGAACTGCCTCAGAACGCCGAGATGTATGACGGACGTCTTGTCCGTCACGTCTGGCGTGAGCGGCAGAAAGCGACTGACACGAAGCAGTTGATGTCGAGTGCTGCGAGCTTGCTTCATCGTCGTGATCGCAGCGATTCGCGCGACTCCGGGAGTTGCCGGTGAATGCGGACGCAAACAAAAGCCGCATGTCGCAACGGCTCGTATGTTGATGGCTAGATTCATCAAAACGAGGTTTATCGCTGCTCGCAATTGGGTGAGGCATCACAAAGAATCCCCGCGCTTCGCACGTCGTCAGTCGCCAATCACTCTGATGCCGAGGGCCTCAATCGAGAATTTCCGGCAAGGCTATGCCACTCGATTCGATCAGCGTCAGGCCGAAATGACTTCGTGCATTGCATCGCCTCTTCTCTCACACATTCGGCGCCTCGGCAGTTCCTTCATCGCGGCCTTATTGGCTTCGCATTTGAGTCTCTCACTCGTCGCTGCTTGATCAGCGCGATGAATAGACCTCATTGATGATGAGTTTGTCGGCGCGACCTCGCAGCCCCCTCAATGACCAGTCCGTCCTCAACTCAGCCCAATTCTGCATACCTCGTTCAACGCATTAATGGACGTTGGCGAGAAGTGCATCATCTTGCCCCAGGTCATACGGTGACGGTCGGTCGAGCAGACACGAATCGCATCGTGCTCGAAGACACGAAGTGCAGCCGGCGTCATTGCGAAGTGGCGTATGAGCAAGGCGAATGGCGACTGCGGGATCTTGAGAGCAGCAACGGGACCGAACTGAATAACGTTCGCATCACTCAAACGACGGAGCTCGTTGAGGGCGATGTCATTCGCGTCGGCAACAACGAACTGCTCTTCACTCGCGAAATCAGCGGGCAGCTCGAACAGCCGGAAGATCTCACCGACGATGAGGAGCCCGAGAAGCCGTTCGACTTCGAAAGCACGACCGAAGTCGAAGTCATCGAGCGCCGGAATAGGTCGGCTTACAACGCCGATCCGCAAGCGGTCGCTCGATTGAGGCACGGGCTTGCGAGTCTTTATCGAGTGAGTTCGCGCATGCTCGGTGCTGCGGACGTGAAGTCGCTCGCCGAGATTGCGGTTGATGGCCTTCGAGAAAATCTCAAAGCCGATCTCGCAGCCGTCCTGTTGTTTGACACGAAGACCAGTCGCAAAGGCCGAGTGAATGAACTTCGCATCGTTGCCTTTCGAGCCCCCGAGAATTCCGGTTTCACCCGCGTCTCTGATCGACTCTCGCAGCAGGCGCTCGAACAGAAAGACGGAATCTTGGCGCTCGATCTGCGGCAATCGAGTGGCTCAACCGAGATGCAGACGCTCGAAGCGATGAAGGCCCGCAATGTCATTTGCGTTCCAGTCCGCGATGACGAGCAAACTTACGGCCTCATTCACCTCTACACGATGCAGTTGCAAAGCACGCTTGATGCCGACGCTCTTGAGTTTGCACTCGCTGTTGCTGAGCAGTTCGCCGTCGCGTTGAAGCAGCTCTTGTCGAAGGACGCGCTGAAGACGGATCTCAAGTTGGCGCTAAGCACGAATCAGACGCTCCGCAACATGTTGCGTTTCGAAAGCGAGCTGATCGGCGAAAGCAATTTGATGCAGCAACTGCGACGCGAGATCGCTCAGTACGCAAGCTCGGATGCGACAGTGCTCATCTGCGGAGAAAGCGGAGTCGGCAAAGAACTCGTTGCGCGCGCGATCCACTTCAATAGCGATCGGCAGAACGGTCCCTTCGTTTGTGTGAACTGTGCCGCGTTGTCGGAATCGCTGCTCGAAAGCGAATTGTTCGGGCACGAGAAAGGTTCCTTCACTGGCGCGACTGAACGGCGAATCGGCAAGTTCGAGCAAGCATCCGGCGGCACGCTCTTCCTCGACGAGATCGGCGAGATGAGTCAGACGATGCAAGCAAAGTTCTTGCGCGTGCTTGAGGGGCATCCGTTCGAACGAGTCGGCGGCGCGACGGCAGTGAAGGTCAACGTTCGCATTGTCGCAGCGACGAATCGCAACTTGCCGACCGGCGTGCGAGACGGCGACTTCCGACGCGATCTCTTCTTCCGTTTGTACGTGCTGCAGACCGATGTCCCGCCGCTGCGACAACGACGGCAAGACATTCAAGCACTCGCCGAGCACTTCTTGCAGTTAGCCGCCGCTCGCTTAGGACGTCCTCCGAAGCGCCTTGCGGCAGAAACATTGGCCGAGATGCAGCGCTACGACTGGCCGGGCAACGTGCGTGAGTTGCGAAACGTTGTCGAACGCGCCTTCACGCTGGCGCCGGACGATGTCATCGGCATCGAGCACTTACGCTTCAGCCGTCTTGATGACGCGACCGACGGTGACTCAAGCGGCTTTGATCCGGTCTCAATTGAAGAGATGGAGAAGCGGCACATTCGCTCGATGATGAAGTTCACGAAGTGGGTGAAGCGCGAAGCGGCTCGACTGCTCGACATCGAACGCTCGACGCTCGATCGCAAACTCGCGGCCTACAAGATCGAGCGTCCCGATCAGTTTGCTGAGTAACTCACTTGCAAACCGAGTTCCTGAATTCAGTGTCAGGTTTCGCGCGACGAAGTTGTCGGCGAGCATTGGCCTGCAACTCGACTTACATGGGCACATCCGCAGTTCGGCATTGCTATCCGCAGGAAGGTGCAATTGCTCTTCGGGAACTCGTCGAAAGAACGACGCCATTACTAAGGACAGGTCTGAGATGGCGTGCCTTATCCGTGTGGGAAACATCCGTGTGCGAAGTCTCTGGCCAATTCTGCTTCGCACACGGATGTGTCTCACACGGATGAAGAACACAGAACTCAATTGGCGTTCCCAGCTCACACAGGATTGCAGCAGCGGGCCGAGCAACTGAAAGGCGGCTTCCTGCGGATGGCAAAGCCCGGCTGCGGATGAAGACAGTTCAGCTCGACCAATAACTCGACGCTGCTCTTCATCATTGAGCTGCCGCGAGCTTCGCCGCGCAATCATCGAGCAGCCGCCGACTTCGTCACTGCGAAGTCATCGCGAACAGCGCCGCAGTGAGGTCGGCTGCGACTCGTTGCGGTTGCTGCAGCGGGCCTCGGCGGATTGCGTGATAGATCGTCTCACGCAACTGCGCGAGTTCGTCTCGCTGTAATGCGAGTTGCACCGCTCGCTCGATGTAGTCGTCGATTGACGTCGTCACTGTTGAGTCGACTCCGGCGTTGAGCAGCATGCTCGCCGTTTGGCGCGACGCGAATGTGTCGCCGATCAACGTCACGACCGGCACTCCGCACCAAAGAGCGTCGGCGGATGTTGCGCCGCCAGAAAACGGAAACGTGTCGAGCGCGATGTCGATCTCTCGATAGGCCGCGAGCAACTCTTTGTGCTCGCACCATCCATGTAACAAAACTTGCTCGCGTGCGACGCCTTTATCGCTGAGTAGTGCGAGAAATCGGTCTCGCACCGCAGAGTCATCAAGTCCCTTATTGCGCAAGACGAGCCGAGCGTTCGGGACTCGCTTCAAGATCGCGGCCCATACGCGCAAGACATCGGGAGTCGTCTTATCGAGCTTGTTGAAGCTGCCGAACGTCACGACGCCGTTTCGTTCGTAGGGACTTGCTGAGGCTTGCCAGTCACGCGCGAACGGCGGCGGTTCGAAGCAGAACGACGACTGCGGCAGGCGCATGACTCGCTCGGAGTAAAAGCGGTCATGACTCGGCGGGATCAGCACGGAGTCCGCGATGATCCAGTCGATCGTGCTCAAGCCCGTTGTGCCGGGATATCCGATCCATGTTGCTTGCACCGGCGCCGGCCTGCGAGCAAAGACCAGCAAACGGTGATGACCGGTATGTCCCGCGAGGTCGATCAGCAGATCGAGTTCGTCTCGACGAATGGCTTCGGTCAACTCGATGTCAGTCAGCAAGCGGGCATCGAGCCAATGCTCGGCAGCGGCATTGAAGCGCTGCTTCAGTTCGTCCAATTGACGGCGATCGGAGTAGCAGAAGATCTCGACCTCATCGCGCGGGATGTGCTCGAAGATGCCGATCAAGAAACGACCGACCGGATGATTGCCGAAGTCGGGGGACACAAAGCCGACTCGCAAGCGCCCCGAACGAGACCGATGCGTGCTGACTCGTTGCAGGCCGGCGGCATGACGAGCGTCCCAGTCTCGATGAGCGGCAAGCACTTCTTCAGCGCCGACGCCGAACTCGCAAAGCAGGCACGCAAGTCGGTTCGTGTGCGCGACCATGTAGTTTGAATTCACTGTCAGCGCGCGATCGAACGTTGCGGCAGCTTCCGCCAGTCGTCCCTGCGCTTTGAGCGCGACTCCCAAATTGTTGAGCCCCTGCGGCCAATCGGGACGGAGTTGCAAGGCGCGGCGATAGCTCTGCTCGGCATCGCTCAGTCGATCGAGATGCTCAAGAGCGATCCCGCGATTGAAAGCAGCCTGAGCAAGATCCGGTCGCAGCCTTAACGCTTCGTCGAAGACTGCAATCGCTTCTTCATAGCGAGCTTGCTCGTGCAGCGCGGTGCCGAGATTGACGAGTGCTTCAACGAGTCCCGGTTGCAGAGCGAATGCTTGCCGCGCGGCTTGCTCAGCCGCCGCGCCTTTGCCCTGCATCCGCAACACGTTCGAGAGATTGTTGAGCGCGAGCACAAAGCGAGGCTGCAGCGCCAGTGCCTGACGGAATGCGGCCTCACTCTCATTCAGCCGATGTAATCCTTTCAGCGCGAGACCGAGTGCGTTCCATCCGGACAATCGCGTCGGGTCTCGCTGAGTGAGATCGCGAGCGAGTGCTTCTGACTCGTCGAACCGCTCCAGTTGATTGAGAGCCGATGCGAGGTTGTCTTGATAGTCGAGCTGCCCCGGCGCGATGCAGAGTGCTTCGCGCAGATGCTGCTCAGCAAGCTGCCATTGCCCGCGCCGATACGCGATCCCCGCCAACACTTGCCGAGCCCGATCGCACTGCGGCACTTGCTCAAGAATCCGCTGAGCGATCAGCGCTGCTTGATCGAGTTGCCCAGTCTCGAAGCTCTGAAACGCAAGACGCAGGGCATCCTCCAATGTCATCGTCGCGTCCCTCGTTGTGAAAGCCTTTGTCGGCCGCGCCAGCACACGGTGCTTAAGTCGAAGCTGAAGTCGTGAGCGAGTGTCGAAAGTGATTGTGGCTCGACGCTCTGCGTCGAGAATCCCCGTTGTTCGACGGGAGTTCTTCCTCGGGACTCACGACGCGGAGCGTCGTGCCACACTGTTTTGACAGCCTCGTCAGACTTCGGACGCAGCAAGCGGGAAGCTGAAGTCGGCCCATCGTGCCCCGAAATCTGACGATTTCGGCGACTGCAAAACTCCATTCGACCAATCGCTTCAGAGCCCCGTTCGTCGCAGCGCTCGTCCCGGCTTTGCGTTTGTCGGTTGTCCGTTTTTCAGCACGAGCTGCCCGTTGACGAGCACGTGCTCGATGCCTTCGCTGTATTGAAACGGAGCGTTGTAAGTCGAGCGGTCGATGATCCGCTCAGCATCGAAGATCGTCACGTCGGCAAACATTCCGGGACGAAGGACGCCGCGTTCTCTGAGGTTGAGCTTCGCGGCATTGAGCGACGTCATCTTGCGCACGGCATCTTCGAGTCGCAGCACGTTTCGCTCGCGGACATAGACGCCGAGCACGCGCGGAAACGTGCCGAAGTTGCGCGGGTGCGGGTTGCCTCTCCGCAAAGGTCCGTCGACCGCGTATGCCGATCCGTCCGAGCCGATCGAGCACCAGTTCTGTTTCAGAGCTAAGTTCATGTCCGCTTCAGTGTGATGCTCATAAACCGTCGGCACTGACCCGCCCTGCTCGATCAAGATGTCGAACAGCATGTCGAGCGGATCAATCTCTTTGCCCTGCGCCCGAGTCGCGAGCACGCGGTCCATTGTCAGTCCTTCGTAGCCGCCTTTGCCGCTGATCAGCATGCGGGACCAGTCGCCGCCGACCGCAGTGTAATGATTATACCATCCTGAAATGCCCTCGCGGATTTCGCGTTTCAGTCGCGGGCGCTGTGTCTGATCTTTGAGTCGTTCAATGAGCTTTGCGGTGCCGCCTTCGTGCGCCCATGGCGGAATGATGCTGGCTAAGTTGTTGTTGCCGCGCGTGTAGGGATAGATGTTGGCCTGCACGTCGACGCCGCGTTTGCGAGCCGCTTCGATCAATTCGATGACCTCAGCCATTCGGCCCCATTCCTTTTGATCGGCGATCTTCAGATGAATGACATCAACGCGAACTCCCGAACGTTCGCCGATCGCGATGGCTTCCTTCACCGCGTCGAACACTCCCGTGCCTTCGTTGCGGTTATGAGTTGAGAAGATCCCGCCGTGCCGAGCGACAACGCGGCAGAGTTCGACAATGTCATCCGTCGTCGCGAGCGACCCCGGCGGCATCGCCAACATACTCGACATCCCGAACGCTCCGTCTTGCAGTGCTTCATCAAGCACAACTTTCATACGACCGAACTGGTCGGGAGACGGTCGCTCGAACGACTTCCCCATCACGCTCTGCCAAACGTTGTCGAGTCCGACATAGCTGACGACATTCACAGCAACGCGCGAGCGATCGACTTCATCGAAGTAATCGCGCAGTCGCGGAAAGCGACCGCCAGCAACCGGTCCGGCAGAGTTGCCTTCACCGAGCACTTCGGTCGTCACTCCTTGCCGAATCTTGCTCGGTGCATTGCCGTCTTCGAGCAGCAGCAAGTCCGAGTGCGAGTGCATGTCGATAAAGCCGGGCGCGACCACTCGGCCCTTTGCTTCGATGACCGTCTTTGCCGCGACATCGCCAATCTTCCCGACCGCAACGATGCGCTCGCCGCGAATCGCAACGTCGGCATGCCCCCATGGATTGCCGGTGCCATCAACGACTTGCCCATTGCGAATGAGCACATCGAAAGGTTCGTCCGCTCTGAGCGAAGTAACGACGAGCCCAACAATTATCGCGAGGCAGGCATGCTTCATGATGTCCGTCAGCGGTTTGAGAAGATGAGCAGAAACGCAAACTTCGGGCGGCAAGCTACCGTTGCTTTCATGAGAGCCCCACTAAGGCGAGCGGCTACGCGACCGGCAGGCTGAAACGTGCTGTCACGAGCCCCGTACGACGGACTTGCAGTCCGTCGCGCTGCTGAATCGACGGACTACAAGTCCGTCGTACCGGTCAGTCTCTATCGACCGTTCGCCTTAGCTTTCGATGCGCACAACTCCGCCGAACCATGCTTGCACGCGGCCGTCGGTTTCGAGCAACAGTGCTCCGTGCTCGTTGATGCCGCGACAGACTCCGGCAACGCGCTGATCGGCGGCATCAAGACTGACTCGCTTGCTAGTGAGCACGCAGTGGCGCGCCCATATCTCCTGCAGCGGCAGTTCTCCCGAACCGAGTTCATGCAGACGGTCTTCGAGAGCTTGCAGCAACTGCCCGAGCACTGCTGTCAGTTCCCATTCAAAGCCGGTCTCATCGACGATCGATGTCGCGATCTCGCGCAACTCGGATGGCGCATCGGCGAAGCTGTTGCGCACATTGAGTCCGATGCCGATCACGAGCCGATCAGAGCGTCCCTTAACGGTCTCGACGAGTATCCCGCAGACCTTCTTGCGGTTGAGGTGCAGATCGTTCGGCCATTTCAGCCCGACATGACTACCGCCCGCGCAACGTCCCAATGTGTCTGAGACAGCGATCGCCGTTGTCAGCGAGAGCAGCGGCCATTGGTTGAGTCGCACGGCAAACTCAGCCGGTTCGATGAGCAACGAGAACGTGAGCGAACCGTCTTTCGCCCACCAACGATTGCTGCCGCGTCCCCGACCGCCCGTCTGCTGCTCGGTGACAACAAGCACCGGGCATAAGGCATCGTTCTCGGCTCCGAGTTGCAGTGCGACGTCGTTCGTTGAACCGACTGACTGAAAGAACTCAATCCGCCGAGCAAACGAGTGTTGAGCGAGTTGATCGAGATCAAAGCACCGAGGCGGTTGATGAGCGGTGATGCGGGTCATGTTGTTGAATGCGGGGTTCGATGGAGGTTGCTGCGGCGCGTCGGTCTAATCCCGAGCCCTTTTGGCGGGCTTCATTGAAGCTTCAACGCGTTGTTCGCAGCTTTGTAGCCGAAGTCGTGAGACTTCGGACGCAGTCGCTGCGGTCTCCGGAATCTGACCAGTGTGTCGAAAATTGTAGGCCGACGCTCCGCGTCGGCAGTCTTTGTTGTGCATTTTAAAATGCACAGCAATCCGCGGCGTTGCGGAGCATCGCACCACAACAATTTCGACGGCCTCGTGAGACTTCGGACGCAGTCACTGCGGTCTCGGAAATCTGACGATTTCCGCTACGAACGATCGCGGGCTCAGCCTCAAAGTCGGCACATCAGGGTAAGACTTCTTCCACTCGAATTCTCGCAAGGTGACGGCACGATGACGTTGAGAAATGACGCTGCCCGATGGGTCATGCTGGGTTGTTTGCTGGCTTGCTGCTCGCTGACTCTCGCTGCTGATGTTGCTCCGGTCGTCAGTTGGAAGTTCGACAAAGACAACGCCGACTGGAAAGCCGAAGTCGACTGCAAATTGTCGACGCAGAATGGCCGGCTGATCGTCGAGATGACCGGCGTTGATCCGCACTTCACGACGAGCGTCAAAGCTCCCGCCGGATGGAAGAAGCTGCGGATCCGCGTTGATGCTCCGGGAGCGTTGAACGGGCAAGTCTTCTGGGCCGAAGAAAGCAAAGTCGGCTTCAGCGAAGAGCGTTCGGTGCAGTTTTCGATCGGCGGTAAGGTCGACTCGCTGCGCACGATCGACGTCTTCTTCAACGCGACGGCTCCGGTGACGGGACTGCGGATCGATCCTGACAACAAGAAGAACCGCATCGAGATCGCCGCGATCGAACTTTTCAATCAAGCCCCGCCGGCTCCGAAAGCAACGCCGGTCGAATCGCTCAAAGTTAAAGACGGCTTCAAGGTCGAACTGCTCTACACCGTGCCCGAGGCGCAAGGCTCATGGGTCAATCTGTGCGTCGATCCGAAAGGGCGACTCATCACCTCGGATCAGTACGGCAAGCTGTATCGCGTCACACCGCCGACGGCCGGAGTTGTCGGCAGTGCGGCGAAGGTCGAGCCCATTCCGGTTGATCTCGGCATGGCGCAAGGGCTCTTATGGGCCTTCGACAGTTTGTATGTCGTCGTGAATGGCAAAGGCTCGGGGCTCTATCGCGTGAAAGACACGAACAACGATGACGTGCTCGATGACGTCAAACTGCTGCGTGCCATCGACGGTGCCGGAGAGCACGGAGCGCATGCCGTCATTCTCTCGCCCGATAAGAAGTCGCTTTATCTGTGCTCGGGCAATCACACAAAGCTGCCGAGTCCCGAGCGTTCGAGGCTGCCGCGCAATTGGGATGAAGATCAACTGCTGCCCCGCATGTGGGACGCGGGCGGACATGCTGTAGGAATACTTGCACCCGGCGGATGGATCGCGAAAACCGACCCGGATGGCAAAGAATTCGAGATTGTCTCTGCCGGTTTTCGCAATGAGTTCGACATCGCCTTCAACATCGAAGGCGAGCTTTTCACTTACGACGCCGACATGGAGTGGGATATTGGCTCACCGTGGTATCGCCCGACGCGCGTGAATCACGCGGTGAGCGGCGGCGAGTTCGGCTGGCGCTCGGGGACGGGCAAGTGGCCCGAGTTCTATCCCGACAGTCTCGGCTCGGTTGTTGATATTGGCCCCGGTTGTCCGACCGGCATCGCGTTCGGTTACGGAGCCCGCTTCCCGCATAAATATCAGCAAGCTCTCTTCATCAACGACTGGAGCTACGGAGTGCTCTACGCGGTGCATCTGAAGCCGCAGGGCGCGTCGTATGTCGCTGAGGCCGAGCGGTTCATTCTCGGTGCTCCGCTGCCGCTGACGGATGTTGTGATCAATCCGCAAGACGGCGCGATGTACTTCGCGATCGGCGGTCGCAAGACGCAGTCGGCTTTGTATCGCGTGACCTATAGCGGCCCTGAAACAACAACGGCCTTTCCGCCTGAAGAGCCTCAGCAACCCGAGTTCGGCTTGCGCGTGCTGCGTCGACAGTTAGAGGCTCTGCATGAACCCGGACATGCCGCGAAGCTCGATGTCATTTGGAAGAACCTCGCGCATTCCGATCGTCACGTTCGGTACGCCGCGCGGATCGCATTGGAGTTCATCCCCGCCGGCCAATGGCAAAGCAAAGTCGCCGTCGAGAAGAGCGCGGACGCACTCATGACCGCAGCGATTGCAGCGGCTCGAAATGCAGATAAGTCGGTGCAAGCCGAGATCGCGCAGGCACTCGCGAAGTTGGAGTGGACGAAGCTCAGTGAGATGCAACAACTGGCCTTGCTGCGGACTTACGGCTTGCTCGTGATCCGCATGGGGACGTTCGATGCCGCGAGTCGCTCGGCGATTCTCGCTCAAGTCGATGCCGCCTTTCCGGCAAAGAGCGAGCGATTGAATCGCGAACTCGCGCGGTTCCTCGTTGCGATCGACGCGCCGAAAGTCGTCGAGCGAACGCTCGCTTTGCAGGCAGTCGCTCCGACACAAGAAGAGCAGATTCACTACGCGTACTGCTTGCGAACGGCCAAAGAATGGACGCTGCCGCAACGCGAGCATTTCTTCGACTGGTTCTTGCAAGCGGCCAATCAACGCGGCGGCAACTCGTTCAGCGGCTTCTTGCGCAACATCCGACAAGAGGCGATCGACAAACTGACGGACCCAGAAAAGAAGTCCCTCGCCGCAACGCTCGCGAAGACTCCGAAGGCAAGCGAAACGGTGATTGAGGCTCGGCCCATCGTGAAGAAGTACGCGGTGTCAGAGTTATTACCGACCGTGCAAACAAAGAAGACGGGTCGGAACTTCGAGAACGGCCGCAAGATGTTCGCGCAAGGCGCGTGCTTCAAATGTCATCGTCTCGGCGGAGAAGGCGGCACGGTCGGCCCCGATCTGACGTCGGTCAGCGGTCGGTTCAATGACACAACGCTGCTCGAATCCATCATCGAACCGAGCAAAGTGATCTCGGACCAATACGAAGCAACGCAGTTCGTCTTAGAGAGCGGCAAACTGATCACGGGCCGCATCATCAATCTCAACGGCGACAACTATTTGGTGAGCGAGAACATGCTCGACCCCGGTCGCCTCACTGCGATCAACCGCCGCGAAGTGGAAGAACTCTTACCCTCAAAGCTCTCGATGATGCCGACGGGTTTGATCGACTCACTCACCGAAGATGAGATCCTCGATCTGATCGCCTACCTGCGTTCCGGCGGAAACCGCAATCACGAAGCGTTCAAGTAGCAAACGTGAATTTGCGCCGAGCAAAATCCTTAGCGTTTCGGCCCCTCCATGTAGGGACGCATTTCTTCGAGTGGCTCGTCGAAGTCGGGCGGCACAACAAGCTTTCCCTTGAGTCGTCCGAATACCCGTTGGCGGCGAACCGGTTGTTCGTCGGTTTTCGTCGGCGCGACGGCGACGAGTTTTGCGATGACTTGCCCGTCACGGGTGAGAGCAACTTCGCCGTCTCGGACTGCGTGCTCGACGAGTTTCATGAAGTCGGCCTTCGCCGCAGAGTTAATGGAATAAGTCGTCATGGTTGTCCTCGCATCATTTCGGGGGATTGCCACTGCCCCGCATCCCGTAGCTTGATCGCGGCCTCGTTGCTTCAGGTCTGTCGCGGAAGTGCCGCGACCTCTGCAACGTGTTCCTGATGAGTTCCTCACCGAGCGGGCCGGCACAATGGGTGAAGAACACTGGTACGACGGACTTGTAGTCCGACGAACGTCGAGAGAAGCGACGGACTGCAAGTCCGTCGTACCCCAAAACGGATGTGTTCCTCAGGGGGGCGTCGGCTGCCGACAGTCGTTGCCTGCTCGGCGACCGCGACGATGACAGCACCAATCTCAAAGGAACTGCGATGAGCCATTCTGTCAGCTTTCGGTTCACTGTCGTTTGCGTGTTGTGGTGCGTGCTCGGGCAGATGGGACTGGCTCAAGTGCCGGGTGCTGGGAATTGGCAACATCAAGAACTGCGTCGCTTCAAGACGGCAGAGGCCAATCAAGGAGTCTCGGTCGATAACGAGTTCTTCTATGCGATCGACAATCGCGCGATTGGCAAATATCGCAAGAGCGACGGCGAGAAGGTCGGCCGCTGGGAAGAAGCAAAAGGCGGCCCGCTGAAGCATCTCAATGCCGGCATTGTTCGCGCCGGGAAGCTTTATGCCGCTCACTCGAACTACCCGGATCGGCCCGAGAAGAGTTCGGTCGAAATTTGGGATGTAGCAACTCTGACACAAAGCGGCCGGCACGAATTTCATCAGCCGCCGGGATCGCTCACATGGGCCGTGCGGCGCGGAGATGAATGGTTCCTCTGCTTCGCGCATTACCGATCGAGCAGCGATCCTGCGAAGTCTCGCGTCGTGCGCTGTGACGAGCAGTGGGACGCGAAGCAGAGTTGGAGCTTTCCGCAGTCACTCATCGAACGCTTCGCGGGAGCGAGTGCCTCAGGCGGCGCTTTCGGTCCGCAAGGCCTGCTGTTTGTGACGGGACACGACGCACGCGAACTCTATGTCTTGAACGTCCCGTCAAGCGGCAATGAGCTTGAATGGAAAGCAACAATTCCCATCAGCGCTGCCGGGCAAGCATTTGCAT
>CAZNMS010000235.1:0-12997 GCA_964573505.1 uncultured Planctomycetaceae bacterium | reverse complement strand
GATCGACGGACTACAAGTCCGTCGTACATTCTCCGGGGTGCGGGCGAAGCCTGCTTTAGGAGTGGGATAGGCATGCTGCCTGTCGGCATAGGCCATCCGAGATGGAACACTTCTTACAGACTAGAAGCCTGCCTCACGACCTTCTCGGACAGATTTCTAGAAGCAACGCTCGCCGGGCAGCTTTGAGGCTTGCCGCAGCCAACTCGCGAAGACTGCTTCATCGAGTTCATCGCCTTCGAAGATGTGAAAGTAACGCGTGCCGGAGTTCTTCGACTCGACGGGCGGCAGGGGGCTCAGCGAACTGCCGTTTAAGAAAGCGACTTTCACGTACTTCGTGAGGCAGTGAAAACCGAGGAACCATCCTTGCCCTTCAATGCCATAAAAGGGTGTATTCCATCTGACAGCCTTGCGCACATCGGGCACGGTTCGAGCGATGAGATCATCAAGCCGGCGTCCGACATCCTGTTTCCAACCGGGCATCGCAGAAATAAAGGCTTGAACCGGCGCGTCTCCATCAGCCTTCGCGATCTGAGGATTGCCGCCTGAAAGCAGCACGACCTTTCCCGCCGTCGCAGCCTTCTGCGGCGGAACCGTCTTAGCTCGCGACGCGGCCTTCGCAGTCGCTTTCTTGCGAGGTGATCGTGATGCAGATGACTCAGCCATGAGAACGCCGTCGCTTTCGTGTTCGAGAATCTTGATCTTCGGGCGAGGAAACAGCGGAGCTACGCTCTTCGCATTCTCGACTTCTCGCCCTTTTACAGAGGACTGACGCATGCCTCGCGACTTTCAAACGGAAAGCCTCGCGCACGATCCCATTCACGGATACATCCCCTTTATCTCGCGCGGCACGCTCCCGAAAGGCGAAGTCGCCGAGCAAGAGATCCTTGATCATCCGTGGGTGCAGCGGATGCGGCACATTCACCAATTGCAAACCGCATGGTGGGTCTTCCCGTCGGCTGAGCACATGCGGTTTCAGCACATTCTGGGAGCAATGCATCTCGCGTCCCGAGCAATCGATCATTGGTACGAGTCGCTCGCGGCGGTGTGCTCGAATCTGCCGTCGCGCGGCTATGTCGAGTCGCTCGTGAGAATGGCGGCGCTCTTGCATGACGTCGGGCACGGGCCGTTCGGGCACTTCTTCGACGACCACTATCTCGACCAGTTCGAAATCACTCATGAAGACATCGGAGCGCGGATCATCGAGCAAGAGCTCGGCGACTTACTGCGCGGGATTCGTCGCAATCCGAACGGCAAATTGGGACCGCTAGAGGAACTCGATCCGCACCAAATTGCATGGCTGATCCGGCGTCCGAAACGCAACGAGACCGACGACGGGCATCCCGAATGGCTGAAGAAACTGCGATCGCTCTTCAGCGGCATCTACACCGTCGACAACATGGATTTCGTTCTGCGCGATGCCTACATGTCGGGCTACAACACGAAAGCCTTCGACCTGTCACGAATGTTACACTACAGCTTCTTCACGCCGGCCGGTTTGACGATTCATGCACGCGGACTGCCGACGCTGATCAACTTCATCGAGACCCGCGCGAATCTCTTCCGCACGATCTACTTTCATCGCACCGTGCGTGCTCTCGATCTCGCGATTGAAGATGTCTTCGCGGCAACGATGAGCCATCTGTTTTCCGGCAACCCGCTCGACGATTTGGAGAAGTACCGGAAGTTCGACGAGTCGACTTTCATCGTCGACGTGCGGCGCTGGGCCGATCACTCGAACCCGGAAGTGCGAGCACTGGGCGATCAATGGCAGAACATTCTGCATCGCAACGTCAGTTGGAAGATGGCTGCCGAGCGAACGATGCACTTCCATTCGGCCCAGTCCGATCAGATGACGATCTTCAGCGAGCCGCAGCTCATCGAACGCCGCTTGCGAGCGAAGTTGCCTGCTGCGATGCGCGAAGTGCCTCTGAAGTTCGACGTCGCAAAGCACTATCACCGTCCGAGCGGTCGACTGCCGGCAGGCGGGCAGAACTTCCTGCTCGAACCGCCGCAGGGAACTCCGGTTGAACTCAGCGACGACGAACTCTTCCGCGCGTTACCAATCAGCTTCTTGATCTTCCGCGTCTACGCGCCGGATCACGCTTGCGACGTCGAGATCAACAACGCGCTCGCCGCATTGCTCGGAGCGTCGGCAGACTCGAAGACGAATATGTAGTGCGAGTTACACTGCCGAAGATGAGACGATACACCGCGAGTCGATCGCCGACGGTAGTCGGTCCGACCGCGTGCAAGTCGCACCGAGAGTCGCCTTTCGCTCTGCGAAAGGGAGCGTCGGCTTTTGCTCCGCAAAAGCGGCCTTTCGCAGAGCGAAAGGCGACTATCAACGGCCTTTGAGAATCGGCGCCAGCGAACCAGAAACCGATAACTTGCGCACCTTCAAGGTTAAGACTTTGGGTGGCACGCCCTGAGTACTCGAAGGGCGTGTGCTTGCAGCCGAGTCTCACGCCCTTCGAGTACTCAGGGCGTGCCACCCGATAATCGGGGGAAGGAGCACGATGATGTTCGCTCGCCAGTTCAAGATCGCAGCACGGCAAACGCTGCTCGCCGGAATGCTCGTAATGGGGATGTCGCTCGAAGTCGCCGCGAGCGTGCTCGAGGTCCCTCAGTCGCATCCGACGATTCAAGCAGCCATTGATGCCGCTCAGGCAAACGATGTCGTCCTTGTTACAGCGGGGACTTATCGCGAGCAGCTTCGGCTCAAGGCCGGAGTGACTGTCAAAAGCAAAGGCGATGACTCGAAAGGCAAGCTCGGTCTTAAGAGAGCCGAAGCAACAATCATCGACGGCGGCGGTCAGAGCGACGCAGCCGGAGTCATTATGAGTGAGGGCGCGGTGCTCGACGGCTTCACCGTGACGAACATCGGCAAGTACGACGAAGCCGAATGGCAGAAGCATCACGCAACGCACGGCAACGATCAGCCGCATGAGCACATCGGCGCTCCGGGAACTGCCGGGATCAGCATCACCGGAGTCACGTGCGTTGTGACGAACAACATCGTGCATCACATCGGCTACAGCGGTATCGCGATCACAGGCGTTGAAGGTCGACGCTGCTCGCCGACGATTCTGAAGAATGTCTGCTATCGCAACATGGGCGGCGGCATCGGCTCGATGCGCGGTTCGACCGCTACGATCGAGAGCAATGTCTGCTTTCAGAACTTCTATGCCGGGATTGGGCATGAAGGCGCGGATCCGCTCGTGCTCAACAACGAGTGCTTCGAAAACATTCGCGCGGGCATTGGCGTGAGTGAGGGTGCTCGTCCCATCGTGCGCGGTAATCGTTGTTACAAGAATCGCCGCGCGGGCATCGGCATTCGCACCGGCATCGAGACGAGCCCGATCATCGAATTCAACGAGTGCTTCGAGAACGACATGGCCGGCATCGGCTGCGAAGAGGATGCGGCGCCGATCATTCGCGGCAACAAGTGTCATCACAATCGGATGGCCGGGATTGGCTGTCAGGACAGCGCGGCGCCGGTGATCTCGAAGAACGAATGCGAGCACAACGAACTCGCGGGCATCGGAGCCCGTGACGGAGCGCAACCGTTGATTCATCGCAACGCGATCTCGAACAACAAGCTCGCCGGGATCGGTATCGAGAGTCAGTCGCAGGCGGTGATCATCGGCAATACGTGCCGCGAGAATGGATTGGTCGCGCTCGGCGTCAGGAATGGCGCCTCGGTGCTCGTTGCGAAGAACGAGTTCATGCGCTCGACGGGCATGCCGCCGCTCGTCGCCATTCGTGAAGCGTCGGAAGCAACGCTGCTCGACAACACATTCAACGGCGGCGGGGTGACCGCGATTCTTGCTGACGGAACAGTGACCGCGATCGGCAACGAGTTTGTCGGCGCGGCGACCGAAAAAGGCGGGCCGCCGGGTTCTGCTATTTGGGCTCAAAAGAACTCGACGATCACGCTGATTGGCAATCGCATTGATGGGTGCCGCAGCGGCTTGCAGGCAGACGGAGCACAGCAAGTCACCGCGCTCGACAATCAAGTGCGGCGTTTCGTCGGGACTGCACTGACCGTGAAAAACTCAAAGGTCGCCGCTCGCGTCTCGGGTAATACGGCTTACACCGAGAATGAAAAGGACAAAGTGCTCGTGCATGACGAGCAAGGCGAGCCGACACCGAATGAAGTGCGTGCAAACTCAGCGGCGCGATGACGGTCTGTCGCAGAGCATCAACGAGCGCGGTGTGGCGTCTAACCAATGGTCGTCTTTCGCTCCGCGAAAGAGCGTCTTCGTTGATCTGTCATTATGAACTGATGCGTCATCAGCCCTGACGCGTTTGAAGACGCACTTTCGCGGAGCGAAAGGCGACCACATGACGAAGACGGCTCGGTTTCTGCGGCTGTCTCAACGCTTCATGCCGGGGCAATTGGCATTCGTCGGACTCGGTTGCCTCTCACAACCTGAAGTCACATGATCGCGGAAACGCCCGAGAGACGCTGATCAGAGGGCTCTGATTGGTCTCAATGGAGCAGCACGGCGGCACTCTTTGTCTTCTTTTGAGGCTCTTTCATGCGCAATGCTCAAGCCACTCAGTTGCTGTTTGATCTCTCGTGCTCGGGACGACGAGCAGCAACTTATCCTCAAGCAGACGTGCCCGGCGGTGCTTCTGCTGACGTCATTCCGTCTGAGTTTCTCGCGACGTCATCGCCGAAGCTGCCCGAACTCACCGAAGCCGACGTCATTCGACACTTCACGAATCTGTCGACGCTGAACATGTCGGTCGATACCCACTTCTATCCGCTCGGCAGTTGTACGATGAAATACAACCCGAAGCGGCACGAGCGGCTCGCGTCGTTGCCGGGCCTCGTTGATCTGCATCCGCATCAAGATGAAGGCAGTTTGCAGGGCATCTTGAGCATGCTGTTTGAGATGCAGGAGATGCTCGCCGAGATCAGCGGTCTGCCCGCCGTCTCATTGCAACCGGCAGCCGGGGCGCAGGGCGAGTTCGCGGCATTGCTCGTCGCGTCGGCCTACTTCCGCAGCAAAGGCGAGACGCGAACGAAGGTGCTGTTCCCGTGCAGTGCTCACGGCACGAATCCCGCCAGTGCGGCTCTTGCTGGCTTCGAGTGCGTGCAACTCAATGGAGGCAGCGACGGCTTCGTAGATCTTGTCGAACTGAAGCAGCATCTTGATTCATCGACCGCC
This sequence comes from uncultured Planctomycetaceae bacterium, assembly GCA_964573505.1. Taxonomy (GTDB): domain Bacteria; phylum Planctomycetota; class Planctomycetia; order Planctomycetales; family Planctomycetaceae; genus AM-0621. The sequence continues at coordinate 7,820 of CAZNMS010000235.1, read as the reverse complement.
GTCTTCATGGTCACGAACCCGAATACGCTCGGCCTCTTCGAACGCGAGATCGCCGAAGTGGCGAAGCTCGTGCATGACGTCGGTGGATTGGTCTACATCGACGGCGCCAACATGAATGCCATTCTCGGCATCACTCGGCCCGGCGACTTCGGCGGCGACATGATGCACTACAACGTCCATAAGACCTTCACCGGTCCGCACGGAGCCGGCGGTCCCGGCGCCGGACCGATCGCTGTTCGAGACTTCCTTGCGGACTTCTTGCCGGGACCAATCGTGACGCGCGATGTCGGGGGGAACGGTTCTTACAGCCTGACGAATCCCGCGCAGTCAATTGGCCGCGTGCGATCGTTCTTCGGCAACGTCGGCATCTTGCTGCGAGGCTACTTCTACTTAAGGACGCTCGGAGCAAAGGGAGTTCGCGCGGTCTCCGAGCATGCGTTGCTCAATGCGAACTACTTGAAGGCGAAGTTGCAGGATGTCTTGCCGGTGCCATTCGGTCGGACCTGCATGCACGAGTTTGTTGCCTCTGCCTCACAGTTGCAGAAGGAACGCGGCATCTCAGCAATGGACATTGCGAAGCGATTGCTTGACTACGGCTTTCACGCGCCGACCGTCTATTTCCCGCTCGTTGTGCCCGACGCGATCATGGCCGAGCCGACCGAGACCGAATCAAAAGCAACGCTCGATGCCTTTGCCGACTGCTTACGCAAGATCCTCAGCGAGCCCGCCGACGTCTTGCACAACGCACCGCATACAACGCCCGTCAGTCGACCGAACGACGTGCAAGCAGCTCGTAAGCCAATCTTGAAATGGTCGGGTTGCTGCGAGGCTTAGGGGCCACCGATAAATAACTTCCCGAGTTCCTAGCATGGACGCCCACGTCCGTGCTGCGTCGCTGTCGGACGTTGACGCCCAAGAGCGACGCCAAACCGAGAAATTGCTTCTCGACTGATCCGAAGGCACGAAGGGTTGAACAACCCTGCCAACAAACACTCTGCCAAAACCGCGCGAAGCCTCGTTCGCGAAGTCGCTCTCTTGTCTGACTCAGCGTTGACCGACATCGGCAACGCACAACGTTCGAGCGTTTCCAACTGATTGCTTCCTATGTTCTATAGCTCGCTACTGCTGCCCGATCTCCGCATGAGCCTCGACGAGGATGATCGCGAGGGCATGCGCGAATTCTGCTTGGCGCTGCATGCGGCTATTGTCGCTGAAGTGCTCAATGAACTTGATGGCAAAGAATTATGGCGCGTGCTCAGCACTTGCGATGTCACGCATCAGGCCGAGATCTTCAGCTTCCTCAATCCCAATCGGCAGATCGAAGTCGTCGACGTCGCCGAGCGACAAGACCTCTCAAAGCTGCTCGAAGAAATGGCTGCCGACGAGCGAGCGGACTTCTTAGGTCGGCTCGATTCCGCGCACGTCGAAGCGTTGCTGCCTTTGCTGCCTCAAGCTTCGCGAGCAGAGATTCGCAAACTGCTCGCGTACCCCGACGGCACTGCGGGCTCGATCATGACGACCGAGTTCACGTCGCTCGACGAGAACCTCACGGTCGCCGAAGCCTTCGATCAACTGACGAAGCAAGCCGAGCAGAGCGAGACGATTTACTACATCTACATGGTTGACGAAGCGAAGCGGCTCGACGGCATTGCAACGTTGAGGCAGCTCCTGTGTGCGAAGCGCAGTGCAAAGCTCGTCGACATCATGCGGCGTGATGTGATCTCGGTGCGGGTTGATGATGACGAAGAGTTCGTCGCATCCGAACTCGCTCGCTACGACATCCTCGCGATCCCCGTTGTCGACAATCAGAACCGCCTTGTAGGAATTGTGACACACGACGACGCCATTGACGTCATCAAAGACGAAGCGGCTGAAGACGCTCAGATGGCCGCCGCCGTTCAACCGCTCGACGAGAGCTACATGGATACGCCGCTGCTCGTGCTGGCTCGCAAACGCGGAGTATGGCTCGTCTTGTTGCTGTGCGCGGCGTTCGGCAATGCGTCGCTACTCAAGCACTACGAAGACATCGAAAAGGACTTTGCATGGATCGGATGGTTCGTGCCGCTCGTATTGGCGTGCGGCGGTAATGCCGGTTCTCAATCGGCAACGCTCATCATTCGCGAGGTCCATATGCGGACGATCGGCCGTCGCGAACGACTCGCATTGATCTGGCGCGAAGCGCGAGTCGCACTCGTGCTCGGCCTTTGCATGATGACCGTCGCCTTCATTGGCGCGTCGAGCCTCGTGCCGTTCACTCAAGCATTGACCGTCGCTTCGGTTGTCTGCTTGATGGTGCTCTCCGGGACCGTGATGGGCACTCTGCTGCCGATTTCTTTTAAGGCTCTCGGAATGGACCCGGCGTTGATGTCGAATCCACTGATCGCGTCGCTCTCGGATCTCTTAGGAGTCTTCGTCTTCTTCAACGCGACGCTCTTGCTCATGAGTTGAACGGCTAACCTCGATTGCGCACCGTAGGGTGGGACCAGCTGTAGGGACCGGGGACATCGGTAACACATTCGGTCAATGTTGCGGTACCTCTTTGAAAGGCTGCAGCGGCGGATGGGATGTAGGGGCTGCTTGACTGCGCGGAACGCTGCTCGTTGAAAGAAAGAATGCGGCAAAAGGAAGAAAAGCGCGGCCCGATGGGCACGCGGTTAAACGAGTCAGCACGCTCTCTGCGCTACTTCTCTTTGCTGATGCCTAACTCGCGGCGGATGATCGCGTCGAGTTGCTTTGCGGATTCCTGATCGGTCTCGAGCAGGCCCGACAAGATGCCTTGCTGGTCGGTCACTTGAAACAGGATCGGCTCGCTGAAGCTCTTCTTCGGCTCGTGCGTTCCTCGGAAGTCGTAAGCAACGAACGTGACTTTGAGTTCGTCGCCTTTCGCCAGCTTGAGCGATGTCAGGTCGAGTTTGAAGGTGCCTTTCGCGGTCGACTGAGGCTTCGACGCAGGCACGGTCACGACTGCGAACTCGCGATCGGGGATCTCGTTGTCGGCCCGAGAGATCTGAACCTGAGCAACGACCTTCGAGAGCGCGTAGTCGTCTTGCACCGAATAGAGAATTGGCGGCGCTGCGGTCGGGATGACTTTGCTCGTGCGCGATGACACTGCGATGCGCGGCGGCAAGTCTTGCTTCAACCGGATCGAACCGCGGATTGGAGCTTCCAATTGCAGCCCCTGCTTGTCGGTGACCTGCAGCTTGTATTCGATCGCTTCGCTGATCGACGCCAGCGGCGTGCCGGCTGTCTTCAACGACCACTTCCGCGCTCCGCCTTGCTCCGCCGGAGTCAGCGAGAACTCGTTCTCTCCGATCGAGAACTTTGCCGAGTCGAGATCAGCGTTGAGCGACTCAAGCTCGACATCGACTTGCGATCCTTCGATGACTGACAAGTGCCACTTCGCGGCTCCCTTTGAGTCCGCGTTTGAGAACTCGGCGCTCGAGGCATAGCTCGGGGGCGTCACTTTCAAGCGCACGTCGACAACCGGCAGCGGCACGGCATTGATCCGAAACGGAACCGTGCGAGCGTCACCGACATAGACTTCGAACTGCACCGAATCCATCAGTCGAGGAAGCTCACCGCGCAAGACGGTCTTGCCGGCATCGGCTTTCTCCGGCGGTAGTAGTTCGACGTCAGTAGCGATGCTGCCATCGAGACTTTGTAGGACGAGCTTGCCGTTCAATGGAGCGGGGATTGTGCCGTCGATCTGTACTTCAAATTTCACCGCCTGCCCGAACGGAGTCGCGATCGCATCCTTCAGCACCGCGCCGTCGAACACCGACGTCTGATTGACGATGACCGACTTGATCTGCGTGTTCGTCGGGTAAAAAGCATTACCCAGCAAGAGACGCGTGAAGAACGCATTCAAGTAGCCGGGATTCGCTGACCAGCAAACCGCCACAGCGAGTGTCAGCGCGACTGCGACCGAGACTCTTCGCTGAAAGTCGAGCAACGAAAAGCCTTCGAAGACATTGAGCTTCGGAGTCAGCTCTGCAACGCGAGTTACAACGGCGGTCTCGAGTTGCATCGAGCCCCATTGTGAGGCTTCGGGTTGCTCGAACTGCATTGCCGCGACGAGATCCGAGTCGATGCGCTGCTGTCGCTCGACGAGCAAAGCGATCTCGGTCAGATCCTCATGCTGTTGCAGCCACGGTTTTGTAAATCGGCGAAACGCCCATACGGCTGCTGCGAGAACGAGCCCGAGCAAGATGACTCGTTGAGGCCGCGACATGTCGAGCAACAGGTCGCACGCAAAGGCAACAAACAACGTCACGATGACAGCCGTGACGAGCACGCTGAACCCGTTGCCCCAGCGAATCATGCGGCGAGTGTTTTGAAGGCGGGTGAGTTCGCTGCGAAGTTGTCCGAGGCGCGTCTGCATAAAGCGAGTTCCGATCGAGCGGATTGTCGGCAAGTTGAGCAGGCCGCGAGAGAGCAGCCCGGTGAGGGACGGAGCGGAACGGAATCACGAATCGGAATCAAGCAATGAGTGGCACATATACGGCTCGCGGTCTGAATTCAGACCGCGAGTCCGATGAGATTCGAGCCGCTCTCGCGCGACCGGACGGACAAGATGTGCTTCATAGCGAGCGGCCGTTGAGTCGATACCCGCCAAACTTCTTGTACGACGGACTTGTAGTCCGTCGAGACTCGGAAGCGACGGACTACAAGTCCGTCGTACTGGTAATTTCTCGTCTGCCGCTCGTCTTACACCTCATTCGCCCGAGGTTGCTCCTCACTCATTCTTGAGGCGTCGTTGTCTCCTCATGGACGCCGCGCAAGAATCGCGGCGAGCAACAGTAGGCAGTCCGAGAACGACCGCGCGCACAGCGTCTTCGAGACGTTGCTACGTGTTGTGAACGACCTTCGTCTCGGACTTCGCGACCTCATGCAACGCAGCTTCCTTTTTCAAGCGCTCACGAACTCCGCATGGTTTTGGTTCGTGCTGCTGTGCTGTCTTGCGGCAGCGGGCTTGATCGTGATGTTGCTGAACTACGAACGGCGACTCGTATCGCGGCGAGTCGGCATCACGCTCCTCTGTCTGCGACTGACAACGATTGCCGTCTTGCTCTTCACGTTTATGGAGCCGGTGATCTCGGCAAAGCTCGATCAGGCAAAGGCCGGGCGCATCGTTGTTGCTGTCGATCTCTCCGAGAGCATGACGACGACTGATCGCTTCGCGACGCAGGCCGAGTTGCTGCGCTGGGCGCGCGCCATCGAACTCATCGGCAACGCGCAGATCAATGAGCGACTCGACAACTATCAGCAGGCGTTCGATGCCGGACGTGAACCGCAATGGGTTGCCGAGCATGAGACGCAGAGCGAGTCGAAGCGCGAGACACTCTCGAAGCTACGACGAGACGAGATTGAGAACGTCTTCGAGCAAGTGCGTCAGCTACCGCGCAAAGAGATTGCAAAGCGACTGCTGCTCAAGACCGCGAAGCCGTTGCTGACGGAACTGGCAGAAGTCGGAGCGGTCGAAATCAAAGTCTTTGCCGGGCAAGCGCAGGGTGTTGATCTCGGCGTCGTTGAAGAAACGCTCGACTCAGTTCCGGCGAGCATCGGACTGAAGCAGAGTGACTTCGGCGTCGCGCTCGACGTCGCGTCAGGCGATACCGCATCGCAAGTGACCGCCGTCGTGCTCGTGACCGACGGACGTCACAACGGCGAGCGAGATCCAGTAGCGCTCGCTCAACGACTTGCCGCCAGTGGCGCGGCAGTCTTTCCGGTGATGATTGGCACCGAGGAGCGGCCGCGCGACATCGCCATCGTCACGCTCGATGCGCCGCAGGTTGTCTTCAAGAACGATAGCTCGGTGATCAAAGCCCGCTTGACGCTCAGTGGTTACGAGTCAGAAGAGATTGCTGTCACCCTTGAGAAGCCGGACGGCACAACCGAAACGAAGAACGTCCGCTCGCAAGGCAAAGGCAACCCGACGGCGGAAGTCGAGTTCAGCATCAAGTCTTCTGAAGTCGGTCGTTTTAATTACACACTGCAAACCGACGTGCGACCGCAAGAGCTGCGTGATGACAACAACCGCCGCTCGTTCGCCATTCAGGTTGTCGACGACAAGTCGCACGTCCTCTTGATCGACGGCGAAGCGCGCTGGGAGTTCCGCTTCATTGATCGCGCACTCGAACGCGACGAACGCATCGAACTCACGCACGTTGTTTTCAATCAGCCTTACATCGGCGTCTTGCCGGAGCCGTTCTTTCCGCGCCGCATGCCGCTGCCTCAGCCGGGAGCGCAGCCGATTGGTCGCGCGGCAACTCCGCTCGGTAATTATGACCTCGTGATTGTCGGTGACGTCTCCGCGCAGCAGTTCGGTGAGGACGCATGGAACATTCTCGAAGCCTACGTGCGGGACGACGGCGGATCGCTCGTGCTGCTTGCGGGGAAGAATCACTTTCCGAAGTCGCACACTGCGGCCTCGTTGGCGCGGATGTTTCCGATGCGCGATTTGAGATTGATCGACCTCACAAACTCCGGTGCTGACGCGAGCCCGCAGTCGCGCGGCATGCGGTTCAAGCTCACTCCCGACGGTGAGCGACAAACGATGTTTCAGCTCAACACCGACATCGTCGAGAACCGCAATGTTTGGAGCCAATTGCCCGGTCACAGTTGGGGCATCCTCGGAGAAGCCCGCGCCGGCGCGACGGTATTGGCAACGGCACGCAACGCCGATCCCGAGAACCTCAATGAGGAACGGAAGAACGCACTCGCGGTCCATCAACACTACGGGTTCGGGCAAGTGCTATGGCTCGGCATCGACAGCACATGGCGCTGGCGGCATCGCGTTGGCGACAAGTATCACCATCGTTTTTGGGGGCAGGTCGCGCGCTGGGCGGCAGAGAACAAAGCCTCGGCCGGCAACGCCATCGTGCGGCTGAGCGTCAAAGAAAACCCAATCTCAGCCGGAGCCGATGCTCTCGTTTCAACGCGCTGGGAGCCGCGTTTCATCGAGCAGAACCGGCAACTCAAAGCCTTTGTGGAGGTCTACCCGGACGACGGAAAGCCGGACTCAAAGCCGATCGCGCGGCAGCCGCTGCTGTTTGCTGAAGGCCGACCGTTCGTCTCCGAAAGTCGGATCAGCGGCTTACCCTCCGGTGCGTTCAAATTGCGACTCGTTACCGAGAACGGAGACATCGGCCCGAACCCGGTCGAGACAACGCTCTATGTGCAAGAGCCTGCGACCGGCGAGTTGAGCGAGCTGAACGCGAACCGCGACCTCCTGACAAAGATCGCCACAGCGGGGCAAGGCAAGCTGATCCTGCCGCATCAAGTGAGCGAGATTTCGAGCCTCATTCGTCCGCCCGAAAGCCGGTCAGTGCAACAGAGCGAGACATCGCTCTACGACCATTGGCTAACGCTGCTGCTGTTCTTCACGTTGCTGACGACCGAATGGGTCGTGCGCAAACTCAATGGGTTGCCGTAGTCGGACTACGGCCAGTCAAGAGCTTCGTAAGATGGCCGCCCTCGGCCGTCGGCATTGCCCGTAGCTGGACACTGGGAAATCGGAACTCGTCGTTTCGAGTCAAGTTTCGAGCGGCGTCTGAAAACGATGTAAGGCAGCCTCTCCGAGGCTGCCTCTTCCTCAAGACGAGATCTCCTAAACGCCGCCCGCTTGAACTCGCCTAACACGCATTCAAAGTCATGGTTCCATCAGAGTCTGTTTCGAATTCAAACGGGCGCTTCCTGACCGGCCTCGTCTTGCAGAAGAGTCAGCCTCGGAGAGGCTGACTTACGAGTCTGAGTCGAGCGTTCTTGCTTGCGACAGGCGTGACCCTGAGAGGTTGAGATGAAATCGCCACTTGGGCTTG
>CAZNMS010000234.1:0-13178 GCA_964573505.1 uncultured Planctomycetaceae bacterium | reverse complement strand
AATTGCCCTTGATTTGAAGTGGCGCAAAGGCCGTTGAACCCCCGGCACAAGGCCGGGGGCGAAAAGACCACAACCTCGGAGCGAAAGGCGACCATTGATTGCGGCTTCGCCTCGGACGTTTAACCGCGACCCTCTGGGGAGCGCTTCGAATGCGAGTAGGTCCGCGCGATTTAAGAAAGACTCGGTCGTTAGAGCGAACCACTACTGACGGTTACGACGATCACCGGATGACGTCAACGGCCGCGTCCGCCGCGCTCCCCAGAGGGTCGCGGTTAAACGCGTCATTTCAGCACGATCTGATTGCTGTAATGAGCGTTCCATGAGCGTCAATAAGCGGTTCAACTCGCCACAAACAAAAGACGTATCGGACCGCTGATGAACGCTCATGGAACGCTGATGAAGACAATGCGGTTACTGTGAAGCCGCGTTGAGAGCCGAAGATTCCCTTCAGTTGCTCGGCTCGGCATTGCGAACCTGTGTGAGTTGGGAACTGAAACGTAGGGCCGACTCTCCGAGGCGGCCTTTGTTGCGTGACGAAGCAACTTACAAATCGTCGCCTGCGAGTACGTATCCGGGTTCGAACTGGCGGCCTTGAAGCGGCTTCGTACTGCAAAATGCTCAGTCTCGGAGAGACTGAGCTACGAGTTCCCGAAGAGTTGCTCGGCTCTGCAACCTCATCGTGAACCATGCCGAATCTTGACGGCGTTTTCGTATCTGGTTTCAGAACCTCATCCCGCTGAGGCTCGGGATGGAATCCCAAGCTACTTGTCCGCGTAGCTTCCCGACGAGAGGCGCGCGGCGTGCGCATGCGACGGCGCGGCGTTCTTTGTTTCAAAGCATGCGAGGCAGCGCGGTTCGACCGTCTCGTTCGTGAAGTACACGTTGTAGATCGGAGCCGAACAGATGCCGCAGGCGAAGGGTTCGAACTTCTTGAGGATCGAATTCCAATAGGCCGTCACCTGCCGCGTTGCTTGTTTGCGCTGCACGGTGATCGGCACCTTCACAACGGGAATCGCGACTCGGAAAAGAACGAGCGGATGTAACTCGGCGCGCATCACGTATCGCTCGGCAAGCTCACCGAGCTTGCGGCGCAGCTCTAAATCAACGGCTCTCAACTTCGCTGCGACTTCATCCTCTGATGGCGGCTCGACTCCTTTGCGCGGCTTCGGTTTCGCCTCTTGGCCGAGCGAGCGGTAGTAGTCCTGCAAACGCCGTCGTTCGCGCGCCAGACGTTGCTCGCTGCGGGCGATGAAGTCTGTCGCAGCAACGAACATGCGATCCTTCGCCAACTTCAAGACAAGCTCTTCGGTGTCCGGTCCCTGCGGCACGGCGGAGAACTCGGCTCGCTCGCCGACTTCCTTGAGGTCATCAAGCTGTGTCGGCTCCGGCAGATCGAGCAGCACTCCGGTATGCGAGTTGACCGCCAGTTGCAGCGTCGTTTCCCATGCATCGTCCGACTGAATCCGCGCCAGCAAGGTCCAGAAGTGATAGTCCGCCAAACCGTTCACGGGATCGCCGCAGAAGACGCGCGTGTTCTGCCAACCAAAGCCGCTTTGCACGGCTTCTTGTAGGTCGCGTTTCTTGAGGTACCGCTCACCAACTTGAAACGCACCATGACTCGGCACGAACTCCGTCAGCATCTTGCCCGCGATGTCGAGAAACTCGCTGGCCAGACTGACCTGCAAGCCGCCCGTTGCTGCAGAGGTTGCGACTGAGAACTCCTCGCTCGGTAACGACGTTGCTCCGACTAACTCGGAAGGCACCATCACCGTGCCGGGAGACTGCGGTTCCGGCCAATCGACGATGCCGCCGACGCGCTCCAACAACTGAGTCGCGAATGAATGCAGGTCGTGCTCGATCGTGCTGCTCATTGGTAATCCTCACCGAAGAGTGCCTCATCCAGTTCTTTCGTCGCGAGGTAATCCGCTTGCGCTTCGAGCAGCGATTCAGCCAGCGATTCGAAAGATGACTCCAGTTCCGTCTGATTCTGAGACTTCAGCCACAAGTTCAAGACGAGTGATTCAAACTGATCGCCATCATCGAGGTTGCCCAAGATCGAGCTGACTTCGCCGACGACCAATTCGAACATGCGAATCTTCTCGCTGAGCACATGCAGGATGCGTGCTTCGAGCGACCCCTTCGTGCAGAGGTTGAAGATGAAGACGTCTCGCTTCTGGCCATAGCGATGCACGCGCCCGATGCGTTGTTCGATCTTCATCGGGTTCCATGGCAAGTCGTAATTCACGAGCGTGTCAGCGAACTGCAAGTTGCGACCTTCGGCACCTGCGTCGGTACAGAGCATGACGTTGACGCGGTCGCGAAACGCATCGACTGCGAGATCCTTCTCGGCTGCGGATTGCTCGCCGGAGAACACCACAAAGGGCACCTTCTCTTCGGTGAGCAATTCGCCGAGTTGCTGCACGGTCCGGCGAAAGTTCACGAAGACCAGAATCTTGTGCCCTTCCGATTGTTTGACGATCTGCAAGAACCGCTCGTCCTTCGCCGACAGGCCAATCTCATTGGCGAGCTTCTGCATCTGCGCGGCATCGGCATCGACGGCGGCCAGTCGATCAAGCGAAGCCGCGAGCGTCTTCGGATGCGAACCTTGAGCAGCGAGCAAGCTGCTGAGTTGCATGCGCGTGATCTCGACCGACGAGATGCTCTTGCTGACGGTTCCGTCTTGCGAGATGTCGACGCCCATTGGCTCGCAGGGTTCTTCTTCGATGTGTACCGCACCGTCGGACTTGACGATCCCACTGCCGCGCTTCCGCAAGTAGTCGGTGATCTTCTCGTAAAGCAGTGACTCCGATTGTTCCGGTTGAGCGACGATCGTTTGAGCGTAGCGCGGCGGCAGATCGAGACTCACGAGGCTACGTGTGTTGCGAATCATCACTTCGCCGAGCAGATCACGAAGCCGCTCGCGGTTACGAGGATCGCGCGGATTGCCGCGCGAAACGAACTGCTTCTTGAACGCGGCTTCGGTCTTCAAGTGCCCCGGACTCAGCAACGTCAGCAGGTTGTAGAGTTCGACGAGATCGTTCTGCACCGGGGTCGCCGTCAGCAGAAACATGAAGCGGCGTTGCAACGAATTGATGACCTGCCAATTCAACGTCGTGCGGTTCTTGCAGTGATGCGCTTCGTCAACGATCACCAAATCCCATGGAGCCGATGCGACTAACTCTGCTCGCTTCTTGCTCTTCACGAACGACAGCGAAGCCAGCACGCGATCGGTGCCCTTCCAGAAGTCGAGCTTGTCGGAAACGGTCGTGCGCGGCGGCACCGTGAAGTCCAACTGAAACTTGCTGCTCAACTCTTCTTGCCACTGAGACACCAATGGTGACGGGACAAGAATCAGCACGCGCTTCGCCAATCCTCGCAGCAGGTACTCGCGCAACAGCAAGCAGGCTTCGATCGTCTTACCGAGCCCCACTTCATCGGCCAGAAGCACGCGCCCGCGAAACTGCCTCAGCACTTTGCGCACGGTCTCAATTTGATGCGGCAGATGTTCGACGCCCGAGAGACCTTCAAGACAAAGCAACTCATCAAAGCCGCGCAGCAGACTCAACCGCGTATGTTCGATGTGCAGTCTGAGGTCCGCCAAAGACGCTGATGCCCGAGTGTCGAAGCGCGGCCGCGCCGAGTATTGAACGAGAATCCCGCCGGGCGTCTTCCATTCTTCGACATGCCGACTGGTCGGTTCCAGCAAACCGACATCGGACTCATCCGCATCATCAACGCGCTTGCTGCTCGCTCTTTTCGCCATACCGACATCCATGCTCTCTGCATTGCATCCGGGCACTCGAAGCGTGTCCGAGTTGCAGAGGACATGAAGTCCGTGCAACTCAAACTCGGCCATCCATCAAAGCGGGGCGGGATTAGAAGGGCGACGATGCAGTCTCGCAAACAAGCACCGCGCAATGGCGACAAAGACGCGGCAATGCCTCTCGTGCTGCGAGTCGACTATGTAACACGTCCTACAATGCGTAAGCCGACCACAAATCGCGAACAAGGAGTTTGTCCGAGTCGTCGTAGCATGGGCTTCCAGCCCGTGCTGTATTTACTCCTAAAACAGCTTCGAACCGCCAGCCAGCCTGCCTGCACGGACTGGAAGTCCATGCTACTCGGACAAACTCCTCGGAGAACCGCCCGAGCGAAGCAGTGCCGCATTGGCGATTCGAGTGGTGCGAGACATCTTCCATCATTGGACCGCCCTCGCATTGCCGTGCGCGACGCTGGATGAAAAACTACAGACGGCAGTTCTAGCGAGGCTCTGCCTCAGACCAGTAGGTCAGCCTCTCCGAGGCTGACTCTTTTGCGCGGCGCAGTCGGCCGTGAGTCGCCGGTTCGAACAACACAACCGACTCTGCTCAAAGACCTTCATGGGAATGGTACTTGGACACTCAAGCGGGCGGTGTCGGGGAGATCGCGTCTTGCGGAAGAGGCAGCCTCGGAGAGGCTGCCCTACACCATTGCGACGCACCGCCGGAACTTGACACCGAATTCAAGAAGTCGAATCCCCAGTGACCTAGCGAGGCTCTGCCTCAGACCGACGAGATGTAGGTCGGGGCATCGCCCCGACCGTCCCTTCCGAGGATCACAGACGGGCTGATAGCCCGTCGTACAAAACTTGACACAGAATTTGAGATCTCTGACCTCAAGTGACCTAGACCAATACACGCGGAGCAAAGAATCAAAACGAGCACGCTACCTACCGCCCTGACACGAAAGACCAACCCTCCGCCGGCAAACCGCAGATCCGCACCGATTCGCAACGCCACAAAGACCTGTGGAAACAGTGCCGTAAGTTAACCTCGCAAAATCCCTAACGGCGTTGCCTGTTGGGGCTGCCGAGACAGTGCAACCCGTCAATCAGGGCTAACGCTCTTGGCGATCGAATCCGGCCTCGTTGGGGCCGAGACCGACGAATCAGCCAATCACCAACCAACTTCGGAAACCAAAACTCCAATCCCTCTGAAGGACATCCTCAATGTTGATCAATAAGTTCGGCGCGCCATCACTCTCGAAGTTGTGGAAGCAACTATTACACCGCTCGTCTCAAGGTTCTGGGCGGACGGTGCGAGAGCAGATGCGTCGAGCGTTGCGTGCTTCGCAGATCGTCGAGGCGTTAGAGACGCGCGCGCTGCTCGCGACGTATGTCGTCGACCGGGTCGACGACACGAACGCGCCTGAGGCTCAGGTTGGCTCGGCGGCCGCGAACGATCTCAGTCTGCGTGGCGCAATCACGAAGGCGAACTCAACTCCGGAAGACGACATCATCACCTTCGCTGCGGCGACGAACGGCACCCCGTTCACGTTGACGCTGACGAATTCCGGTGGAACCAACGAAGACGCCAACGCCACCGGCGATTTGGATGTCGTGCCTAACGGCTCGCTGACGATCATCGGCAACGGCGCGTCGAACACGATCATCCAAGCCGGTACGAATGCGACGAACGGCATCGACAAGGTGTTCAGCATCAATCCGGCAGGCATCGCCTCGATCATCTTCAGCATGTCGGACCTGCAGGTGCGCTTCGGCCGGAATACGCAGGCGTTTGGAGCGTCAGACTTCAGCGAATATGGCGGCGGCATCGACTTCGTCGGCGTGGGTGCCTCGAGCCTGACCATCACCAATACCCTCATCACGCAAAACACGAATGTGAACGGGATCGGGGGCGGCCTGAGCTTTGACGAGGTCGCGCCGGCGAGCACCACCGTCACGATCACGAACAGCCAGTTCACGAACAACACGAGCCTGCGGGAAGGTGGTGGTGCCAACTTCGGCGGCGATAACGCGACGGTGAATATCACCGGTTCGTTGTTCTCGAATAACCAGACCACGGGAGGCGGGGGGATCGGTGCCCAAGGGGGCGGGATCAACATCGGCATGACGAACCAAGACGACGGCGACGGTGCCGTCGCGCCGACTATCACGATCGATTCGTCGACGATCTCGGGCAACTCGGCCAACGGCACGGTCGGCGGCGGCGGCATCGCGATTTCGCCGGGAACCACGACGGGTCAAATCGTCAACCTCGTCAACACGACGATCTCCGGTAACACCGCGAAGGCCGACGGCGGCGGGTTGTTCATGGATAGCTCCGTCAGCACGGCCACGCTGAGGAACGTCACGATTGCCAACAATCGTTCCGACGTCGACGACTCAAGCGCCACGGACAATGGCGGCGGCATTAACGTCACCAACGGCTCGCTCACGCTGACCAACACGCTCGTGGCGGGCAACTTCCGAGGCACCGGCACGACGCGCGACGACGTGAATGGGACGCTGGTCGGTACGAGTTCATTCAACTTGATCGGCGACGGCACGGGACTGACGGGGATTACTAACGGCTCGAACGGCAATCAGGTTGGCACCGGGGGCAGCCCCATCAATCCGCTGATCGCGTCGTTGGGTTTCGTCGGCGGCTCGTTGCAGATGCATGCCCTGCTGCCGGGCAGCCCAGCCATCAACGCAGGGACGAACACGGGTGCTCCGGCGACGGACGCTCGCAGTGTCTTGCGGCCCCAACAAACGACGACGGACATCGGTGCCTTTGAAAGTCGCGGCTTCAATTTGAGCGTGTCGAGCGGCAGCTCGCAGAGCACGACTGCTTCGACCGCGTTCGCCGCTCCACTGGTGGTCGGTGTCTCGCCGGTCTTGGTGGGCGATCCGGTCAACGGCGGCGTCGTGACGTTCACCCCGCCCGGTTCCGGTGCCAGCGCCACGCTCAGCGCGACGACTGCTACCGTCGCGTTGGGGAAGGCGTCGACCAACGCCACCGCCAACGCCACGACGGGCTCGTACAACGTCACGGCGACCACTGCGGGAGCGACTGGATCGGTCTCATTCAGTCTGACGAACAATCCGCCGGCTTCGCTCACCGCCACTGTCGACGGTTCGGGCAACCTGACCGTTACGGACGCGGATGGAGTCGGCAAGGACAACCAGTTCTCGATCAGCACCGACGGCACCAACTTGATCGTGTCGGACGACGTCGAGCAATTTGGAAGCGCTCCGTCCGGGTGGACTCTCGGCGTCGGCGGGATCTCGATTTCTAGGGCGCTCGCGTCATTCACCGGATCAATCACGATCAACGGTGCTCTCGGCAGTGACACATTGACGATCGACATTTCGGCCACCGACGTCATCCCGGCGGGAGGTATCACGTTCAACGGCGGCGGGGGAACGAGCGACACGCTCACCTTCGTCGGCGGCACGACGACATCGCAGACATTCAACTTCACGAACGAAAATGACGGCAGCGTTGTGCTGAGTGGAGCGATCGACGGAACGGTCAACTACACCGGACTCGAACCGATTACGTCCTCGGTCACCGCCGCCGACGTGATCCTCATTTACAGCGATGTCGCGGAAACGATCACGATGTCCGCCAGCGGTACGCAGACGACGGTCGACTCCAACGTCGGCGGCGAAGTTGTGACGTTCAACAATCCATCCGCTTCGCTGCAGATCTATGGCGGCTCGGTCGCCGACGCCGCCGCTGACTTGATCACCCTGAGCGGATTCGGGACCGGGTTTAACGCTGCTCTGACAATCGACGGTCGAGGCGGCGCGGACACGATTAACTTGAACGCCTCCGGGTTGACCGCCACGTCAGCCAACTTGACCGCTGAAACCATCGCGCAAACTCAAGCCGTGAGCTTTGGCGGCACAACGACGATCGACGCAGGCGTGTCGGGCGCGGTCACGCTCAGCAATGCCTCGAACGTCTTCGGAACCGTAGTGATTACCAACGCTTCCACGGCGTCGCTGCGAGATGACGGCGGTTTCGTGCTGGGCGCTAGCACGGTCGCTTCGGAACTGGCCGTGCAGTCGGCCGGTGCGATCACGCAAAGCGGCGTGTTGTCCGGCAACACCCTCTTGAACAAGCTCGGCGGTGGCACAATGACGCTGAGCCAGATCAATACATTTTCGGGTCCGGCGGTCGCGGCTGGCGGCACCTTGCGAGTCACAGGAGGCTCCGCCATCGCGGATACGACGTCTGTGCAAATGAACGGCGGGATCTTTGATTTGAACGGCACCACGGAGACGATCGGATCGCTGTTCGGCGCGACCGGTTCGGTCACGCTCGGCGGCGGCGCCTTGACCGTCTCGCCCCCTGCGGCGTCCAACAGCACGCTGACCGCGCCGATCAGCGGCGGGGGGAGCGTGACGCTCGCTGGCGCCTCGACCGCCATTTGGACGCTCAACGGTAACAACAGCTACACCGGCGCGACGACCGTATCGAGCGGGACGCTCAAGCTCTCCGGCGCGTTCACGAACAACATCGCCAACTCGTCGACGATCGACATTCAGACCGACACGACTCGCAAGCTCGACGTCACGGGACTGACGTCCGGCACATTGGTTTTGGCGAACGGCCAGACGCTCAAGGGGAACGGTCAAGTGGTCGGCAAGTTGACCGCTGCCGCAGGCTCGATCGTCTCGCCAGGTGCCAGCCCCGGCATCCTGACGCAGAATGGCAATCTGACGTTCCAAACCAACTCGACGTTCACCGCCGAAGTCGATGGCAACGTCCCCGGCACGGGACACGACCAGATCGACGTCACGGGCACGGTCACTCTGGGGAACGCCAAACTGGCGACGTCCGGCACGATCACGTCGTCGCCGAGCCAAGCCATCGTGCTGATCAAGAACGACGGCACGGACACGGTGAGCGGCACGTTCAACACGCCCGGCAACGTGCCGCTGCCGGAAGGCTCAACCGTCACGATCAACAGCGTGAACTTCATCCTGTCGTACGCGGGCGGTGCCGGCGGAAACGACGTGACGTTGACGCAAGCAGGCCCTGTCACCTTCACGTCGGATGGGCTCGGCGCTGGTGCGCTGGAATTGCGACTGAACGGGACGAACCTCGAATTCGTCGACGACGGCGTGATCGTCGATGCTCGCCCGTTGGCGGCAGTCAGCTCGATCACGGTGAATGGAGTCAACGCTCAGAACGAGACGCTCTACGTGAACTACACGAACGTGGCACTGGCCAGCGGCTTCTTCGCGAAGGACGTCACGTGGCACGGCGGAACGGGAGTCGCGGACAACGACATGCTGAAAGTGTCCGGCGGCACGTTCACGACGGCCACGCACACATTCACGTCAGCCGGTCCCGAGCAGTCGGGTAACATTACTTACAACACCGGCTCGCAGACCGCCACGATCACGTATGACGGTCTCGAACCGATCGACATGACCGGCAGCACGATTGCCGCGTTGGTGTTCAACCTGCCGGGCGCCGCCGATCAAGCGATCTTGGAAGATGACACCGGCGCGGTTGCGAATGTCTCGCAGATCCGCAGCCAGAACGGTTCGCCCACTTTCGACACCACGACGTTCACGACGCCGACGACCAGCCTGACGGTCAACATGGGCGGGGACTCCGGCGATTTGACGATCGCGTCGCTGGACGCGGCGTACAACGTTGACCTCACCATCAACGGCGATGCCGGTACTGATACGGTCAATCTCAATGGCGATGTCACTTTTGCTACAGACATGAGCCTGAGCGTGACCGCTGAGACGCTCAACACAGCGGCGGGTGTGGACGTCATCACGTCGGGCACGGGAACGATCTCGATCACCGCTGACGATGTCGCGATTGACTCGACCAGCACGCTGCAATCGGCTTCGACTGTAACCTTTGTGACACAGACCGCCGCGCGACCGATCAACGTCGGGACTCAAACGACTGGCGCGCTGAGCCTGACCGATGCGGAACTTGATCAAGTCACCTCGGGCACGACTCAGATCGGTGACACCAACAGCGGCACACTCACGGTCAGCGCGGCGATCACTCACGCCAACGATCTGTCGCTCACGACGGGCGATGGGGTCACTGTCAGTCAAGCAGTGACGATGGCCGCAGACAAAGACCTGTCGATTAACTCCAGCAGCACAACGGCAAGCATCACCTTGTCCTTGGCGACTTCTGATCTCACGACGACGGGGAGCGGTGCGGTATCGATCACTGCCGCGCGAAATATCTCGCTCCGCAGCGATTCGAGCATCAGGACTGTCGATGGCGGGATCACTCTCAGTGCGAACTCAACTGGCCTGACAACCGGCAACTTTGATGGTCTGGAGGCCGTCAACGCGCTGATTCAGACGACCGGGACCGGGAACATCACTCTGAGCGGCAAAGGTGCGAACAACGGCAACGCGGACTCCAGCCAAATCGGCGCTTACCTGCGTGGCGGGACGAGTGTGAGCTCGACCTCTAGCGCGTCCGGAGCGGGGACCATCACGATCACCGGTACTGGCGGCAGCGGGTCAGCCGGTAACTACGGGATCTACCTGATCGACGACAAAACGGACGTGACGAGCGTGGCCGGGGCAATCGCGATTTCAGGGACCGGCGGAAATGGAACGGGCATCGCAAGCTTCGGCGTCTTTCTGCAGGATATCGAGACGATTCAGTCGAGCGGTACCGGAGCAAACGCGGCGACCATCACGATCACTGGTGTCGCTGGCAGTGGGTCAGGCAGCCTCTTCGGCCTGCGGATTAGCGGCAGCACAACGGATGTGACGAGCATCGACGGCGCGATCACCATCACGGGAACCGGAGGCAGCGGTGCCTCGAACAACAACTCGGGTGTGGTTCTTGAATCCGACGCGACCTTGCAGGTGACGACATCGGCGCTAACCGTCACAGGGACGGCGTCAACAGCGAATTCGGTAGGAGTCTTATTGAGCAATGGCGATGGTGCTCGATTGGTGTCGATTGGTACGGGGAGTATCACGCTGACGGCCGACGGCAACGGCAACTCGGAGGACCTAGTTGCAGGTGCTGACAGCATCATCGGTGATGCGACTCACGCTGGGGCCGCGTCCGCAGCTACCGGCAACATCACGATTAACGCCAACAAGATCAGCTTCTTCGGCACCGTGATGAGCGTGGAAACGGACGGCGCGCTGGTCATCGCCCCGCTCACCGCTGAAACGACGATTGGCCTCGGCAACAGTGCGACCGGCACGTTGAACTTGGACGCGACGGAACTCGGCTTCCTGCAAGATGGTTTTAGCTCGATCACGATTGGCGATGCCGTCGCTGGAACTGGAGCAGTCGATGTCAACGCTTTGACCTTCACCGACAACCTGACGATTGCCGGCGGGCCGATCAGCGTGACTGGACTCAATGCGGGAACAAACTCGGTCACACTCACTGCACGCACCGGCGCGATCACCGACGGCGGGGACTCTGTAACCGATGTGACAGGCGGCGCGGTGCTGCTGCAAACTCAGGCGGGCAGCGGCGGTTCGATCGGTGCGACGAGCGATCCTCTTTCCTTCAGCGTCACCAGCTTGACGACGAACTCCAGCGCCTCGAACGGAGCCCAGTTCCTCAGCGCCGCTAGCCCGGTGACGATTGGCACCGCAGACCTCAACGCCGGAACGGGGACCACAACGCTCGACAGCGGCATGTTCTTGACGAGTTCCGGTGCCAACATCCTCGGCCCCGTCACGGTCGCGAGCGGCGGCACGCTCGGTGGAACAGGAACGACAGGAGCCATCACCGCGCAGAGCGGCGGGCATGTCGCTCCCGGCACGAGTCCCGGTGTTCTCAACTCCGGCGATGTCAGCTTCAGCAGCGGTTCGTTCTTCGATGTCGAGATCGGCGGGACGACTGCCGGCAACGCGGCGACGAATCACGATCAACTCGTTGTCACGGGAACGGTGAATCTCGGAGACGCGACGTTGAACCTCTCGGCGTTCAACAGCTTTGTGCCGGTCACTGATGACGCGTTCGCGATTCTGCTCAACGACGGCACCGATGCGATCACCGGGACGTTCAACGGACTGCCCGAAGGAAGCATCCTCAGCGACTTCCTCGGCACGAACTTGAATGCGCGGATTAGCTATGTCGGCAACGCGGACGGCGGGGCGACTGCTAACGATGTGGTTGTAACCGTTCTGACAGCCCCGTCTCTGACCGCCTCGCTCATTACCGGCAGCCTCACGATCACCGACTCTGCTGGGACTAAGGACAACTCGCTCACGTTGAGCGTCAGCGGCTCGAACCTCGTGATTAGCGATGCGAATGAAGCCTTCGTCTCGGCACCGGCGGGCGGCACTCTCTCCAACAGCAACAAGACGCTGACGATTCCGGCGGCATCGGTGACGGGGGCGTTGACGATCAACTCAGCAGGCGGCACGGACACGATCAACGTCAGCGCGTTGGGTACGACGTTTCTCGGGAATCTGACGATCAACACTGGCGACGGGACCGACACGGTCAACTTCAACGGTGATACGACCTTCGGTTCGCGCAGGCACCTGACCGTTCAAGCCGAGGTAGCGAACGTCGCTGCCGGAGTGGACCTTGTCACCCCAGTTCCTGACGGCGAACCATCCATCGAGTTCATCGTTGACGACCTTTCGATCGATCTCACGAGCACGGTGATGAGCGCTGATGAAGTCATTATCTACCCGCTAACGACCGGTCATCCCATCACTCTGGGCACAAACATGGCTGGCACTCTGGGGCTGACAGATGGCGAACTCGACCGCATCTCTGCCCGTGCGGTTTATCTGCAACCGGCTGGCAGCAGCAGCAGCGGCAGTGGGATGACCGTCACTGCGCCGATTACGGTGGAATATGCCTTACAGATCAGACTCGGCAACGGCCACAACCTCGATCTGGGAACGTTCTCGATATCCAGCTCAAGCACCAGCGGATCTGGCATCACTATCGGGTTGAGTGAGACGTCAGCGATCACGACAGGGGACAACACGGGCACGGATCTCAGTGCTGATGTGATCGGTCTTGGAACTGATTCGGGCGACATTGGGTCGGCGACGAACTTCGTGCGAATCGCAGCAGATAAACTGAGTGCAGGGAGTGTCGGCAACGGCAACGTCTATTTGGTCGAGGCCGATGTCGTTGAGATCGGACTGGGTTCCCCAGTGGGATTTCTCATCGCGGGAACAGGCACGATCACGTTGGGCGGCGGCACGTTTGTGACTAGCCCCGAGGACACGATTACGGGCACGATCGTGGTCGCGAATGGAGCAACGCTCGCAGGAACGGGCACGACTGAGGCACTCACCGCGCAGAGCGGCGGGCACGTTGCACCCGGCACGAGTCCCGGCATTCTCAACTCAGGCAACGTCAGCTTTGAAAGCGGCTCGAACTTTGATGTCGAGATCGGCGGGACGACGGCAG
>CAZNMS010000233.1:0-13189 GCA_964573505.1 uncultured Planctomycetaceae bacterium | reverse complement strand
GTAGCGCAAAGGCCGCTAAACCCCTGGGACAAGCCCAGGGGCGATTTAATCACAGTCTCGGAGCGAAAGGCGACAATCAACGACTTACCTACGCGATGCTGTCGCCGAAATCGTCAGATTTCGGACGGCGGAAATGCCTGAAATCTCACGATTTCAGCTACTTGGTGCGGTGAGGATGTAGTTTTTGGCACACGTCCATAACGGAGTTAATCGAACGATGCGTCGGGAGCGGGAAGAACAACGGCTGATGCCGTACTTCATGACGGGAGTGTGCTTGCTGAGCTACCTCGTGCTGGCGGTGTGCGCACCGTCGATGCATGAGTGGTGGCATCAGCATCACGCTCACGACCCGCACTGTGCCGCGCATCTTCAACAACACATCGTCGCTGCCGACTGCTCGAAGCCGATGGCTTCGACGATCAACGTCGCTGTCACGCAGACGTCTGCGCCGCGCGTTGATGCACAACCCGATGAACCCGAGGTCATGAGCGGCCCGTGCTGCTTCTGTCAGCTTGGGGCGATCGCTCAAAGTCATATCGTCGCTGAGCGGCCATTGCTGAGTTGTGGTCCGCGCGTGTCAGAACGAATCCATCTTGAGTGTCGATGCTCGCAGCGGTGCGTCGAGCGAGTGCGTGTGCGCGGTCCTCCGGCTCTCGCCGTTTGAGGATCTTTGGCTGAGCGTGATTGATCGTCGCCTTTCGCTCCGCGAAAGGATGCTTTTGCGGAGCAAAAGCCGACAAACGCTTTCGCAGTGCGAAAGCCGTCTATCGGCTACGCGTCGAGAAGCCTCTCACCGTTCTGAATGCCAAAGAGCCGCTCGCTCTGTGTTGCTTTTACTACATCGCTTGTGCGTACCGGCTCGTGTTGCGCGCCGAGATTCGTCCCGTTCGACTCGATGTCGAAGCGGTTGACGTCGCACGTCGCTGACTTCTTTCAAAGGAATAGTTCTATGAATCGACCTCATTCGACCGCGCGACGACGCGGATTTACGTTGATCGAATTGCTCGTTGTGATCGCCATCATCGCCGTGCTGGTGGCGCTGCTGTTGCCTGCTGTGCAACAAGCTCGCGAGTCCGCACGCCGCAGTCAGTGCCGTAACAATCTCAAGCAATTGGGACTCGCGCTCCACAATTACGAAGAGTCGTTCGGCATGTATCCGCCGGCGACAGGTAGTAGTTCTTACTCGCCTCAAGCGCGGCTGCTGCCGTACCTCGATCAAGCCGGACTGCAAAGTCTGCTCGACTTCGAAAGACCGCTGCTTACCGGGCCGGGGTTTAATCCAGTGCTCAATCCACTCTTCGCTGGCGCGGCGGCAACTGTGATTCCGAGCTTCCTTTGTCCGAGCGATCCCGGTCCGAACCAATACACGGTCTCAATGGGGACTCCCGCCGTGCCATTTGTCTTCGGTGCGAATAATTACATGGTCAGCAATGGGTCGGGCACCGGCACGAACTATGACGATCGCTTTCCGACAGACGGCATCGTGCATGTGAATTCGAGCGTGCGCCAGCGCGACATCACCGACGGTGCGTCGAACACTGTCTTCATGAGTGAGTCCATTCGCGGTGATGGCAGCGACGTGACGTTGCCGGCCGGAACGACTCCGCCATTGCCCTATCGCAAGATCCTCAATGCCTCGACCGGAACAACCGGCGGGACGGGGCCGGGCTATACGGGATCGGGCGGCGGATGGCCGTCGGGGACGATCATCAATCCGAATCTCAATGCCGTGCTGGCTGTCGGCACGGCTTGGCGCGGGCTGAGTTCCGGTCGCGGTGGATCTTGGATTCGAGGTCTCAATCACAGCACGATGACCAATGGCTATCTGACGCCGAACAGCAACATCCCCGACATCGTCATCCACGGTGTCGGCTTCTTTGGACCGCGCAGCATGCATATGGGCGGGGCTCATGTGTTGCTCGGCGACGGCGGCGTGCGGTTCGTGAGCGAGAACATCAACGCGTCATTGAACATCGCAATGCACTCACGCAACGGCGGTGAAACGGAGGTGCTCGAATGAGTTCTCCTCTGCAATCAATTCGTCGTGCGCGATGTCTCGCGTTCGCGTGCCTCGTTGCCGTGATGGGCTGCGGTCAGCGCAGTTCGCCAATGAACGGCACGCCGGGGCAAGTGCTGCTGAACGGTGCCGGCTTCGGGGACATTCAAGTCAACGTGTTCGGACCAGCGGGCGATCGCATCGCGTTTGGAGTGTCCGATCCGACGGGCACGTTCCGCTTGCTAACGCCTGATGCGAGTCAGGCCGTGAAGCTCGATCCCGGCTCGTATCGACTGACCGTCGAGTCCGTTGGCAGCGTGCCCGTGCCGATCCCAGCGCCGCTGAGTGTGCCGGAAAAGACGCCGCTCGTGCGCGAGTGGCAAGGTTCGGAAGAAGCGCTGCGCGTCGAACTCGATGTGCCTGCGAAGTGACTCGCGCTCGACAAGTTGTCTAACCGCATGCCGCAGGAGACTGCTGAAAAAACGCCCCCGGGCTTGCCCCGGGGGTTCAACGGCTTCTGCGCTACTCGCTTCTAAACGAATTCGAGTAGCGCAAAGGCCGCCAAGCCCCTGGGACAAGCCCGAGGGGCGAATTTTTCAGCAGTCTCCGCAGGCACGCGGTCATTGATCCTCAGGTTGCTAATCACGCAGGAAACACATGGGACGAATGGGACCGATGGGACGAATGCTCTTGTCGAAGCTCATTCGTCCCATTCAACCGGTAAGCCCCATTGAGTCGAAGCGCGAAAAGCAACCTGACGACGAATCACAAACTCAATCTGCATCTCAAGGAATTCAAGACATGGTGTCTCTCAATAGATCGTTTCGCGTTTGGATCAGCGTTCTCTTAGCGACCGTGATGGGAAGTGCTCAGGCCGAGAACCTTGCTCCCAACAGTCGCTCTTGGCCGAGCTTTCGCAATGGCGGAACTTCGGTCGCTCAGCACG
The DNA here is from genome assembly GCA_964573505.1 of uncultured Planctomycetaceae bacterium. Taxonomy (GTDB): domain Bacteria; phylum Planctomycetota; class Planctomycetia; order Planctomycetales; family Planctomycetaceae; genus AM-0621. The sequence continues at coordinate 10,247 of CAZNMS010000233.1, read as the reverse complement.
CTCAGTTGCCGATCAAGTGGTCGGCAACCGAGGGCATCGCATGGCAGTTGGAACTCAAGGGCTATGGCCAGTCGGCTCCGGTCACATGGAACGGAGTTGTGTTCGTGACGTCGGTTGAAGGGCCTCAGAAAGAGAAGTGCTTGTTGACCGCGTTCGATGTCGCGACGGGGCAACAACAGTGGCAGACCGAGATCAAAGCGAGCACCGGCTTACCGTCGAACTACTCCGTGGCTCGCGCGGCTCCGACTCCAGTGGTCGATGCGCGCGGCGTGTATGCGTTCTTCGAAGGCGGCGACGTTGTCGCTGTTGATCATCAAGGCAAGGTGTTGTGGCAACGCTCGCTGACCACTGAGTTCGGCAAGTTCGACAATCATCATGGGCTCGGCAGCTCACCGGCTCAGTCGGCGGATGCGGTCTTCGTCAACATTCAGCATCGAGGGCCGAGCTATCTCATCGCCCTCGACAAAGCGACGGGGCAAACGAAGTGGAAGGTCGATCGGAAGTCGAGCCAATCATGGTCCTCACCGGTGACGTTCGAGCGCGGCGAGCAAACTCAGGTCGTGCTCAGTTCCGGCGGCAGCGTCGATAGCTATGCCGCGACGACCGGCGAGAAGTTGTGGTCGATCGGTGAACTCAGCGGGAACTCGGTGCCGTCGCCGTTGATCGCGGGCTCGCAACTGTTCTTAGGCGCGACGTTGTCGGACTTCGAAGTGTCTGAGAACGCCGCGAAGTCGAACCTGTGTTTGGAGTTCGCGGGCAACGGTCAAGCAAGCGTGAAGTGGCGCGCGACTCGCGCTCTCAGCGACTATGCAAGCCCCGTCGTTTGCGGCGAGTGCGTCTACTTCATCAATCGCACGGGCATCATCTATTGCCTCGATCGTCAGACGGGTAACGAAAATTACGCGCGACGTCTGCCGAGCGCCTGCTGGGCCACTCCGATCGTGAACGACGGCAAGCTGTATCTCTTCGGACGCAATGGCGTGACGACCGTCATCAAAGCCGGTCCTGAGTGGGTCGAGCTTGCTCAGAACGAACTGTGGGACAACGAGCATCCGCCGAAGCCGGAGACCTATGTCGAGACTCAAGGCGGTCCCGGTCACGGACACGGACATCCCGGCGGAGCGACTGCTGATGCGAACGCTGGCACCGAGAAAGGTCGAAGCGCTGAAGAACGCGGCGGAGCGCGAGCCGCAGGCGGAACTAACGGGGCAGGCGGCCCCGGCGGCGGCGGCGGCTTTGCGGCGATGTTGCTCAAGCACGACAAGAACGGAGACGGCAAAGTCGACGAGCAAGAGTTGCCGGAGGATTTCCGCCGAGCCCTCGCGCGCGGCGACAAGAACGGCGATAAGGCGCTCGATGCTGAAGAGATCAAGTTGCTCGGCGAAGAGTTCCGCAAACGCCGCGAGAGCAGTGCGTCTGAGAGTCGCGATCCGATCGTCTACGGCACGGCGATCAGCGACAACACGCTCCTGCTCCGCACCGGCACGCGTTTGTATGCCGTGCGAGCAAAGAGCGTTGCAGTCGCTCAACAACTCGCGCCAATGAATGTGTCGATCATTACGGCATCGGCTGAGATCACTTCTGAAACTTCCGCAGAGACCACTGCTGAGATTCGTGTAGCAACTCCTACCGCCAGCGGTGATGTCGTTTCAGTGACATCGACTGCTGGCACTCAACCGAAGAGCGACAGCAAGAAGCTGCGGCCTGTGACGCGATTGATCTTCGAAGACCACAAAGATCAAAGCCTGCGTTGGGCGGACGTCGGCATCGACGAGGACAAGCAGTTGCATGTCGGAGCGGCTCAGCCGGTGCCGGGAGTCAAGCCGCTCGATGCCAGCAAGCAAAAACTGGTGCAGATGAAAGAGCATGGCGGCTTCGTGCTCGCCGGCATCCGTGACGAAGAGAAAGGCGCGTTTCAAAGCGGCTGGGTGCTGATCGATGCCGGAGTGCGCTACGAAGATCACGGCGATCACGGGCATTGGCGCTATCCGGCAACTCCTCGACAACTGGCCGCGACACTCGATCAGAAGCAAGGCAACCCGGCTCATATCTATGCCTATGACGGCAAGTTCTTCATCGCGAACGATCAGCTCAATGGCTTTACCCGAGTCGATCCGGCTCTCGTAGCAACGGCTGCTGGCGCGGTTGAGGGAACTTCTAATGCCACTTCAGGCACACAGCGCGCATCCGCCGAACAGAAGCCGACACTCTCAACAGCACAGCGTTTCTATGAAGGCGGCGGCAATCACATCACGCTGGCTGCGGTGAATGATCAAGTCGCCTATGCCACTTGGGTTGATGGAGGCGGACCGAACAAAGGCCGAGTCGACGTCACGAAGTTGGGCGGCAAGGACTCGAAGCTGGCGTACTCATTCTTCCTCAGTAGCGGCGGTCTGCATGGCGCGACGACGAATCAAGGCAAAGTCTTCTTCGCGCCCTCAGACGGCATCGTGTGGCTGACTGCGGATCTGACGGCGTCGCTCAAACCTGATGCGGTGAAGTGGCAACACATCTCGTTAGGCAAGAGCGACGATAAGCCGCTGCGAACCGGAGCCTTTGCGACGTTTGGAAACTACGTCCTGTGCGTGACCGGTCGAGGCACTGACGCGAAGTTGGTGATGATCGACGCGAGCCAATCAACTCCGACGCCGCAGTTCTTGAGCTTGAAGAGCAGCGCTGCGACGCGTGCCCTGACGCCAGTCATCGCTCAAACGAAGACTGCGACATACGCGTTCGTCATGCACGACGCCGTCGAACATGACGACGACTCAGAAGCCGCACCGGACGAGCGACTGGAGATCATTTCTCTGGACCCGAACGGCGACCGCAACTTCGCCGACGCTCAATCGTTGAAGACGTTGAAACTGGGACGCAGCGCCGTCGAAGGCCACTCCGGTCATCACGACATCACTTGCGACGCGTCTCGCCGCTTCGCGTTTGTCACGAATCCCGGAGACGCGACGATCATGGCCATCTCGCTCGCAACGCTCGAACCGGCCGGGACATACCCCATCGGCGGCAAGCCGACCGCCCTGATCGCCATCGGCGGGAGATAGCAGCTTTCTCCGCGCCAACGCGCCGCATGTCCGCGTTCGACGGCGCAGTTCGACAATTCATCGAACTGCGACCGTCGTCGGGCATCAGACGGTATCTGTCGCGCCTAGCGGCCGGTTATTGGGATGATTCGTGCTTCTCATGCGCTTTCACGGGGAGAGCAGAGTGGTGTCGAACCGGCTGCTGCTTTGCACGAGTGAGTGTGAGCGTCGGTGAGTTCGGGCCGTCAGCACGGACGCTGATACTCAGGCCGGAAGTTGAGAAGTCGCCATGTTTGGCATCGACGGCGGCGCCGTGATCGCGCTCGTGCTTCACCTGACTTCCATGAAGCAACGGCGGCGACAGCACCTGAATGACAATGGCATCATGTTCGCCCGGAACGGCTCCGTCGGAAGACGAATACGTCCCGACTTTAAAGCTTCCGTCAGACTCAATCTTGCCGCGTGCAATGATGGGCGGCGACGTTTTCGAACGCAGTTCGATGAAGCCCATCGTGACGAGTTCGCCGTCTTCGAACTGCGCCTTGCCCGTGACGGGATACGTCGCCGGGTGAGTCGGACCGCAACCGCTGAGAAGGAGCAGAATCGCACCGACAGGTCCCGCCATGAGCATCAGGTTGCGCACCGCAAACACTGAATTCGGGATGCTCCTGAGTGAACTGAGAAATGAACTCGGCCTGCTCATTGAATTAATCAAGTGCAACTTCATGACCGTCTTTTCGATGACAGAGTCTGCCTAAGAGTTGTGTATCAAGATTAATATTCAGAAAGACGACTCGGCCATCGCCCGCAACAAACGGGCAGACTCCATCGTGCCAACTACCGAACCCGAGAACTGGAATGCCAGTATCATCTGAATTTCGAGCGAGCGGAATTCCGGGCCCACCAATTCGCGCGAAAGCAGGTAGGTCTTCGCCATTGTAGAGCGGGCCATTCTCGGGAACCTGCGAGAGTCGGCCCTTTGGTACGTGCATCTCACCGGCCATCAATGTGTTACTCATACCGTCCGTCACGGACGCCGTCGTGATACGGTCCAACCATGAAATCGGTTGATTCGACTCACATACCGCTCGACTACTGATAAGGATGCCGGTGCCATTTCCGCCGCGCCAAAAATCGGTCGGCAAGCCACTTGATCCGCCCGTGAAATCTCCATGCACCGCTGCGTAATCACCGGTCGCACCGCCCTCAACCATGATAACTCCGCCGTTACATCCGCACGGATAGTACCATGGAACGGCGCTCGGCGGCGTCACGGCATTGGCTGCGTCGCGTCGTGTTGGACACACAAAGAAAGAGAACGCCTTCGACCGAACGTTGTCCGGATGACTGTTGTAGTCGCGGTACTCATCCCAGCCATCGTGCGCGTTCCCAGCTTCAAGGTGCGGAAGGATTCTTACGAACCATGAAGGCTCACGACCGCCGCAACTGAACTCCGGAGGATCGCCCGGGCGAGGAAATAAGCGTGCCGGCGGAAATGCTTTGTAGGTGCTCTCGAAGTTCATCACGGCAGTACCGATCTGCTTCAAGTGATTCTGGCACTGAGATCTTCTGGCCGCTTCACGTGCTTGTTGCACAGCAGGCAACAGCAACGCGACCAGCATGCCAATAATGGCGATCACTACGAGCAATTCGATGAGCGTGAATCCGCCGCGATCAGTGCTTCGGTGAGAAAATCTCGTCGTGTGCATGTCAGCCCCTCGATTCGAGCGGTCGTTATGTTGCATGAGAAATCAACGCAAAGGCGAACGGCAGGTGAGTTCATACCAGTGCGTCTTACAGAAGATCGCCGGTAACTTCTCATCTGCCGCTCGCCTAAGGTCGCCAATCATTTTTCGGCACGGTTCACGGTGTGGTTGCAGAGTTGCGCCCCTACGCGAGACCGCAATGATCCTCGCCTACTTTTTGCGGCGCACTTGAAGTTCTTTCCAACAAGTGCATTTTCGGCAGTCGATGCGTCAGTCGTAACGCTACTGCCGTCGCCAACGGGCTGCCATGAGCTTCTCGTTGAGAATCGCGATTGCTCGTTGTGAACGGCAGACAACGTGTAAAAGGAAACGAATTGCCGTTCTATGGCAACGAGCACGGTGCCGAAAGGTTGATGGCGTACTTCGGCATCACGACTCAGCAGCCCGTCGACGAGTAGCGATGTCCGGCGCGAGGATGCAACTTTTGCTACATCAGTCGTTACTGAGGGGGCTTCGCTTTCACACTGCCGTCGCAGCACTGATCGTCAACAGTCCGACGAGAATGTCGTAGAGGGCATGACATCCGACGGTGATACCAAAGCCGCGCAGCATGAAGACGCTCGCGAAGAAACAACCGGCAGTCACTCGAAACGTGAAGCTGAAGAGTGAGAACGGTTCGCCCGCCGGTCCGATGTAGTGAGCGACCGAAAAGAAGAGGCTCGTCAGAAAGACGGCGAGTCCCGCCGCCCAGCGCGGCGGCATTCGCATCGTCTTAAAGAACGAGAGGCAGGCCGGCAGCATCGTCAGTCGGAACATGACCTCTTCGTAAACTCCGGCACCGACGAAGGCGATCATGCGCGGCCCCATTGAGGCTGCAACGGCAAGCAACGGACGATGCCCCGCGCCCTCGTCGCGAATGCTCAATGCACTCGGGAACCAACATTGAAACGCCATATCCTGCATCTGAGCGACGAACAGCAAGCAGACGGCGAGTAGCAAGCTCTCTGCAAACATTCCGACGAGCGTCTCGCGAGTGATGCGCCACGGATAGTGCCCGGCTCGGTGCCATGCGAGCAGCACGCCGACAACAAGCAGCGGCAAGACGATGACGCTGTCGACTCCGGCGTTCTGCAGCCAACTGCGCATCCAAAAGTCCGCGCCGTTGCGAACTCCGTCGCGTCCCGCGCCGAACCACAAAACGCCGAACTCGTAGATCAAGAGCAGCGGCAGCAGAAAAATGAGGCACGCCAATGGCTCGCGAGCCTGCCGCCAATAGATCTCCGGCTGAGGCAGCGGCGGAGCCGATTGCGGGACTTCTGCGGTTGAAGGGGCGACAACGTGACTCATGGGTGCGACATCAATGAGCTGAGTCAGTTGTTTCGCCGGTCGGCAAACTCTGACTGTGGAGACGCGATTCGGCCGCGAAAAATGCGACCGACTCGGGATATCGGCTCAAGAGAAGTCGCGCTTTGAGATTTCAAAGCGTTCGGCAGAGGGTCGCCGAAAGAGCGGAGACAGACTCGCCACTTTGCCCGGTCGTAGCAGTTGCCGGGATCACGACCATCAAATGGCACAGCGCGGTCATCGCGATGCTGACGACGAACGGCGAGGGATCAGCCTGAAGTTCGGCGATTCATCCCGCGACGAAGGACGAGCAACTCATGCTGCGTCGCGTCTCGAACGGAAGAGCGAGTTAGGCCAGCGCCAGTTAAGAACCTACTGGCGATTTTGGCGAAGTTCATTTCGGTCTCGCATTGGGTCGCAGAGCCGCGCCCGTTAGGAAGCGGTCTTTTGGCTATTTCGTAACGGATTCCGCTTCCTGACGGGCGCGGCTCTGCAACCTCACCGTGAACGAGGCCGCGATTTTTTTGTACGACGGACTTGCAGTCCGTCGGGCCGCCTCTTCGACGGACTACAAGTCCGTCGTACCGCTATAAACTCGCCTGCCGCTCGCTTTACCTACCGCAGCAAGGGCGTTGATCGCTGTTTGACCGAAGTGCATGGGCATGTGATTCAGGAGATCTTGGCTTGAAATCGAAATTACTTCTTGTCGGCCTGCTGCGTGTGCCACTGCCCGCACTGCTGGCCGTGATCATGAGCGTTGCCACTGTCGCGCAGGCTGCGACCTCACCGGCTGAGTTTGATAAGGCTTTGCTGCCTTATCTGAAGACTCATTGCTACCGCTGTCACAATGCCGAGAAGCATGAGGGTGAGTTTCGACTCGACACGCTTTCGAAGGATGTCGGCACTGAGAACAACCCGCAGTGGCTTGAGGTCATCGAGCGCATTAACTCGGGAGAGATGCCGCCGAAGAACGAGCCCAAACGTCCTTCTGCTCAGGAGAGCGCGCAGGTTGTCGAGTGGCTTGCGGCGCGGATGAAAGAGGGTGAGGCGGCACGCATGGCCTCGCGCGCGAAGATCACTTTCAATCGACTCACGCGGGACGAGTACGTCAACACCGTGCGTGATTTGATCGGCGTTGAATTCGATGCGAAGGATCCGGGCAACTTTTTGGAAGATCCCGAGTGGCAGGGTTTCGAGCGTTTGGGTTCGGTGCTCACGTTGTCGCCCTCGAACATCGAAAAGTATCTCGCCGCTGCCGAGACGATCTTGAATGAAGCCTATCCCGAGCCCGCCGCCCCTCTGAAGAAAGGTCAGAAGCCGCCGGAACCGTTTGGCGGCACGAAGCGCGCGATCGTCGAGAGTCAGATCCAAGAACGGCATCGCGAACAACTGCGCGAACTGGGACTGCTCGACAAAGTGCGTTTTGAGATGTGGCCGGGCGACATCTTTCGCTACTCGTCGATCGGCAGTCTGCCCGAGCCCGGCGTCTATGAAATCAGCTATCAGCTCAGTGGCCTGCGTCCGCCGAATGGTCGAGCACCGCGTTTGAAGGTCTATCACGAAAAACTCGACCGCGTGTTGTTCGAGCAAGACATCGTCGCGGACGAAGACAAGCCGATCACAGTCACGTTTCAAGCTCACTTGCCGAAAGGGCATCAAAGCATCTTCGTCTACAACGACGTGCCGGGTCCGTCGAATACTCCTCGCTCTGGCCGACACAGCGACGTCCCATTCATCAGCACGAAGCTGGGACGTTCTCCGTGGCAGATGAAGCTGACCGACGAGCAGGGACGGGCTCGCTATCCGTTCCTCATTCTGGACTTGGTCACGTGGCGTGGTCCCGTGCTGACCGACGCCGAAAAGAAGTGTCGCGACGATTACATGCCCGCCGACGAAGGTGATCTGCGGCAGGCTCGCGAATGTCTCGCGCGGTTGGCGAAGCGTGCCTTCCGCCGACCGGTCTCCGAGGAAGAACTCGATGGCTACATGCGAACGGTGCAGAGCGAACTCAATGCGAAAGAGTCGTTCCGCAACGCGGTCAAAGCCGGCATGGCGTCGATCCTGAATTCCAAAAGTTTCCTCTTCATTGCCGAAGGCGACGAGCAAACAAACCGAGGCACGCTCAATGATTGGGAGATCGCGTCGCGACTCTCGTATTTGTTGTGGAGCACGATGCCCGATGCCGAACTCTTCGACCTCTCCGAACAAGGCAAGCTGCGCGACAAGACCGTGCTCGCTCAGCAGTTCGCTCGCATGATCGCTGATCCTCGCGCCGAACGGTTCAGCGATTCGTTCGCGACACAATGGCTGAGGCTCCGGAAGGTCGGCATGTTTCAGCCGGATAAGAAGCTCTATCCCAGCTACGACAAAGCGCTCGAGAACAGCATGCTCGCCGAGCCAAAGTTGTTCTTCCGCGAGGTGCTTACCGGCGGACTCACGCTGCGCGAGTTCCTGCATTCGGACTGGAGCGTGATGAACGAGTTGCTCGCGAAGCACTACGGTCTCGAAGAGTCATTCACAGCCGCGCGACAAGGCACCGATCCCAATCGCGAATTCATCCGTGTCAGCCTGAAGCCGGAAGCACATCGCGGCGGCTTGCTCACTCAGGCTTCGATTCTGTCGCTGACCAGTGACGGCGTGCGGCATCGTCCCGTGCATCGCGGCGTGTGGTTGAGCGAGACGATCTTCGGCAAGTCACCGCCGCCACCGCCCGCGAACGTTGATCCGATCCCGACCAATCCGACCGGTCCGAAAGCAACGCTGCGACAGAAACTGGAAGCGCACATTCACGATGCTCGGTGCGCCGCGTGTCATGCGAAGATCGATCATCTCGGGCTCGCCTTCGAGAACTACGACGCGATCGGGCGCTGGCGCACGGAGGAGGTCACGGACGGCGTCGGCGACAATCCCACCGTTGTTTCGTCGGGCAAGTTCCCGGATGGTCGCGCTTACCAAAACGCCGCCGAGTTCAAGCAACTGCTGCTGCGAGACCTCGACGCCTTCAATCACACATTCATCGAAAAGCTCGCGACCTACGGCCTACGTCGGACGATGAGTCTTTCGGATCGCGACGAGCTGAAAAAGATCGCCGACGCGAGCAAGGCGAAGAACTATCGGCTGCAAGACATTGTGGAAGCGTTTGTGTGTTCCGACTTGTTTCAACGGCGCTGAGTTGGAAGGCAGCACCAAACGGTACGACGGACTTGCAGTCCGTCGCGCATCGCTCTCGACGGACTGCAAGTCCGTCGTGCAAAGCTCGGCTTCGTTTCGCGGGGCATGGGTCATTCTTTCAGTCAATAGTCGTGCTTCCTGAGTCGCTGAGCGATCGGCAGATGAGTACCTCCCGGTACGACGGACTTGCAGTCCGTCGCGTATCACTCTCAACGGACTACAAGTCCGTCGTACAAAACCTAAGCCCAAATAAAATACCTTCGAACTCAACTAACCTCTCCAACAGCGAGCACCTAAACCATGGCAAATATCCATCTCAATAAATGGCAGATCTCACGTCGCACGATGCTGCGAGGACTCGGTGCAACGATCGCGTTACCGCTGCTCGATTGCATGGCCGCGACTCCTGCACCGTCGAAGCCGAAGCGCAGCGTGTTTCTCTACATCCCTAACGGAGTCAACACGCTCACCTGGCAGATCGAAAAGGCGGGCAAAGACTACGAGTTCACCGCGCCGCTGAAGTCGCTCGAAAAACATCGCGCGGACATCACGCCGATCAGCGGTCTGCATCATCCGATGGTGCTCGGCAAACATCACAACTGCGAACGAGTGTGGCTCACCGGCGCAAACGTGCCGGGCGACGGTGGCGCGTTCCGAAATACGGTCTCCGCCGATCAACTCATTGCCGACGCGCATGGAGCAGCGACTCGGTTTTCATCACTGGAACTTGCCATCGAAGGCACGTCGCTCGCCTGGTCTCGCGATGGCATTCAGCTTCCCGCCGAACGCAACACGCAGCAGATCTTCAATGCGCTGTTCGGCGTCGAGAAGGAGAGCAAAGAGTCGATTCGCCGCCGACTCAGTCGTCGCGGCAGCATCCTTGATGGCGTTGCGGATGACGCGAAACGAGTGACGAAACATCTGGGCAGCGCGGATCGAGGCAAGCTCGACGAATACCTGACCGCCGTGCGGCAAGTCGAAGAACGCACGA
>CAZNMS010000232.1:0-13225 GCA_964573505.1 uncultured Planctomycetaceae bacterium | reverse complement strand
GGGGAGTGGGCGGCAAACGGGCGTACCCAAAGAAAGAACTGTTGCGTCCCTTCGGCTCTTGATTGGCATTTGGAGCCAATGCGAAGGAACGCAACAGTTCATAAAGCTGAGCTATCCCGCTGTCATAAAAATGACAGTGAGGCATGCCGCAGACGAATTACTTCTTAACCGGAGATGTTCCCGGTCGAGTCGGCACCGGTGAAGTTGCGGGCTTCGAACCTGTCCCCGTTACCGGGTTATAGACGCCGGTCTTGCCGGTCGTTTCACCCGCTGCTTGCCTTACTGCTGTCTTCTCGCCGCCGACCGGTTGAGCACCGGAAACCTGTCGCAAGTCGCCTGAAGCAGTGTTGTTCCAGAAGTTGTTGATGTGCGCGCCCTTCTTCATGTTCTCAAACAACTTCGCAACCGATTCTTGTACTTTTTCTTCCACAAGGTCTTTGTGGAGCGCGTCGCGGACTTCGGAGATGTCCTTCACTTTCTGATCGGTAAATCCTTCGCACTTCAGGATGACGTAGCGATTCATGCCGAACTGAATGATGCCGGAGACTTCGCCTTCCTTGAGTCGGAACGCCGCCTTCTCCAGTTCCGGATTGCCCGAGTACTTAGCGATCGGCGGCACGCTGCCTTCCATCGCCCGGCTCGTCGGATCAATCGAGTGCTCACGCGCCAGACGCGGGAAGTCATCCGGCTTGAGTTCGGCTTTCGCGAGGACTTCGTTCGCTCGTCGCAGGTTGTCGAACATGATCATGCGGCACTTCACGCGAGCCCCGTAGTGGCGAATGAAGGCTTCTTGCATGTCCTTCTCGGTGACTTCGGCTTTCTCGCCCGCAAGCTTCTTGAGCGCGAGCATCGGCCAAATCACATCGCGTTTGTATTGCTCGGGAGTGATGTTGCGCTCTTGGCGCAGCATCTCGATCCATGACTCGGTCGGTATGCCGAACTGCTTCGAGATCCGAACGATCTCTTGCTCGACTTCGGCTTCCGTGATTTGCACGCCTTGCTGCTCGCAGGCCAATTGGATGACCGCGCGATTAATCATGCTCTCGATGACGTCGTTGCCGACTCGTAAGGCACACTCGCGAAACACATCGTCGAGCGGGATCGAGATGCTGCGGCCATTCATCGTGACCTTTGCAGCCGCTTCGCGTTTGGCTTGAGCAGTCGCGGTGCCCGCTTCGGCAGTGGTTCCCGTTTGCTTCACGGCTGCTTTGCCGGAGCCTTCCGCTGCTGAGCCCGTTTGAGCATTCCACCATTGAAGTCCCGCTCCGCCGGCGACTAACGCCGCGACGGTGCCGCCTACATAGAGGAACTTTCGAGACGGCTTCGTGCTGCTGATTCCGGAACTTACCGGAGCTGGCGCAGACTCGTTTTGCATCCTGTCATTCATCGCATGATTCCCTTCATACGTCGGCATTCCAATCCGCCGAGTGCCTCTCCCTCGGACCTCTCTGGCGATGGGGGCGGGCTTATAGGCCGCTCAAAAGAAAACGGTCAACGGCGTTTTCTGGCAGCGAACGGAGCGAGGGCATCGGAGACAGAGTGCTGAAGGAAACCCTCTGCCGAACGCGTAATGGCCGCTCGTCAGAATCGAATGCACGTTGCTGAGCGGCTGCCGTTATGGCGAATGGCAGTTGAGAACCTACCGGAGAATTCTTGTATGACTGACCTGTCGTCCGTCGGCCCTCGTCTTCGACGGACTACAAGTCCGTCGTACCGGTTTGAACTCATCTGCCGCTCGCCTGAGAGGCACAAGAGGACTACTGCGGAGTGCCTTCTGACGAGTCTTCCGGGAGTTCCGCGATTCGCTTTCCCGCCTTCATCAAGCAGACGGCGAGCACCGCTATCAGCACGCAGACGAGTCCGCCCAGTAGCACCGGATTGTTGAGCATCGCTTGCAGATTGAGCGGCATCCTTGCGGCCGGAGTGGCTTCGGTTTGAGGGCCGAGTGTTGATGCTGCGATCTCGGTCGAGCGATCGAGGGCGAGTTGAATGGCGGCGAGATCAAACTGCGGCGCCTTCGCGAGATCGGAACCGAAACTCACCGTCGTCGCGTTCTTATCGTTTCGAAGACTGACGGCTTCATAAACGTGACCGAGCCCGCTGACCGACTCGATGTTGAGCGGTCGACTGTCACCGTTCTTCAGCACGATGCGATATGTCTCGTGTCGTTGCTCGGGGAAGTGCAGCGTGAGTTTCGATTCGGAGAAGTCACCGATCGCGAACTTCGAAATGGTGCCGCTCGCGATCTCGCGCCATTCGGTACGCACTCCCTTCTCTTGAGGGACAAGCACTTGAACGGTGCGACGAAAGTTCGCATCGCCGGTCGCGATCTTGAAGCCGGTCAACGGCTCGCGACGAGTCGTGAGGGTCAGCGTCGTTTCGTGCTTCTCCGCGTCTTCCGTCATTGCGAGTTTCGCGACCGGATAGTCGTGCTCGACCTTGCTCTTCTCTTCGAGGCGCTTCGTCTCGCGCCAAAAGTCGATGCGTTCAATGCGGAAGGCGCGGCGTTGCACGGTCATCTGTTCGGAGCGATTGGCTTCGGTCTTCCCGCCGTCCGTCAGGTTGCGCGTGATCTGTAATAATTCCGACTCTTGATTGGCGGTCAGTGCTTGCAGCGTCAGTCGGAAGCTGCGGCACTTGTTGTCGGGCAGACGAATGTCGGAACGTCGCACGGACATGAACTGCGAGTAGTCAAAGATCAGCGCATCTTGCACGAGCTGTCGTTCGGGTTGTCCCGGTTCCGTTCCATAGACCGCGACCCGCTGATCGAAGCTCTTCAACGGAGTGATGACTGAGAGGCCGCTCGGCTGCGGATCATCAGCTTGCAGCGAGAGTTTGATCTCAAGTCCCGCATCGCTCGGCGTCAGTTCGATGTTCGAGGCGCCCCATGCAGAGCGATCGACAACTTCTCGTTGCTTGATCTGCGGGCGGATGAGGAACGGCACCAATTGCCCGTCGGCGTCGAGCAGTCGCAGATCGGGAAAGCCTTCGCGAGTGCTGGCGTAGATGTCTGAATCGAGCGGCGCTGCTGTGAGGACGGCGGCTGATTTCGCCTCGACGTTGATCGTCTTCTGCCAGCGAAATATCGGAGCCTCTTCCGCCGCAGCCGCTCCAGCGAGGAGTAAGCAGATCATTCCGCAGTTGATTGATCGAAGCATTTCGGGAACTCCATTGAGGCAACGAGCAGCAGTCACATATTGAGAAACGATAACGGTTCAAGCAGATGTCATCGCAGCAGGATGCCGCAGTCAGCGCAATGGCGATGGCAAGCTCCGAGCGGCAAAGCGAAAGACATGCTCTTCATGTCACGCGCAATTTCTGCTGCCGAATGAAAGAACGCCGAATGGTCGACAAGACGCGAGCGGCGCCGCGCGGTCTTCAAGAAGTCTCCGTTTCGCGCCGCGTTCGAAGAGCGAGCTTGTCTTCATGCTGGCTCGTCCTCTCAAACTGACCGGCATCATTGAGAGTATCGTCCGTTCGAACTGTCTCTTCGCTGCTGCGTGCTGAGACCGACTCAACTGACAAGCCGGAGTCATTCTCAAGTCCCGGCTGCGTCATTTCCTGATTCTTGTTCCAACGCAGTGAGTCGATTCCCTCAAACGCGGAATCGAGTTGACTCACTGAGGCGCGTCAGAAATTTCTGACCTAGTTCTTTGATGAACTGCTTTCCGTCTGAGGTGATCGGCAGAAAGAGATTGATTCGGACCGGAGTTCATCGGACTTCCGGGAATGCTGAAGCCGTCGATGCATTGATGTGCCGAGCTACCGAGCTGTTTCTCAATTGCCACTCACCTCATGGGCCAATCGCACGAACTGCAACTCGGTTCTTGAATGCGATTTGACGAAGTAGCTCAGCGTTGAGATTTCAGTCAGCGGCATCGAGAGATTCGACTGTCTCTGAATGAACCGGTCGCAACTGAGCTTGCTGAACTCGTCTGAGGGAGCCCAATCATGTTTCACCGTTCGAATCTTCGTGCTCGGTTGAATGAATTGCGGGAGCGAAACGGGGCCATTCTGGTGCTCGCGGCGATCTTCTTGATCGTCGTCTTCGCCTTTACTGCATTCACAGTAGACGTTGGCTTTATCTCGCTGACTCGCACGCAGATGCAGGCCGCAGCCGATGCTTCAGCGCTTGCGGCAGCAATGGAACTGACGAGCGACAGCAATCCCGCAACCGTTCGGCAGAACGCTCAAACGGCAGCTCAAGAAGTGGCCGCGAACTTCCGCAATGGGGATCGCTCGTCGGTCACGTTGAAGCCGAGTTCCGACATCGAGTTCGGTAAGACGATCGTTAATGGCAACGGTCAAACGGAAATGGTCTTCGGCACCAATCAGACGCCTTACAACATCGTGAAGGTGCGAGTGCGACGCGGCACTGATGTTGGTGCGAACGGGCAAACCGAGGACAACCGGATTCCTCTGTTCTTCGGACCGGCGCTCGGAACGAGTAAGAGCACGATCGCAACAGAAGCTGTCGCAGGATTTCAGCCGCGCGACATCGTGCTGGTGCTCGATTTCTCGGGCTCCATGAATGATGACAGTTGCCTCGGGGCAATCGGCAAACTCGGACGAACCTATGTCGAGAGCAATTTGCAGACGATGTGGACTCAGCTCGGCGGTCCGGTCTATGGCAATCTCGCTTTCACTCCGAAGTACGCCACTCTGAGTGGCCTGCCGGTCTCGGGGACGATGCCGCACATTGATGTCACGTTCAAACGCAGTTCGATCGTCGTCACGTCAACGAGTGCGTTGAAGAAGGTCACGTTGAAGATGTCTGGCAACAAGACGCAGACTTTCAGCAGTTTGTCAGGCACTACGGGCACGTTTCAGGGCACGGGGTCGAACTCCGGCCGCGACATCACGGCGTGCTATGTCGAATCCGGCACGAACACGAATCGCTCCCCCGGCGGATTGGGCGAGTACTTCCAATTCACGACTGCCAACATCAAGACCGCATTGGGCCTGACTGGTGCTTACCCCTATCCGGGGGGCAGTTGGGACGAGTTCATCACCGAGGTCCAGAAGTCGAGCGGTTCGATCAAGGACGCCGGGTATCGAGACATGTATGGCTATCTAACATGGCTGCAATACCTGCAGACCGTTCGCTACTCGAACGACGACACTCCCGACCTATGGAAGACCAATGAGCAGCCCGTAACGTGCCTCAAGGATGGCGTTGATCTCTTCATCGACTTCTTGGCGGATGGCGAAGGGGGTGACTACGTCGGGCTTGTCGTCTACACGCATCAGAACACTGCGGGAGCGATCCTTGAGCATCCACTGAGCACCAATCGCACTCAGATCAAGACGACAACTCGGCAACGTCAAGCGGGCCACTATCAGTCAGGCACCAACATTTCGGGCGGCATGTTGCAGGGCCGCGTTGAGTTGCAAACCAACGCTCGGGGCACTGCCGAGAAGGTCATGATCTTGATGACTGACGGGCAAGCAAACCTACCCGGCAATTCAACGTCAGCGCGACAGGCGGTGCTGTCAGAGGCACAAGTCTGTGCCAACAAAGGCATCAAGGTAGTAACGATTACAGTCGGACTCGATGCCGACGTTGACTTGATGCAGCAGGTTGCCGACATGACTGGCGGCGAATGCTTCGTTGTGCCCGGAGATCAAACGATTGCTGGCGTGCGAGCGCAGCTCCTCGAAGTCTTCCGCCGCATCGCATCGACTCGCGGACTGAAGCTGATGAAGTAAGCGCGGTTTCATTGCACGAAGAACGTTGAAGCACAAAAGCAAAGGCACTCGCGACAGCCGTCGCGAGTGCCTTTGTCATTTGTAAGCGGCCTTCTTGGACCGTAATCGGGGACGACTCTTCGCTCAGTCCTTCGGCAGTTCCTTTGCGAACTTTGCGAGCTGAGCTTTGAACCAATCGGGGTCGTACTCCGCCGCTGCGTCGAGCGCGTCGGGGAGTTGAGTGGCGATGACGCTGTCCACTCCGGCAGGCAACTTGAGTCGCAACTTGCTCGCGAACTCGTACTTCGCGAGCCACTCATCGGTCGTTCGCAACGACGTCGTTTTCGGTCCCGCTTCCCAGTCGCGGAACAGCACGAGGTTTTGAATGGCGCGCTCTTGTGATGACTTCAGCGTCTCGCCTTCAGCTCTCGGTTTGAACTTCGGGTACTCGACCTGCAACTCGGACTGAATTGTGCGGAAGGTCCACAATGTCTGACGTGCCGAATGGAAGTCGGGGTAGTCCTGCGCATCGAGTGCCAGCACGGCCTTCAGCGCCCGCTTCGCATCGGTTTCGCGCACGGGGCTCTTGAAGATCTCGTCGGCCAAGTTGTCGAGCCATGCAACGAGTCCGCCTTTGACATCGGCTCCATGAGTGATCGCACGGATTTGTTCCGGAGCTCCGAACGGTTGCTTGTCGAGCACTCGCCGAAGCTTCTCGATGTTCGAATGAAACTCATCCCACTGTGCGTTGAACTTCGCATCCTCATCGCCGGCTCGATGACGCACGGCGACTTTCACGAGTGCGGTCGGCCATGCATAGAACTGCGGACGACCGGGAATTGAAGTTCCATAGCCGCGCTCGCGGCGCCAACTCTTCGAACGCAAGTCGTGATGGCATGCCGCACAATCGAAGACGGCAAGCTCCGGCCATACCGAGAACTCGTGCTTATCGACGGCTTGCTCGCCGAAGAGGTTGAGCGACTCGCGCAGCGCCATGACTCCGCCGATCAACGTCGACTTCGTTTGCGGGAGATCGAGTTGCGGGTCTTTCTGATTCGGGAAGTTGGCCGCGAAGTATTCCTTCTGATTCGTGAACTCACCGCGCTCCCGCATCGTGCGCCAGTGGGACGGCATCTCAGACACAAAGGTCTCGATCTCGATGCTCGGCAACGGCGGGTGCCCGGCGGCGTACATCTCGTGAGTGACAACTTTGCCTTCGCTCACGTTGCCGATATGGCACGAGTAGCACTGCTTCGCGCGGCGAATCGGATTGCGGACATCGATGAAACCGGCGGTCTTCTCTTTGTCTTCGGGTTTGACCTTGCGCCAGTCGAGCTTGTCGTGCGGGTCTTTCCACTTCGAAGCCGGACCGTGACAGGACTCGCAGGTGACACCGAACTCGAACAACTCGGGCTTCTCGAAGCCTTCTTTCCAATGCCAGTTCGAGTGGCACGCCAAACAACGCTTGTCTTCAAGGACCTTGTAGCCGAGCAGCTTTTCCATCTTCTGCCCGAGTTCTCCCTTGAGCAGCTCGAAGGCTTTGATGTGCTTGTCTTTCGACTCGAACGTCTTCACTTCGTCGAGTGCGCAAAGCTCGCGGTTCTGAGCCAATGCCGACAACGACGACGAAGCTCCCGCTTGCAGCGACTGGTTATGGCAAGCGACGCAGGTCGCTACTCCGAGGAACTGCGGCTTGCTGTCTTGTGCCAGCGAACTAGCAGGTACAAACCCGAGACCGAGAGCCACTCCGCACAACCAGCCCCAATTAAACGTCATCGTTGTCCTCACTCATATTGTGGAGTGCGGCGATTCATCGCCGCTTTCCCATGTCGCGAAGCGACTCTTTTTTGTCTGTCAGAGTTTAGGCATCACATAGTCGTGGTTCGCGGAGAGGTTGTGATTAAATCGCCACTTGGGCTTGTCCCAGTGGTTTAGCGGCTTCTGCGCTACTCGATTTTCCCTGTATCCAAGTAGCGCAAAAGCCGTTGAATCCCCGACGCAAAGTCGGGGGCGTTTAAATCACAGCCTCAGAGCGAACCACGACTATCAACTTCACTTCGCTTCAAACGTCGACCGGATCAGCTTCAGCTTCTCTTCGAGATTCGATTCAGGCTGCTTCAGATACTTCAGCGGACTGTCGTAGCCCGGCTCGAACTTCAAAACGTCTCGCAATGATGAGATCGCTTCGTTCGCTTTCGAACTGCGTTGTCCCTTCATGTCTTGATGAGCTTCGCTCAAGGCGACGAGCGCCAGATAGACTTGCGTTGCTTCGTCCCATGATTGATTCGAGAGCGCCGGGCCGTCAGTCGCGATCTTCATGAAGGTCGTCGAAACCGCTTCTTCCCTGAGCGGCTTTGAATTGAGTTCTTGCCCGAGCATGTTGAGTCGCGTCCGCAGCGCCTCTGCATGACTGATGACCGCTTTGCGATCGGGCAGTGGCTTCGACATCTCCAAACTGAGTGCGGCTAATGGTCCTTCGTTGCTACGGACTCCGTTCGAGCCGAGTGACGCTGCATGCGGGACGAGCGGCACGAGCCATGTACCCCATGGATACGCGCCCGGCTTGCGCTTGCTGTAGCCGCGAGCTTGTCGCCAACTCGGTGAAGCGAGGTCGTGATGACAGGCGAAGCACGCGGTCTCTGCCAATTCCGGCCATGAAGGCACTGCGTTGCTCGATGTGTATTTCTCCGGTCGATCGGCGACGGCTTCAGATGTCTTCGCGCGATGCATCAGCAAGTCGAGCGCAGCTTCTGCCGACGCGACTTGCCCGATCGCCCACAGTTGAGCGTCGAGCGATGAGCGTTCGATCGCCGCGCCCTTTGCCGTTTGTGTAACGCGATTCGCACGAGCCCGATCAGCATGCTTGTCCCAGTGGGTCGGCATCATCGCGTGAAACGCAGACAGCTCGAAGAACAGTCGCGGATGCCCGGCGGCATAAAGATCGTGATTCACATCGCGACCCGGTGCGCCGACATGACAGTCAGCACACAACTTCGCACGTTGCCAAAAGTCCTTTGTGTCACGGAAGCCGAACTCGGCCTTTTGCTCGACTGACTTCGCCTTCCAATCGGCGCGCACATGCGGACCGAGCCACTTCGAAGCCGCGCCATGACATGCTTCGCAACTGACTCCCTCGATCACCAAATCGGCGTGCTGTGCGGCGAGTGATGTAGGGAATGGCGCGTCCGCAACGGGGGCGTGACAGTTCAAGCAGAGCGGCGATTCATGCGCCGGCTTTTCGAGCTTCAGCAGCTTTGCCATTCGCTGCGAAGTCTCATTGAGCAGCACGTTGTAGGCATTGGCATGCATGTCGTTTTGCAGCCAAACAGTGTGCTCGCTACCGACGATCGCCTTCGCGGGATTGCCGCCGTGACAGTTCACCGCCGTGCAAGACGACGTGCCGACAAAGCCATTCGGCAAGTCGAGCGTTGCAGGCTTCGGTAGTGGTGCCGGGACGACGCGATCTGGCGCTGGCTCGACACCGCGACACACTGCGATCCCGGCGAGCACACTGGCGACCGCGATTGAAAGTTGAATGCTGAATCGACTCATGATGAAGTCCGAGAGGACGAATGGGACCGATGTGACGAATGGGATTGCAGACTCGGGACTTTCGTTCGTCCCATTCGTCTCGTTCGTCGCATCAACTGAGCCTGCCCGAGGCACCGCGCTCCGTTACTTCGCACCAGCTTCGTTAGATCGTCTTTTCAACAGAGCTTCCAATGACACTTCACTGGGCTCGAAAGCCGGATTCTTACGACCGATAAAGCTGTGCTCGCCGTGACTGTGGTAGTCGTGACATTCGACACAGCCGCTGCGAGCCCCAAACGTCCGAGAAGCGAATCCCGGAGCGGGCACAACGGGTTCGTTCGAATGGCATTTCCGGCACAGGTTGATGCCCGGCAGCAAGACGTCGCCGGTGTCCTTGCTATGGAAGACGCTCGGCTGCGGCAGCTCGCTGCGACCGGCGTTCTCGTCTTTGTTGGCAAGGCCGTGACACTCGGCACAGTTCAGCATCTGATGGCCTTTGTGGCTGAACGTCGAATGTGCTTGCCAGCGTGCGGGGATCGACGGTTTGACGACTTGCCATTGAGTCGGAGCGGCAGCTTTCGAACTGCCCGGCTCGACGATGTGACATTTCACGCACGTCGATTTCACTCCGAGTTCTCGCCGACCCGTCAGCGCATCTGCAGCGGTCAGCAACTTCTGCAAGTCAGCTTCCGACTTCGCGACTTGCTGAGTGACCTCATCTGCTTCGACCTTCGTCAAACGCGGACGCTGTCGACCGGGAATCTGCCGATTAGGCTCGACAAGCTGCACACGCTCTGCCGCCGAGAGTGCTTTCAATGTGAAGTGTTCGGTCAAGAAGCCGCGCACCACTTCGGGCGACTCATGCGGAACTTCTCGCTCGCCATCGAAATAAAGTTTGTGGCACTGATGACAGTTCTGCTCGAAGTTGATCGCCAACATATAGCGGCCCTCGGTGTCGGCCTTGTGACAAAGATTACATGCTTGCGAGCCGTCAGTGATGGAGTGGGGATCAACGCCGTTGAGCTTGCTGTTTGCGTCGAGTCCGAGTCGCTGCAGGATCGCGAAGTTTGGCTTGCCGTCTTTGTCGGTCAGCACTTCGAGATGCTTTGCGTGATTGAATTTGATCTTCGCCTTATCGCGCCATTGCTTATTGCCGCCGACATCCACTTCTTCCAGCACGTTGCGAATCTTGTGAGCGTGGCCGATCTCATTCGCTTCGGATGTTGCGGTCTTTGAGTTGAGGCGACGAAATGCGAACTCAGGATGCCCTTCAAACTCGGTGAAGCTCTCGACCTCGCGGTAAAAGCTCGGAGCCGTCAGTTCGCCCTTCGCGATGAAGTTTCTGTCGAGCTTGCGATGGCAGACCGTGCAAGCGGTGTCGGTCAACTGCTTCAAGTCGTGATCGCCGACATGCTCTAAGTGGCAGAACGAGCAATTGATCTCGCCGTTGCTCGGCTTCTGCGTTTGATGATGCTCGTAACCCGGATGGCAGGCCGAGCACGCTTCGTTCGTCACCGAATGGATGTTGCCGCCGATGTCGAGCGACACCAGTCGCTGCAGCGGAGCCCACTTCGTATGACACTTCGCGCAGTCGTTCTCGAACATGCGATGAGCGATCGCGAGGTCGCCGCCTTCGTAGATGTGGTTCTGGCCCGAGACCTCTTCGAAGCCGACCCATAACAGCGCGAATGCCGACAACCAAAACGCCGACCACCATGTGACGCGGCGAAAGCGATTGGGATGCTTCTGAGCGTCCTTTTCGACGCGTGCTGCCAGTTCGCGACTGGTTTGAAACAAAGCCATAACTGCCAATCCTCAATCTGAAACTCGGTCGGGCGCTCACGTTCGAGATGATCTCGATCATGAGCCAAACGCAAGTTCGACACTCCATTGCACGACCAACAACTTCAACCGGCGTTGCTATCGAGCCACTGCTTGACGTCCTGAATGCCCTCAAGGGTGAGTAATTTTACCGACAGGTTCTTCAGCGTCTCGAAGTCGAGCTTGCTGAGTCTCTTCTGCACGGTCTGCGGCACCCTCGCGAATTTGGAATTCAAGAGTTCGATCACAATCTTGACGCCCACATGCTGCATACCGCGTTGGAAGCCCCGTTCGAAACCTCTTTCAAAGCCGCGCTCGACACCAATCTGAATCAGTTCCTTTCCCGACCGCGTTTCCTCCAATGGAGTGAGTTGCTCGAAGAGCATCATTTCGAACTCCTTTTGTGATTGGCACTGCGGCTCTCTATTGGCTGTTGCTATCGAGCCACTGCTTGACGTCCTGAATGCGTTCGAAGGAGAGGAGCTTCACCGTCAGCGCCTGAAGCGTCTTCACGTCGAGCTTGTTAATGCGTTTCTGCAAAGTCTGCGGGACGCGAGCAAACTTGCACTCCAACTGAGCGATGGCCGTAGTCGCGATTCCGTGCTGTTCACCGCGTTTCTCACCAATCTCAATCAGGTCCTTTCCCGACTGCGTCTCCTCCAAAGGAGTGAGTTCACCGAAGAGCAACATTTCGATCTCCTTGAGTGATTTCTTAGGGGTTCGTTGTCTGAGCCAGTCCACAAAGACTTCGGTCAAGACGTTGATGTGAGTCTGCTTCAGGCTGCTGTGCTTGATGGTTCGATAGTACTCAACGGCATGACGCTCCAACACATCGACATCCCGTGCCAGCAATGGTTTGAAGACTGCGACGAGCGGATGTTGAGGCTCTCGCCGTTCGAGGTCTTCGATGCAGTCTCTCAAGACATAGGTTTCGATGACTTGATGCCACGGTTCGGTTTTCGGGTCGAGCGACGCATCACCGAAGATGATGACGCCGCGCACGATTCGCATTTCGCTCATGCGCTGAGCCCCGGTCATGGCCTCGACCAATCGCAGGTAGATCTCGGGATCCTTCTGGAATTGAAATTCCCCCAGCGTGAGATCTTGACTTTCATCCGTCGGTTCAAAGAGACCGTCGGTTGTTCGTTGCAGAGATTTAAACGTGACCGACTTCATCCGGCAGCGACCCGGCGAGGGTTTGCCGATCAACGTGAAGAACCACTCGGGCTGCAAGTGAAAGATCAGAAAGATTTGCTTGTCGGTATTCAGGATGGGCCCCTCTCAAGTGTTCGACGGCATGTCTTTCAAAACGGAATGACGCGCAGCGCCACAATCACATGCACGACGAACAACACCAACAACGCGATCGAAAACGGGATATGCAGAATCAGCCAATAGTGCAGCCAATGATGAATCCGCTCTAACTGAGCGTACTGCCGATGTTCGTCACAGCGGACTTCCAATGCGGCTAACGAGTCATGCAGTTCGATCGGCAATGTGTCTCGCATCCGAGCGAACTCGCGCTTTGAATCGTTCGGATTCGAGAGCCGTCCCGTGCGGCCATCGCTATTGAGGAATGGCCGCAGCATCGAGACGTAGAACTCTTTCAGTTCGTCCGTTCTGAGGATCGGCGAATTGATGATCTGCTTTGAAACGATGACCGGAGCAGCGGCTGTCGGTGCCGCCGGTTTCGCGGGAGCAGCAGCGCCCGCCGCCGGAGTTGCTCCTGCAGCAGCCTTTGCCTTCATGAGTTCAAGCGGCGACTTCGGTTTGTCTGCTGGCGCTGATGCTGCCGGACTCGTCGAAGTACCTGCCGGTGCGTCGCTCGTCCCCTTAGCTGCGGCCGCTTTCGCCTTCATCATCTCAAGCGGCGACATCGGCTTCGCGGGAGCAGCTTCTGTAGCACTTGCTACACCGTCCGTCGCGGCAGGTGCATCCGCAGTTGCTTCCGCTGCCTTTTTTGCGGCCGCCTTTTGCTTCATGAGTTCGAGAGGCGAGAGCTTCTTCTCTTCAGCCGGTGCTGTCGGAGCACTCTCTGCCGCCGGTGCCGCGCCCGTTGCAGCTTCTGCCGCCGCCTTCTTCGCTGCGGCTTGCTGCTTCATGAGTTCGAGCGGACTGAGCTTCTTCTCTTCATCAGCTGCTGCTTGATCACTATAAGCTACAGCAGCCGGCCTCGCTGCTGCTT
>CAZNMS010000231.1:0-13291 GCA_964573505.1 uncultured Planctomycetaceae bacterium | reverse complement strand
ACCGGTTGTAGCGGAACGGCGCAAGCGGTCCGGTAATCGCAACACCGGACGGCTTACGCCGTTCCGCCACTTTGACGACTTGTTTTGGCGCAGCGCCTAAGTGACGGCTGCCCGGCGATAGACCGACGGACTGACGTACTCGAACCCGTCGTGCATCCCCATCAACGACTCGGTCATGCCGACAAACAGCAGGCCGCTCTCGGGCAAGAGAGGCTGCATGTGTTCGACGATCGAACGCCGCGTCTTCTCGTCGAAGTAGATCATCACGTTTCGCAAGAAGATGGCGTCGATCGGTTCGTGCTGCGAATAGGGGAACTCGATCAAGTTGAGTCGCCGAAAGACGACAACATCCCGCAGTCGATCGCGAACGCGAAAGCCGGGGCCTGCTGCTGTGTGCTCGGGTTCGAAGTACTTCGCCTTGAGATCCGTCGGCAGGCAGGCACAGCGTTCCTGCGAGTAGCAGCCGATCTGCGCCTGAAGAAGCACCTTCGTTGAGATGTCGGTCGCAAGCAGTTTGAAGTCAGAGGCAACGTGCATCTGCTCGAATAACTCGAGCGCGGTGATCGCTAACGAGTACGGCTCTTCGCCGCTTGAAGCCGCTGCACACCAAACGCGAAAGCGTCGTTGCCCCGCGAGTACACGGTCTCTCAAGAACTCTTGCAGCACTTCGAAGTGATCGGCTTCACGAAAGAAGAAGGTGTGATTGGTCGAGATCGCATCGAGCAGATGCACGACCTCAACATCGTCTTGTTGAACCGCCGCGAAGTACTCCTCGGGGGAATGCAATTCGAGCTTCCGCATGCGGTGCCGAATGCGTCCGGTGAGCAGCGTTTTCTTGTCGTCACCGAGCGCGATGCCGCCGGTGCGCTGAATCAATTGGCGAAAGCGTTGATAAGTCGAGTCCTGCATAAAGTGCCTGTCACTGGACAGTGTCGGCGAACGCGTCTGCGTTTTGTTGTTGCGGAGTCGTTGCTTCCGAATGGTGCGCAACGAATCGAACTGCACGGCCTCAATATGCAACGTCATCGTCGCGGTCGTTCGCGAAAGGTCTCGCGCCGTGCGGGTTATGCAGTGACGACGAATCGGCTGATTGATCTTGCTGGTTCTGAGGAGAATCGCGGCGAGCGTTCGTGATCTCTGCCTCATGTCCTCAACGAAATGCCGCACAAAAGCGGGACGCCGAACAGTCGCGAGCAGCGGCTTATACCCCAGTGAGTCAGCATCAACACTCAGTGAGTCTCAGTTGCGGAGTGACTGAGCGACGTCGCCTCAATGAAAGAGACGCTCACGAAATCACGAGCGAGTGATCGCCTCATGTAAGTTTAATAACACACGAGCGAGATGACTCCATGCGGCGAGTTCCGCGCGGTCGAGCTGTTCGGACGCAGGTTTCAGACCGACTTGCAGCAGGCTGCTCGCCGCTTCTGGGTTCGCGCGGTACGCCGCGAGATGCTGTTCGAGCAAGCCGCGAGCAACGTTCAATTCGTCCGCACGAGGTGCTCGTTGCAGAGCCGTCTTCCATGCGAACGTGATGCGTTCGTCGGTTGAGCTGCCGCCTTCGGTCAGCACTCGCGCCCCGAAGGCTCGCGCGGCTTCGAGGTATGTCGGATCGTTGAGCAGCACGAGCGCTTGCTGAGGAATGTTCGAGCGACTGCGTTCGGCACAGCACTCCTCACGACTCGGCGCATCGAACGCGAGCATGCTCGGATGCAGGAACGTCCGCTGCCACCAGATGTAAAGCCCGCGCCGATATTGCTGCTCGCCCGAGTCCGACACGTACTGCCGCGTCGGGAAGTTGAGGTTGTCCCAATAGCCCGCCGGTTGATACGGCTTGACGCTCGGGCCGCCGATCTTTTCGACGAGCAAGCCCGACACCTTCAACGCGCCGTCACGCACAAGCTCGGCATCCATGCGGAACGCACTCTGCCGAGCGTGCTCGCGGTTGTAGGGATCAGCGGCCAACAGTTGCGGAGTCATGACCGATGACTGCCGATAAGTGCGACTCTTCGCGATGACGCGAATCATGTGCTGCATGTCCCAGCCGCTCTCCATGAACTCAACCGCGAGCCAGTCGAGCAACTCGCCATTCACCGGCGGCTCGCCTTGAGCACCGAGATCATCAAGCACCTTGCTGAGTCCCGTTCCGAAGAACTGTTTCCACAACCGATTCATCACCGTGCGCGCTGTGAGTGGGTTGTCGCGCGAGACGATCCATTGCGCGAGATCGAGTCGCGTCAGCTTCTTTGCCGCAGCGGCGTCGGACGAAGCAGAAGCAGTGCTCTTGCCGCTTCTCTCCGTGAGGAACGCCGGCAATGCAGGCTGCATGATCTCGCCGCTTTCGTCTTGCCAGTTGCCTCGCGGCAAGATGCGAACGACGCGCGGCTTTGCGTTTGAGCTACTCACAAGACACTTCGGCAACGAGTCCGTGAATGCCTTTCGATTGCGTGAGGCAGCAGCTTTTTCGTCCTTCGTCTTTGCTTGAGCGACCGCATCATCGAGCTTCGCCAATCGCTCAGCATCCGCACCGAGCGCGACCAACATGCCCGGTTCGCGCGTGCCAACGATCGGCTCTTGAATGTCCGCGAAGAACGCTCCTAACGAATAGAAGTCGCGCATCGTGATCGGGTCGAATTTGTGATCGTGACACTGAGCGCACCCGGTCGTTTGCCCGAGCCATGCAGTGCCGATCGCGCGCACTCGATCCGTCACCATTCGCGCTTCGTAGTCCTTCGGCTGAGCACCGCCTTCTTCGGTACTCAGCAGCAAACGATTGAACGCCGACCCGACGCGCGTTTCGGTCGAGGCATCCGGCAAGAGATCCCCCGCAATCTGCTCGAGCGTGAAACGATCAAACCGCTTATTGTCGTTGAAGCTCTTGATGACCCAATCGCGATAAGGCCAAACATTGCGCGGCACATCACTGTGATAGCCGATCGTGTCCGCGAACCTCACAACGTCGAGCCATCCAATCGCCATTCGCTCGCCGAAGTGAGGACTCTTGAGCAAGCGGTCGATGAGCGCGTCATAAGCCGCTTCGGGTGACTGAGCCGACGCCGCCACAAACTGCTCGACCTCTGCGGCCGTCGGGGGCAGACCGATCAAGTCCGCATGCAGTCGCCTGATGAGCGTGCGCGGATCAGCTTCCGGCGACGACTTCAAACCGACCTGCGTGAGTCGCTTCTGCACGAGCACATCCACTCCGTTTTGCCCGGCGGGGATCGGAGCTTTGACGGGCGGCTCGTAAGACCAATGTCGCTGATACTCGGCCCCCTGCTTGACCCACAACTTGAGGATCTCTTTCTGCCGCGCGGTCAGCTTCTTGTTCGAGTCCTTCGGCGGCATCTGCTCATCGGGATCATCCGAAAGGATCCGCGCGATGAGCCCGCTCTTCGAAGCGTTGTTGGGGACAATGGCCTTTGCCTCGATCGCTGCCGCGCGCTCATCAAGCCGCAAGTCGCCCTTGCGATGATTCGCATCGGGGCCATGACAATAAAAGCAGTTGTCCGAGAGGATCGGTCGCACGTCCCGATTGAACTCGACCTTCGTCGGCAACGGAGCGTCCGCAGCAAGAGCAACCGAGAACAAACAGCAAACCGCCGGTCCGAAACCGAGAGTCAAACGGTGATGAGTCATGATGTAATTCTCCGCACACCTAACGCGTTGCAACAGCACTCGACCGTAGCCGAAATCGTCAGATTTCGGGGCCATAGTGACTGCGTCCGAAGTCTCACGACTTCGGCTACCAAAGATGCGCGCCTAGCGCGCTGAAACAACGAAGCGAGACCCTATCTCGGCAAAAGCAGCGCCAACTTGCAACACCGCCGCAACATTCACTGCTCTGCAAACGTTGATAAGTATTTTGGAACGAGACGATTTTTGCGGCCCTTGTACGACGGACTTGTAGTCCGTCGATCTGCGGCTGCGACGGACTACAAGTCCGTCGTACATTTTGGTTGCGGCACTGCCGCGCTAGGAGCATTGCGACGCAACGATCAAGAGCGCAGCCCGTCGCGACATCGACATGAGGAAGAGTTTTTACACAAAGACCCGATGCCACAAAGCGGGACGCACTGACCGTCGAGCTGCGTTCGACGAGTAGAGTTCCCGACTCGAACTCACACTCATCAAAGGCAACTCTCGATGCGATCGCAGGCAGGTTGACGGTCAAAGGTCGCTTGCCATACTCCCGCCCCGCTTGCTGGCGGGATCGCTGATCAAGGCGGTCTTTGCGGGCAAATTGACGCTCAACCAACTTCGCCAGTCGGCGACCTTAACTCCTCGAAAGGACACACAATGGCAGACATTCGCAGCGGAGCAGTGAAGTTCAAAGGCAATCCTATTGACCTCGCAGGCGCGGCACTCAAGGCCGGCGATGCAGCACCGGACTTCAAACTGCAAGACAACACTTTGGCCGAGATTTCGTTGGCCAATAGCGCCGGTAAGAAGCGCATCATCTGCACCGTTCCGTCACTCGACACCGGCGTCTGCCAAATGGAGACGAAGCGTTTCAATGACGAAGCGAAGAATCTCAGCGACGTCGAAGTGCTCGTTGTCAGTATGGATTTGCCGTTCGGTCAGAAGCGCTGGTGCGGCGCGGAAGGCGTTACGAACGTGAAGACGCTCAGCGCTCATCGCTGCGGCAAGTTCGGTGAGGACTACGGCGTGCTCATCAAGGGCGGCGTGCTCGATCGCCTCACCAGTCGCGCGGTCTTTGTGGTCGACGGCAGCGGCAAGCTGACTCACGTCGAATACTGCGCCGAAGTCACCGAGCATCCGAACTACGACGCCGCACTGGCCGCAGCAAAGGCCTAAGCGACGCCAGTCGTCGTATCGTGCAAACAACAAAGAGACGTTGAATGACTCTGCAAAGAGTTGTTCAACGTCTCTTGTCGTTTGTAGGTCGGGATTGCATCCCGACCCGCAGCGGGACAACTGCTGCTTCAACTCAACGCGCTGTCGTCAGAAGAGAGTCGCACAACATTGCCAATCAACTGCTGCGTCTAGTTGCGAGCACGCTCAACCGTTCCTCAGATCGGAATGGAATCCCAATCTACTGCGTTGCCTCCAACAGCTTGCTGCGCAGTAGCGCGACTGCGGTTTTGACGGCTCGCGGCTTTGCGATGGAGAGGTCGCTGAGGATCTTGTGCTCGACCGATTCGCAGCGACCGTTCTCGTCGGCGATGCCGATGAAGCAGGTGAGGACTTCGGTGTCGGACTGCGGTTCTCGGACCGGAGTGATGCTCAGTCCGATGCTTGCTCCCGTGCGTCGTCGAATCCAATCGGCCATCTGCAACGCGCCGCTCGCTGAGGTCACATCGCTGCTTTCGCCCGGCCAAATTGCACTCGCGATGGCAGCAGGCGACGTCATCACCGAGCCGCTGACGTAACTCTGCGACTTCGTTGCCGCTGTCCCCAATGTTTGAGCGAGTGCGCCGACCGTGCCGCCTTCGAATGTCGCAACGGTCTTGCCGCGTTGCTCAAGCAGCTTGATTGTCGCGCCTTCGAGCGTTTCATCGTCTTCACCGAAGACCAATGTGCCGAGCCGCTCGTGAATGAAACGCCGATCGGCGTCGATCAGACGTTCGCACTCTTCGACCGTTGCTGCTGTCGCGGCAATGCGGAGCGTGATCGTTGCTGATGAGGCCGTGATGCCGACTTCGGGATTGCGATTGCGCGCCGTCAGTTCGCCGAGCATCTCTTCAACCGCCGATTCGCCTTTGCCGAATGTGTGAATGCAGACGCGACGAATGATGTTCTCGCCGCGCGGCAACTTCGGCAGCACTTGCTCGCGATACATCTTCTTCATCTCGCTCGGCACTCCGGGCATCGCGGCCAGCTTGCAGGCACTGCGTCCCGCGCGCGGAATCTCGATCCATATGCCGGGAGCCGTTCCGATTGGATTGAAGATCGGTTCGCTGCCGCGCGGGAACATCGCCTGAATGCGGTTCCGCTCGGGGAACTCGCGCGCTCGCTTTGCGAACAACTCGCGAATGTAGGTCAATGAAGGCTCGTGTAAGACAAGTTCCACTCCGACCAATTCCGCGATCAGCTCGCGCGTTAGATCATCGAGCGTCGGGCCGAGTCCGCCGGTGACGAGCACAAGATCCGAGCGATCAACGGCCATTCGAAACGCTTCGAGCATCGCGGCTTTGTCATCGGCCATCGTCGTATGAAAGCGAACCGGAATGCCGAGCTGAGACAGTTCGATGCTGAGCCATTGGCTGTTGGTATCGAGCTTCTCGCCGCTCGTGAGTTCGGTACCGATCGAGATGACTTCCGCGTGCATGCAATGAGTTCCATTGAGTTCGAGTGGAGAGAGATTGGACGCAGCGGAGCCTAAGACGGCGAGACCGCATTCGACCGTAGCCGAAATCGTGAGATTTCGGGGGCCGCAGTGACTGAGTCCGAAGTCTGACGACTTCGGCTACTGCGCTGACGTCTCGAAGTCGGAATCTAAGTCGAGCGTCTGTTGCAACCCAATCATCGCACCGACGCCGCGACGATGTGAGTACGACGACTCAACTCCCGCGATTCGCGCGCAGCCATGCGCGGCCGAGATAGCGCGGTAAGTCAGAGGCAATGAGGCTCGGCTGAGAAACCTCTTCGGCTGCGAGATCACCGGCGAGGCCGTGCCAATAGGCTCCGGTTCGAGCGGCTTCGAACGGTGCGAGTCCCTGCGCCAAGAGCGATGCGATCAAACCCGTCAGCACGTCGCCCGATCCGCCAGTGGCCATTCCGCTGTTACCGGTCGAGTTGAAAGCGATCTGCTCGCCGTCAGTGATCAGCGTGCTCGGGCCTTTGAGCAGCACGATGCAGTGATGAGCCCGAGCAAACTCCATTGCGACCGACTCGCGCCGCGCAGCGATGTCCGAGATGCTCAATCCCGTAAGCCGCGCGAACTCGCCGAAGTGCGGAGTCAGAATTCTCGGTCCCGCTGCTGACCATTGATGGGACTGCAAGTAAGTCGCATCGGCAGCCAATGAGTTGAGCGCATCCGCATCGACGATGACTGGGACCGAGCATGCACTCAGCACCGCGCGGACTGTTGCTTGCGAACCCGCGCTCATGCTGAGTCCCGGCCCGATCGCAACGGCATCCTTCCCCTGCATTGCGTTGAGCACGTCTGAGGCTGCATCAACAGCAAGCGCGCCTGACGACGGATCGCACGGCAGTCCGATCGTCAGATAGCTCGGGTCGTACCCGGCGACGATCGGCTGAATCTCGCTCGGCACCGCGACGTAGACCAATCCCGCGCCGCCGCGCAGTGCTGAGACTCCCGCAAGACACGCAGCTCCACTCATCCCGCGACAACCCGCGACGACGAGCACTCGTCCGAACGTGCCTTTATGACCGTCCGCCGGACGAGCAGGAAAAGTCGGAAGCGTTTCAACGGTCATGCAAGCAAACCTGTAAGAAGAGTTTCATCATCTCGCGCTACGAAGTCCGGTGAGTTCGGGGCATCCGCAGCTTCCGTCGAGATACGGACGCGCGGAAGAGGTCTCACGCGAAAGCACGAAGCTATGACAGCACGCAGGCTGAGTGTCATTCAGAGATAGAAATGTCACTTTTCTATCTCGGTCAACCCAGTGGCATTTCTACTTTGGTCCGACAGCCGAGCATGGAGACGGACGGACGCGTTCTTGCGGAGTTATTGCTCGTCTCTTGATTCAATCTCGTTGCTGCAAGAGCGAGGTACTGACGCCATTTCGATGCCCGGTCGAAGTTGCGATGAGTGGCCAAATCAGGGGTCAAAGCCCCAGATTTGGCCACCTATCGCGAGCACCCTTTCAATCCACATAGGCGAACTCGTTGAGGTTCAGGACCGCTCGGCAGAGGTCGGTGAGGGCGAGTTTTAGCGCTTGATCGCCGGGATGCTTCTTTGAGTGTTGAGCTTGATGCCGCTGCAAGAAGTCGGTGCTCAGTTTGAGTTCGTCGCGTGTTGCGGAGCGTTGCAGCGCTTGTTGGAAGATTGCGTTGATCAACGCGTGAGTTGATGGCTCGTCAGTGAAGGATGAAGTCGGATGCGACTTGAGGACTCGGTCGGCGAAGGCTTGCGCGTAGCGGATGCCTTCGGGGCTATTGAGCAGCATCAGGGCCTGCGGTGCAACAACCGTTGTGTCGCGACGAGCACATGAGACCGTCGTGTCGGGCAGATCGAAGGCTTGCAGAAACGGGATCGGCAAACAGCGTTTGCGGACGAGGAACACGCTGCGGACATCGGTCTCTTCAATCGGGTCGGCGTACCAACCTTGCATGCGCCCGCCGTCACCGCCCTTTTCAGCTTCGAGGATTGCCGGTTGTGCTTTGAGTAATTCTTCTGACACCGGCGGCCAGAGCGGCTTGCCCGCGTCGTAAGGCTTCAGCATGCCAGAGACAGAGAGCAGCGCGTCTCGGAGCGTTTCGGCGTCGAGCCGGCGGACTTGCGGCGCGACGTCGTGCAGGCGGCTCGCCCGCGATTCAGGCTCAGGCGAGCCGCCTGAGGTACGTTGTCGATACGTCGCCGACATCACGATCAACCGATGCAGCTCTTTGATCGACCAGCCGCGTTGCATGAACTCAAGCGCGAGCCAATCGAGCAGCTCGGGATGCGTCGGTCGCGCGCCGCTGTAGCCGAAGTCGTTCGGAGTCGCGACGAGGCCGGTGCCGAAGTGCTGCTGCCAGATGCGATTCACAATGACGCGCGCGGTCCATGGGTTGTCGGTTGAAGCAATCCAGTTCGCTAACTGGAGACGACGGTTGCTGATTGTCGTTGATCGCTCAGCGATCAAACGCCGGATGTCTGAGTTGCTGATTGATGCCGTTGAGAGGCTGAAGAGCGTCGGTTCGCGGAGCGAACCACGACGATCTCGCGTGCCTAACACGGTCGGGAAACCCGGCTGCACTTCGTCGCGCGGAGATGCGAAATCGCCCTGATAGAAGATGTGAGTCGCGGCGGGTGAGGCGGCTTCGGTCACTCCCATCGCTCGGCGCGGCTGACGTTTTTTGGACTCGATCTCGGCGAGCTTCGTCTTGAGTTCCTCGTGACGCGCCTTGTTCGCTTTGTCGAGCTTCGCTTGCTCGGCCTTCAACGGTGCGGCTTGTTCATCGAGTTCGGCGTTGTGCTTGTTGATCTCGGCCTGCTCGGCAGCGACGGAGGTCGGCAGATCGTCGCGCGAGGTCATGCCGGCAAAGAACGCTCGGAACCGAAAGTGGTCAGCTTGCGAAAGCGGGTCGTATTTGTGGTCGTGACACTGACAGCACGACATCGTCAAACCGAGAAACGCCGACGCAGTGGTGTTGGTCAGATCGGCCATCATCTCGGCGCGCAGTCGCGGCTCTTCTTGAAAGATCGAAGCCGTGCTGTCCCACTGACCCAGTCGCAGAAAACCGGTCGCGATCAGCATGTCGGCTTCAGCAACATTCAGCGGCGCACCGTTCACGAGCGCGTCGCCCGCAAGTTGCTCGATGATGAATTGATCGAAGGGTTTGTCTTGCTGGAACGACCGGATGACGTAGTCGCGATACTGCCATGCAAGCGGTCGGAACTCGTCGCGCTCATAGCCATTGGTGTCGGCATAGCGGACGACATCGAGCCATTGCCGCGCTTGTCGTTCGCCGTAGCGCGGTGAGTTCAGCAATCGCTCGACGAGTTTTTGATACGCGTCCGGTGCTTGATCAGCGACGAACGCCGCGACCTCTTCGGGAGTCGGCGGCAGACCGATCAAGTCAAACGTCAGTCGGCGAATCAACGTGCGACGATCGGCTGCGGGAGCGAGATCGAGCTTTTCTTTTGCGAGCGAGGCGCGGATGAATGAGTCGATGTCAGGATTATTACTGTCACGATTATTACTCGAGCGACTCGGCTGCTTGAGCGACCATAAATCGAGCCGCTCGCCGCGAAACAGCTTTCGAATGGGATTGCGCTTGTCGGTCAACGCGTCGCCGAATGACGAGTCGTCTGCCGTGTCGTTCGAGGTCGCCGCGCCGGGGCGATAAGCATCGAGCGACGCGATCGACGGCCCGAGAATGATCGAATCGAAAAACGCTTCCTCACCGCGATCGCAGGTCGGAGCAATGCCCGTGAGCGTGAAGCTGCCGATGTCTTTCCACAGATCAAACGTCGCGACGGTCCAGTCGGTCGGAGCGGTCTCGCTGATCGAGATCGCCGCCCAACCAGTCGTATTGGGACCGGCGACATATCTGCCTTTTGCGACCTT
This sequence comes from uncultured Planctomycetaceae bacterium, assembly GCA_964573505.1. Lineage (GTDB taxonomy): Bacteria > Planctomycetota > Planctomycetia > Planctomycetales > Planctomycetaceae > AM-0621. Next base: position 3,095 of record CAZNMS010000231.1, on the reverse strand, counting down.
CGCATCGGGCCATTGTCCATTCGCCGCAAGCTCAATCATCACGCTGCCCGCGCCGCGTTTTTTCCATGCGAGACGCAGGTAGCGGTACTCGCCCGGCTGAGGCTGTTCGCGGATCAAAAAGTTCCAGCCGGGAATTTTTACTCCATCTCGTTGCAGCGGAGTCATGCCGAGCGATGCCTTACCCGCGAAGGTGCTTTCAGTCACCAGTCGACCTTTGCCATTGCCGCTCGTCAGCGCCGCGAGGACCTGCGGCTGATCTTCGAACAAGACTGCAACAGGCTCGGGCCAAACAGCACCGGCTTTGACCCAAGCGGTAAGCGTCGCGATGTCTTTGTCTGCGAGCTTCTGTTTGGGCGGCATCTGCAAGTCGGGATCGCGAAACGAGATCGCCTTCACGAGCAAACTCTTCTCGAGATCCCCCGGCACGACGGCAGCCCCTCGATCCCCGCCCGCCTTCGCCGCTGCCATCGAATCGAGCCGCAAGCTGCCTTCCTGCTTCTCCGGTCCATGACACGCAACGCACTTCGCTTCGAGCAAAGGCAGCACGTCATCGACAAACCGCGCGGCATCAAACGTTGCTCGCTCATCCGCCGCGAGCAGGTCGCTTGCACTGACCAACATCAAAACAGCCGAGAGCAACAGACTGCGCATACCAACTCTCCTCAAAGACTAAACTGCAGTTCCATCGAAGGAAGCACGTCTTCGAAATTCTCGAGGAATAACTTCCTGATTTGCGTCGCGTAGGTTGGACGCCTACGACCGACAGCGACACAGCACGGACTTGCAACAAACAGGACGCACGGACGTAGGCGTCCATGCTACCTCTGTCGCGCGAGATGCTCTCGTTACTGAACGTCTTGCGGTCATCGTTGTCGGCACAATCGCGCGCTCCTGCCGAATGCGGACATGACTTGCCACTGTCGTCTCGCGACTTCGGGATTGCTCCGACGTCAAAGCGCCCCGCAACCAAAACTCGATGAGCCCCGCCTTTGCCTCATGAGAATCGTTGCGTGCGACATGATCTCGGATTCATTGAACCCTCACTCAATTGACTCGCCGACACCGGCAGCCGACGCGGCTTTTTGGTCGCGCCGCGGAGTCCGCATTACGGCCTCAGTGGTGCTCGGTCTGCACTTGCTCGCGATCGTGATGGCACCGCTCGCAATGACGCCGTCTTCGCCGCTGCTGATTGCGATGTGGCGCGGCTTTCGACCGTATCTCGATGCGATGTATCTGAATCACGGCTTCCACTTCTTCGCACCCGATCCCGGACCGAGTCATCTCATTCGTTATGAGCTTGAGTTCGCAGACGGCTCGAAGTCCGAGGGCCTCTTTCCGAACCCGCAGCAGCATGTGCCGAGACTGCTCTATCACCGTCATTTCATGTTGAGCGAGTACGCCAATCGCATCGCCGTCGACGATTCGCGCGCGGATGATTTGAAGTCGCTCTCACGTTCGTTCGGCGAGCATCTCTTAGCTGCCAATGAGGCGACTCGCGTCTCGCTTTATCTCCGTCGCCACTTCATTCCGACGCCCGAACATGTCTTGTCGGGACTCCCTCTCGATGCGCCGCAGTTCATTCACGAGCGACCGCTCGGCACGTTCGCGGCCAAAGGTGTATTAGAAACTCCAGCAACGCGCAGCGAGCCTGAACCGACTCCCATCACTGATCCGGCAGCTCTTGAACTCGCCGAGAAGTTCGACGCTTCTGACTTCCGGCCGGAGGTCGTGAGATGACAGCACCCCATTCAGCCCCGCAACTATCGCTCGCCGCAAAGTGGAATCAGTTTTGGTTCACGCCGAGCGACCCGGCGACGCTCGGCATCGTGAGAATCGGAGTCGGGCTATTGCTCTGCTACTCGCAGCTTGTTTGGGCGATCGGCAGCGATGCCTTCTTCGGATCGCAAAGTTGGCTGAACTCCGACGCGGCAGCGGCGATCGGTAATGGAAGTTACAGTTGGAGCCCGCTGTGGCTGCTCGATCAATCGCCCGCGTTGCTCGGGCTGATGCACGTCACCGCCTTCATGAGTGCGGCGTGTCTCGCCATCGGACTCTTGACGCGCGGAGCGGCGATCATGTCGTTCCTCTGCGTGCTGACTTACGCACATCGCAATCCGGCTGCGCTTTACGGCTTCGATCAAGTGCTCGGCTTCTTGACGCTCTATCTCGCGATCGGCCCGAGCGGCTCAGCATTCTCGGTCGATGAGTTTCTGACTCCCGTGCGTCAGCGAGTGCGGCTGAGCGTCGGTGCGAACGTCGCGACTCGCTTAATGCAGTTGCATCTGTGCGTGCTCTACTTGTTTGCCGGAGTCTCAAAGCTCAAAGGCGTTACATGGTGGAACGGCTACGCCATTTGGGGAGCGATCGCGAATCAGGAATATCAAACGGTCGACCTCACATGGCTCGCCAGTTGGCCGATCATCATCAATGTGCTGACTCACGTTTCTGTTTGGTGGGAAGTCAGCTACGCCGCGCTCGTTTGGAACCGGCATACGCGCCCCTTGATGTTGCTGCTGGCGCTCGCGGTTCACGGCGGCATCGGAGCGTGCTTCGGCATGCTGACGTTCGGCAGTTCGATGCTCGTCGCGAACATCGCGTTCGTCGATCCGCGCTTCGTCCGATCGCTCATTGAACGCTGCCGAGATGAGCTGAGCAGCAGCGCCCGAGTCAGCACTCGCGTGCGGATCTGAAGTGCTTAGACCGGATTGCAGCCGGACAGCATGACATCCGGGAACTTTCGCGACCGGGCGAACGTCAAAGCGGCGTCTCCGTCAGCTCACGCTGAGTTCGCCGAGCTGCCTGTTGTTCGAAGGGATTCATACTCGCGCGAAGTTTGTCGGCGCACAGCATGCGAGCGATTCGACTGACATTGCCGCAGTCGCTCTGAATGCAGCTCTCTCAAGTGGCCTCGTTTTGATCGTGCTCTCCTGAGGAACACATCCGTTTTGGGTACGACGGACTTGCAGTCCGTCGCTTCTCATGACGTACGACGGACTGCAAGTCCGTCGTACCAGTGTTCCTCATCCATTGTGCCGACCCGCCCGGTGAGGAACTCCTCTCGTAGCGTTTCGGAAGCACGCAGACGCAGGCCGCAC
>CAZNMS010000230.1:0-13292 GCA_964573505.1 uncultured Planctomycetaceae bacterium | reverse complement strand
GTCATTCAAAACGGCTTGCCTCCGAAGGGCTATCAAGAGATCGACATCGTGCGTACCGGCGGCGGACCGCTGCGAGAGCCGACAGTCATCAAGCACACCTACTACTACAACGGCGACCGCGTCTATCAGGGACCGAACTTCAAAGGCGGCCCGACAGTGGTGCAGGTGACTCATCCGAAGTGCGGCTGCCCGATGCAGGTCAACGTCAACATGCCCTCGGGAGCACCGCTCATCGAGCACGACGATGACTTCATCCGTTACCACTTCCCCGACGTCTATATGACGATCCGCTTTCACCGAGACGGCTGCGCCAAAGTCGACTACGGCCATCACTTCAATCACTACGACGCTCTTCGCGACAAAGCCGAGCGGCGCAATCTCTCGCCGAAGTTGGCGACGAAGGACAACTCGGGCACGGGCAGTGTCGTCCGCAACTTGGCGGAGACACGGTTAGGAGGCCCGATCGACGTCGCTCGCCGCTTACCAGTGTTGTCCGACGTCTTGAACCGCGACGAGAAGCGAGTTCCGGGCACATTGCAGGACCGCTCGAAGAAGGGGCGATTGTCGGACATCTTGAATCGCAAGTAGCACGTCGCGTTGAGTTGTGTTGTCGCCGGAGGTTGCGGCATCCCGATGTAGCAGAAATTCCATCATCTCCGCGCCCCGCTTGCGCCCACAGAGGCCGCACGCTCGAGCCGCGAGTCATCATTCAAACAAAACAGAGCAAGGATGCTTGTCATGATTCCTACAAAGAAATCTCTCTTCATGAGTTCGTTAGCCGCATGGACCTGCTGGTGCGGATCAGCCGCGCTGCCGATGGTTGCCGCTGGCACAATTACCCTCACCGGAGCCGCATTTGCCGTCGCTGGTGATGTGGTGAAGCCAGAGAACACACTCGTTGATTACGGCATCGTGAAACTCGTCAACGATGAGACAAAAGGTGTTGCGAAGATTGAAGGTCGAACCGACGGATCTGCGGCGCAACTTGCTGGGATCGTCGACACCGACGAAGTCACCCTGATCAATGACCTTGTGTGGAAGACCGATGTCGAACTGAAGAAGGTCTTGAAGAGCGTGAGGACGAAAGAGGTCGTGAAGATCAAAGTCAACCGAGTTTCCGACCCTATTACGGTGATCGATATTGAGCATGCCGCAACCTTCGTCCACAACCTTGGGTTAGTCTTCGATCCTACGAAAATCGGCACCGACAACTCTCGAGAATTGATCGCGACCTTTGGCACCGCTGCGGGAGCGGGCCTGCGGACTAAAGACGAAGTCCTCAAGATCGACGATGTTGCTTGTTCGACGGTCGGAGAGTTCAACGATCGCCTCTGCCGACAGATGCTGAAGGCCGGCAAGGTAAAGCTGACCGTTCGTCAAAAAGGCAACAATAACTTGCTTGTCGAAGTGACGTTGTCGAACACGTCTTCCGCAGCTCCCTCGATCAATCTCGTTCGAGGTGTTGGTGATGGTTCGAAAGGCCCGCCAATCGACTTCCCCGAGTTCATCGCCACCGGTACGAACAAGGATGAAGACATCAAAATTGAGCGAGAACGCGCTAACGAAGTCGTCTCGGCACGCGTTGAGACCTACTACTTCCGCGACGCCCACCGGCTCGCGCAGATCATCAATCGCAAGATCCAATCGTATAACGGGGCTGCGGTGACAGCGGCTGAACGAGCTGCCGAAGCAGCACGTGGATCGTTTGAAAAGACGCGTCTCGATCGCCGCGATAAAGAAGACTTAGCCCGCGTTGAGGCCGAGAAACTGCAGGATCTCGAAGCACGACTCGCCGGAGCCGTCGGCACTCTGCGAACCGCTCTTCATAAGAAGGGGCAGATCGACATACTCGGCAAGGAGATTGCTGACCTGCAGAAACGCATCACAGAGATGGAGACCAATCAGGCTAACCTGAAAAAAGAGAGTCCCCCCCGCGATCTGACTGCGGAGGAAAAATCACAGTTGGCGGACCTGAAGAACGCTAAGAACAACAAGGAGACTCAACAGAGCCAACTGGAGAACGAGGTCAAATTCATGACCGGCAGTGTCGACTCTGCCTCTGCAACAGTGGCGGCAAAGACGCAGGTCACTGAGTTATTGACGAAGATCGACAACCAGAAGACATCGCTGAATGGCGCTCAAGCAACCGCGCGTAAGGCGAACGATGAAGAACAACTCGCGGCGAAAGATCAGTTCCGCAAGGAGGTCACGGCGGCAAAGACAGATCCCGACACCTATGTGCCGGGCAATCTGAAGTCGATAGACCCGGTCTCGCAGGTCTCGATCAGCGTGATCGGCGAAGGAGTGGTTCATCTCCGCGGCCCGCGCAAAGGCGTCGTCAAAGTTCGGGATATGATCGACCAACTCGATCATCCGGTCGGACAAGTGAAGATCGGGGTCATGACGGTGCAGGTGAACGGCGAACTCGGCAGCCGCATGGAGAACACGCTCAAGCGAGTTGAAGGCAACATCAGTAAGGCGCGGTTCCTGACGAGCACCTCTGGGCAACTCTTCTTGCGAGCGGTTCATGAAGTGGCGCATGAACGCGCCAGTCGCTCAGGGATGATCGTGCCGACGGCTGCCTTTAGCGCCGATGCCGAGAAGAAACTCCCCGCGCCGCCAGCGTATGACGCTAAACGCGAACGTTGGGAGCGATACCTACAAGCTTTCTTCGGTGCCGACTTCATCGAAGAGTTGCGCGATATCGACACAACCCTGACGCTGCTCAATCCCGACAACAAGCTGCTGTCGCTCAACTCGATGGATACGCTCACTCTGGCCGAAGCGATGTTCGTGGTCGGCTTGGCCAAAGGGGAAGTCCGCGACGAGATCTTGGCACGCTTTCAAGAATACGTCTGCTACGAGTTACCTCGAAAAGAGGGGCAATGGATCGTCACGACAGGAACCCACAAGAGCTACGACCCACGGTGGTGGGGCGATGCATATGCCGGTCGTGCGCGGGTCGCTGAGCAAGCCCAACGTAAGTATGCCTTTGAAGCGACGAAAAACCTCTTCGTCCGCAGGCAAGAGTGGGGCACTGGCGATCGAATGAGTCCCATGCAGCACGCAGTGGTCAAGCTGGTGCAGGGCATCTCGGTTGAGTTGGCATTGAACATCCAAAGAGACGCGATCGTCTCAAAGCGAGCGATGATTGAACGCCTAAAGAAAACGAATCCGATCGTCACGGACGCCCAAATGGCAATCGTAGATGAGCAGATCACGGATCTCGAAGAGAAGCACCTCGGAGCAAAAGAAGCCCTGCGTGGCCAGAAGGCGGCGATTGACAAGCTCATCAAGCAAGCAGTCACCGCGTTGGAGGAAGACGTCTACGCTCAGTTCTATGACCCGGCACTCGAGAACGTGAGAAAGGCAGCTCAAGACTGGGATGTCGAACTGGCGCAGATCGAACGCACGACGATCCTCACCAACAATCGCGCCTTCGGCAAAGTCACTCCGCAAGCGACCTTCGAATTTGATCTGCCGAAGCGCGACATCTTGCTCGCCGAAGCTCTGCAATCGGCCTACGCCCTGCATAAGGACATTGGCCCGCTGTTGGCAGATCCTGAGTTCGCAACGCTCGCCAAGATGTTCGCTGGCAAGTCAGTAGGCGGAGCCGCCAACGATGGGACGATCAAGAACGTCTTACCGGCTCTAAACGGTACCGATCAGCAGAACTTGCTGTATGCCGACAAACAGGTTCCGCCGTCATTCACGACCGAACTCGACAAGCTGATTCCTGACCCTGCCGTCTACAAGTTTGAGACAGGGACGGGCTACGAGGTCCGCCCCGTTGTGCAACCGGATGGGCAATCAGTCGCCTTCGACTTCAACTACCTCTACACGACGGATCTGCTGGAGCCCACTCGTGCGAATGAGAAGCATCTCGGTCGTGTGAAGCGGCACTTTATCAACACCGAAGTGCAACTGGGCAACCTCGAATGGCGCGAGATCAGCCGCTACGAAGTCGCGCTCAAGGCCGCTCGCACGGCCCGAGGAGTACCGTTGTTGGAAGACGTTCCAGTTGCGGGCTTGCTTTTCCGCCCGCTGCCACAAGCTCAGAAGTCGATTCAGAAGAACGTCATCATTGGGCAGGCGACGATCTTCCCGACGGTTCAAGATCTGCTCGGCCTGCGACCGGCCAATCAGGCTTACATGGACCATCAAGCAGAAGCCAAGAACGCACTTCGCGAATGGACGATCGAAGGAGCTAGGTTTCAGCACCTCAATGAGATGCTCGACTCGAAGATGCAGCAGATCGTTGACGGCGAGTGTCCCAATGAAGTCAAAAAGAATTGCCCACCGGCAATGACGACAGCCGTTCCTACCGGTTCGAATCTAAATCCACGTCAACCGCAAACTCGGATCTCACTGCGTGAGGGTGAAGGACTTATTACTCCCCGACCGGTCACGCTTCCTGAGATTCCGGCACCAACGTCATCACCATCGGAGAGCATTCAACAAATGAGTTATCAGAAGCCAACGGCGAAGGTGAAGTCAGCGGTTCCGGCAGCCCCCGCTGCACCGCGACGAGTCAAGTAGTCAGGTTCTGGCTCGAATTAGTTTCCAATTGACGCGGCCCACTCAAAGCGTTTTTGAGTGGGCCGCTGTCATTTATGAATGGGGACTTCGTTTGAGCACGGTGACAACGCTGAATTCTCTGCGACGAGTCTTGCTGCGATCCCTCAACATACCACGATTCCGGCCTCGGCGTTGTTGGGCGCACTTATGACATCTTCTTCAGACGCACTGACTAAACGCCCTCGCGCTCTCGCTCGCCTTTGGTTTCAAAATGGATAGATTGAGGCGACTTTTCGTCGTCGTTGGTGTGGCGACGGGCCGTTTTGAGTCGCGTATCAAGGAATACAGAGATGAAGAAGCTTGTGACGTTTTCGGTCGCAGTGTTGTCCCTGGCTGGCGGCATTTCGGGGGCAATGGCTTGCGACCGTTGTCGAGTCGATGTCTCGCCTCCCTGCAAGCACGTCGAATGCAAGTCTCACACGTCAAAGCCGAAATGTGATCCGCACAGCTGTACGATTTCAGTGAAGTCAGAAACCAAAGTCGTCGTCGGGACGTGCAATTGCTGCGTGTGCTCGACGCAGTCGGTCTCAGTTCAGTGCGAACAGCCAAAACCTTCGCCTTGCCCGTCCAAAGAAGTGGCGCCAGCGGCACCGAGTGTCCCGACCATTTCTACGCCGACTAGGACCTTTGGCGAGATGTTCAAGGACGCTGCGATACAGCCTGCGTCTCAAAACAGGATTACCTTGTTTGAGACGCTGATACGTCGCGAAGCCACCGCCGGGAATTTTGATGGTGTGCTTCTTTGCATGAAGGCGATCTCCCAAACTCGGCTCGATATGGCGGCAGCAGTAAAGCAGGCCGAAGCAGGAACCAAGCCAGAAGCACCAAAAAAGTAATTCCCTGGGTTTCGATCTTTGTTCCCCCTACGTGGTGCGTGATCTCAAAAGGCTCGCGAACTGCGGGAACAGAGCGACATCGAACCGAAGTTGGGACAAAGGCAAGATGTTTGGAGCCCTTTGGACTGAGCTTGGATCGACCGGGTTGAGGAGCCCTAACAAACAACTCGATCGTTCCCATCCAACGTCGTTTGTTAGAGATTCAACTCAGCATCGCCTCTAGCAGCCTGATCGTAGTTCCTGCGAGCAGGCTGCTTTCTTTTCTGGAGGGCGGATTGCTCACGACATCGGCTTGAGATCTCTGAGGGCTCCAAGAGCGGCCCTCTCGAAACGGCGCTGCCGGGTTTCATGCGGTTCGGGTTGCACTAGAGTTCCTCAGGCTTCGGGCCGTTGGGGATTTTTTTCCTTTGAGTGAGGGGACTCAGGCATGAAACGCTGGCTGTGGTTGTCGATTGCGGGGTTGTCTTTGTCGGGCTCGGTTTCGTTCCTTCGCGCTGATGAGGACAAGAAAGCTGAGGGCGAAAAGCCCATTGTGAAGCCTCGTGAAGCAGAGGTTCGTAAGGGTGATCGCGAAGGCGAGAAGGACCGGCCTAAAGAGGGCGAGAGGAAAGTCGCTGAGAAGGGGGACAAAGAGAAGCCGCGTGAGTTCTCGAAGGACAAGGCGCCTGAGGTCTCGAAAGACAAGCCTCGCAAGGACGGTGAGGGCGAGCGCGAAGTCGCTAAGGACAAGCCGCGCGAGGGTGAGAAGGGGCGCGACGTTCCTAAGGAAAGGGGACGCGAGGGCGAAGTGGCCAAGAAGCCGCATTCCGAGGCTGAAGCCATTGAACGACGGATGCACGAGTTGCATTCGCAACTCAAGAAGCATGCTGAAGCCGGGCGGCACGAAGATGTCGCTCGCCTGAAGCGCGAGATTGAAGAACTACATCGGGCTCATGCGCCGAAGGGCGGCGAACATGCTGAACGCGGCGAGCATTTGAAGCAGGCCACTCAGCACATCCTTGAAGCATCAAAGCATCTGCGAGCGGCGGGCATGCCGGATGTTGCGGAGCATCTCGTTCGGCAAGCCAAAGAGATGGCGCAACACGCAGGCAAACGCGGCGATAGAGAACATGACGGACCGCCTCATGCCCGCGAAGGCGCTCGACGCGGCGAGATGGAAGAACAATTGCATGACCTCGCACTGCTCGTGAAGAAGCTCAATGAGCGACTTGAGCGACTGGAAATGCTTCAAGGTCCTCTGAAGTAGGGCAGCTTCATGTCTTGATCTGCGGGTGAGGCGAGTCGCGGAGCGACTCGCCTACGTAGCTCAGTCGCTCCGCGACTGAGATTGGACGCATGCGGTCGTAGGATGGCTCTGCCCGGCTGTCGAGAACTCGACTGAGACCGTCAAGAACTCAAAAAGACAGACGGCCGAGGGCGGCCATCCTACGGCCGGTTTTGTTTTCGATGGCTTTGAACTGTCGCTTTTCTATCCCTTAACGACCCATTGTTGGGCTTACTCATGAAACGACTAATTGCATTCGGAGTTGTCAGCGCGGGGATGCTCGCGGCGGCTGTTGTTTGGCGCGGAGATGAGCCGGTTGCTGCTCAAGGCACCGTGCGTCCGCCGATCAAGAAGCCGACCACTGTGAAAGGGCCGTCGAAGGGCACTCCGACAAGTCCGGCTCAGATGCAGGAGTTCGAACAACGCGCCAAGAAGGCTCAAGAAGAGTTCGTACGCGAGTCAGCCGACATCGCGAAAGACCTCGAAGATGCCGGACTCTTTGAAGAGGCAAAGGCCGTGCTCGAAACGATCGCGAAGATCAAAGACGACGTGCCGGGGCTCAAAGAGAAATTGGCAGCGCTGAAGGAGTCGGCACTCGGGAGTAACAAATCTTCCATCGACATTGATGTCGCGAAAGGATGGACGGATCCCGTCGGCAAAGTCGAAAAGGGTAAGCCGTTCCGAGTTGAGTCCACTGGCACCTATCGGTTCTCGGCAATGGGCACGCTCGGGCCAAAGGGCTATCCGACTGATGACTTGCAGAAAGAGATGCTTCCCGGTTTGAGATGCGGAGCACTCTGCGCGTTGATCGTTCCGGTTGATGACAAAGGCAAACCCGGCAAGCCGCTTGATCCCATCGAGATCGGTGACGGACGCGACGTGAACCCCAAAGAGAGCGGCTTGCTGTTCCTCAACGTGAACCTGCCGCCGGGGCATAAGTCGACCGGCAAGCTCGATGTGATCCTCAGTGGGCACATCATCCGCGCGAAGTAGCTTGGGATTCCATCCCGAGCGATGGCGGTCAACCCGCATCCCAATAATTAAGACTTCGTCGTCAAAGGCGACGCCCCTCTGCGGCGCCCCTCTGAAACGACTGACGACAACTCGACATTGCTAAGACCGTCTCTACCCGCTGCCGCTCGGGATGGAATCCCAAGCTACGGCTTCTCCGCCAGGCTTCACGTGTCGGGTCGTCTCGCCTCTTGTGTGTTGCTTACTCATTCCCTTCAAGGTCGCTTCATGCCGTTACTGAGTCTGCGGGACGTCTCCTTCACTTATGGCGGACGTCATTTGCTCGAACACATTTCCTTTCAGATTGAACGCGGCGAGCGAGTGGGGTTGTTGGGGCGTAACGGCTGCGGCAAGTCGACGCTGATGAAGCTCATTAACGGTGAGCTCAATCTCGATGGCGGCGAGATCCTGCGCGAAGCCGGGATGCGAGTCGGGCGGCTCATTCAAGAAGTGCCAATGGGCTCGACGCAGACGGTCGGTGATGTCGTTGCGGAAGGACTCGGCGCCGAAGGCAAGCTGCTCGCGCGGCATCATGAGTTGTGCGTGCTGATGGGTTCGGGCACGACGAAGGCCATCGAGAACGAGCTGCATACCATCGAAGAAGAGATCAACGCGCGCGGCATTTGGGATCTGCAATCGAAGGTCGATCGCGTGCTCGTTCAGATGAGCCTCGATGGAGACGCGTTCTTCGCCCAGTTGTCATCGGGCATGCGGCGGCGAGTGTTGCTCGCTCAGACATTGGTGAGCGAGCCCGACCTCTTGCTGCTCGACGAACCGACGAATCATCTCGATATCGAGTCCATTAGTTGGCTCGAAGAGTTCCTCAAGAACAATGGCGTCACGCTGCTGTTCGTGACGCACGATCGGCAGTTCTTGCGGCGACTCTCGACCCGCATTCTGGAGATCGACCGAGGCAAGCTCTTCGACGCTCCGTGCAACTACGAAGAGTTTCTGAAGCGCAAAGATGACTTGCTCGAAGCTGAAGCGCGACAAGCAGAGCTGTTCGACAAGAAGTTGGCGCAAGAAGAAGTTTGGGTGCGGCAAGGAGTGAAAGCGCGGCGGACTCGCAGCGAGGCTCGTATCCGCGAGCTCGTCAAGATGCGGCAACAGAAGGCCGAGCGACGCCAGCGCGTCGGCAATGTGAAGCTCGTCGTGCAAGAGGCGGAACGCACGGGGCAGCTCGTTGTCGAGACGAAGCAAGCGAGCTTTAGCTACGGCGATCGTCCGATCGTCAGCGACTTGTCGACGATGATCATGCGCGGTGATCGAGTGGGTCTGATTGGCCGCAACGGAGCAGGGAAGAGCACGCTGCTGAAGCTGTTGCTCGGGCAACTCGCGCCAACAGGCGGCTCAGTCAAGCTCGGCACGCGCGTCGAAGTTGCGTACTTCGATCAGCTTCGTGAGCAACTCGATGAGACGAAGACGGCTCAAGAGAATGTCTGCGACGGCAACGACAACATGCAGATCAACGGCCAAACGCGGCACGTCATCGGGTATCTGCAAGACTTCCTTTTCACGCCGGAGCGAGCACGGACGCTCGTCAAATACTTGTCCGGCGGGGAGCGCAATCGGCTCATGTTGGCGAAGTTGCTGACGAAGCCATCGAACGTATTGGTGCTCGACGAACCGACGAATGATCTCGATGCCGAAACAATGGATCTGCTAGAAGAGATGCTCTCGTCCTATGCGGGCACGGTGCTGCTCGTGAGTCACGATCGCGAATTCCTCAACAACGTTGTGACGAGCACGCTTGTCTTCGGAGGTGACGGAGAAGTGCTTGAGTATGTCGGCGGCTACGACGACTGGATCCGTCAACGCGACGCTTCGAGCGCGGTGACAACAAGCACCAAAGCCGCGCCGCCAAAATTGAATGCTGCGACAACGGCGGCCTCTGCTCCGAGCAAACCGGCAGCGCCTCGGCGGAAGCTGAGCTTCAATGAGGAACGCGAACTCAAGCAGCTCCCGGAGAAGATCAGCTCACTCGAAGCAGAGATTTCGAAGCTGCAAGCGGCGATGGCGAAGCCCGGATACTTCCAACGCTCGAAGGACGAACTCGCCGCAGACGGTTTGCGAATGACGCAACTCACGACCGACCTCAACGCGGCATTCGCCCGTTGGGAGGCGCTTGAGGGATAGCCCGAAGGGAGTGTCGGCTTTTGCTCCGCAAAAGCTGCCTTTCGCGGAGAGGCTGTGACCTCTTGGAGGGCGGAACTGCTCCGATGTACGACGGACTTGCAGTCCGTCGCGTCAGAGCGGTTTTTGGCATGCTTCACGGTGAGGTTGCAGAGCCTCGCCCGTCAGGAAGCGGAATCCGTTACGAAATAGCCAAAACTCCGCTTCCTAACGGGCGCGGCTCTGCGACCTAATGCGAGACCGAAATGAACCTCGCCCGGTTTTCGTTCGGCAGCGACGGACTGCAAGTCCGTCGTACGAATTTCATCACAGCCTCGGAGCGAAAGGCGACTATCAGCCGACGGTTACTTCGTGTTGAAGCTGCGACCGAAACGCTCTCGCATCTTTCGCTCAATGGCGGCTTCTTCGTCGCGGATCATCAGCCAAATTTGCTCGCGCTTCTGCGAGCCGCGCGCGATCGCGGCAGCTTGCCGTTCTCGCACTTCTTTCAGGTTGCTCGACCCGTTCATGGTCGGCGGTTTGTAGCCCGCGCCTCCGCCCCATGGATTCACTCGCGTCCAACCGGGATCGACATGCACGTTGTAAGTGATGCTCTTCTCGTCGGCGTTGATCTCAACGGCGATGCCGCGCAACGACGCTGCGAGCGCTCGCAACTTTGAACTGACACTCGCACCGAACTCGAGCAGTGCCTCATCAACGTCGGCGTTCGGCAAGTGGTCGATCTTCTTTGCGTGATTCTCGTGCCATGTTGCGACGCTCGCGAGATTCGAGACGTTCTTCGTGACGCGATCGAGGTCATCAAGACTTCGTGCGACCGACGAGAAGTAGCGTTTCGATGCTTCGAGTTCGTTCGATGCAGCCGGCTTCGTCGCCTTCTTTGCGGGCAGCGGGCTCACAACGAGCGACATCACATGCCGCAAACCTTCGTCAGAGAGATCAGTAATAAGCCTTACAGTTTTGCCTTCGCCGATGACCTCGCTCGCTGCGAATTCTCGCAGTCCGAGTCCGCGAGATTGAGCAATCTCTAAGAAGACTTGCCGCACGTCCGGTGCGAGATCGCCGACATCAGCTTTGAAGTCGATCGACAATTCCGCACGCAGCGACTGAGTCACCTGCACGGTGAGAGTCACGCCGCACAGCGTGTCGAGCAGATTGCAAACGCGGTCGGTATCCGACATCTGCCCCTTCAACTGCGTGCTCTGACGCAGATAGTCCCGCAGACGCGACGGCGAGATCATGTCCGCCATATCGAGCGCCAGAACAATGTGCTGCGTGCGACTGGCTGCTGTCTTCAAGTAGTAGCTGAGCGCCGACGTTGTGCGGTCGTCGCAGGACTTCAGCCAGCGAGCGGTGCTTTGCCGAATCGCGGGTCTCATCGTGCCGAGAATGTCGGGAGTCAGTTCCACGAAGAAGGTGTTGCGAGCAGACTCGATCGCCCGATGTCCGGCGACTTCCGTGACAGGAGCCAGTTCGCGCTGCGCGATTTGATCGAGCTTCAGATCCTTCGGCAGTGCAACGAGTCCGACCGACCAAACTTCTTCCGGCACTTCGGGCCGAACCAATGAGGAGACGACGAGCGTCTCGACCCAATTGGGGATCGCGGCAGCACCGGCGAGAAACTCGGTCGCGGGCTTTTCCGCCCATCCATCTTTGACGGCACGCGGCGAGTGTAGCAATTCTGACACTCGAACAATGGCGATCGCATTACCGCCTTCGGGAGTGTTTCGCAGCAACTCATTGAGCTTGTCTTCGCCCGCTGCTGCCCGAGCGAGCACGAACACGAGTGCAATCCATAAGACCCAATGTGCAAGCCGAGACATGACGCACCGTCCTTTCGCAGGCGGCAATGCATCTCACGAAGTCGTGAATTGATGCTGATTCCGCACGCTCAGCGAGAGGAGCAAAGCCGATGCCGCACCAAGCGGTTGCTCATCGGCAACTACGAACGGGGCAGGGGGCCTCGGCCGTTCGGTCGCAATGGCAGCGATCAATTCACGGACGCTTGACCCAGCATGCGGATCTGCGGCGGCGTCCACACGGGAGTCTCGCGCGGGGCGACGTCGTCGTGACCGGCCGGCAAGCGCGAGGCATACCATGGATCGTCGGGATACGCGGCCAGCAAAGCAGCGCTGCTCATTGCCGGCTGAAGGACGGGGGCTGTTGCTGCAACCGTCGGAGCAGGTTGAGCAACAGGCGTCTTCGCGACGATTGGCTCGATCGCGACCGGCGGAGTCATTCGCTCATTCACGACCGCAGGCATGATCGGTTCGGGCGCCGGCTTTACCGAGGGTTCGTCGAAGATCAGATCCTGCTCGATGTCTTTGAACTCACCCTGAGTGATCTCATCAAGACCTGCTCGGACCTCTTTGGCGACAAAGATCACCATCAACTGCAATGGGTTGTTGGCGATGAGCGAGCACAACATGTCCCAGGGCCAGCAGAGGATCCAACTGAGGATTCTCGGAGCGAAACGTCGCGGGTCCGGCTTCAGGACCGCTTCGACGTCGGCCCGAGTCGAAGTGGGCTTAGAACCGGTAACCATGAGCGACGAACTCCTTCCAAACGGGTTTGAGATCGGACGACAACACATGACCGCCGCGAGCGGCTGCTTCCGCGCAGGCGGTTGCCCAATACGCGTAACGCTGCCTCAATGACTCATCATCAAGACACGCTGACTGAGCCCGTAGAAACTGAGCGGTGTTGAGCAAGTTGCTCGGCATCAGCCACTCGGACTTCCGCGCGTCGTATTGCTCGCGCAAGTCTCTGACGTAGCCCCACCAACGAAACGCGCCCCATGCGATCCCAATGAGGATGTAAGAACCAATACCCGCAAGGATCGCTCCGATGTGCGTCCTCACGAACAGCCAAAAGCCCTGCGCATGCAACTCGCCGAGACCGATTGATTCCCACTGACTGGGGAAGAAGGCCAATCCTGCGATCATCGAGACCATGCTGAGCACAGCACCGACGACGCTGTCATTGCGCACGAACCACATGACGAGCACGGACTGGGCGACAATGAGCGTCCAGAACCAGAAGGCTTCGGTAGAGAGGAATTCGTGCCACATGCTTCAACCCCGTAGTTCAAACACGCAACGCGCGTGTTGAGGAATCCAACGGTTGAGTGTGTCTTCATTGATGAGTTGAGGCAGGCTCGATCTGCGGTCTTGTTGCCGAAAAGCAACACTCGCCGTCGAGATGTCTCAAGCGCCTCATCCGTCAGCACGGGCACGAGAACGGCCTCTGTCACGATCGCCGATTCGCAGATCGCGCTACCGGTGCGAGGCAGCACAAACAAAGTGACTTTGCTGCCTTACTTCGATGCGGCTCATTGAAGGCAGAGTGACTCTGCACCGCAGCAATTGATGGCGAAAAGGCGAGTCCGGCGATGTCTTTTCTGGCATGTTTCACGGTTAGGTTGCAGAGCCGCGCCCGTCAGGAAGCGGAATCCGTTACGAAATAGCCAAAAC
>CAZNMS010000229.1:0-13380 GCA_964573505.1 uncultured Planctomycetaceae bacterium | reverse complement strand
CGAGAGTCCGAAATCTGACGATTTCGGCTACGGAAACGCGAAGGTGCGCTGTCGAGTTAAAACGACATACCGAGCTCCGCCGACTCTCGCTCCAAGAAAGCACGAGCTTTCATTGAAGCGAGAACCGACTCCGGGATGCCTCATTGGCCGCTCGGCTTACTTCGACGACAGCCAATTCGCGATCGCCATTGCTTCGTCGGCGGGCGCTTCATTCGCCGTCGTTGCCGAAGCATTCGCCGCTTTGTAAGCCGCTGCCGCGAGTGCCGGGACTTGCCCGCCTTCGCCGGAAACCCACAACTTCGTCGGAGCACACAGCGCGAGCACTGCCGGCACGTCGCCGTACTTCACCGCTCCCGGCAAAAGGTTGACGTCGAGAATCTCAGTGATGCTGCCGAAGCGAACTCCGCGCGTGCTGACCGCAAGCGATGCGACTGCTCCATTGGTTTGAGCACATGCCGCCGCAGCGATGACTCCCGACCATCCGAGCCCGGCCAGATGAATCTTCGCGGGCTTCTGCTTGTAGTGCTGCATGAACGAGATGAGCGTCATGACGTCATGCACTCGCTGCGAAAACAGCGGATGGTTGTAGCCCAGTGTGTAGCCTGCGAACTCGCGCGGGTTCTTGACCGTGCGGTACTTCGTGAGTGGCTTGCCGTCCTCCAAAAACTCGCCCTGATAGAGCAAGTCGGCACTCGCCACTGCGAAGCCCTGCGCGAGCAACTTCGCCACTGCCGGCACGGGTTTGTTGTCTTGATCAAACAAGTCCGCTTTGCCTTGATCGCCGCCGACCCACAGCACGACTTCGCTGTTCCACTTCTTCGGATACAGGAAGACCGTCGGGAGTTCTTCATTGCGACCTTCGTTGCGGACATACCCGACGTACTCGCTGAAGCCGTCTCGCTCGGTCTCGTCGCGCTTGTCCCACTTCGTCTCGCCGACTTGCGCCAAGCTGCGACCGATCATGATGTCGAACGCACCGCCCACAACGCGGCGGAACTCTTTGAGCGACTCCGCATTCGTCGGCGCGATCTTCGCCATCTGAGCCTTCGAGTCCGCATCGAGTGCCTGCAGAGCCTTCACCTCGAACGCTTCATCGAGTTGCGGAGCTTTGTGCTCGCCCGAGTAGACCGTCGCCTCTTCCTTCGTGAGCGGGAGATAGTCGCGCTCCTCAATCGCCTTTTGATCGAGCTTCAACGTGCGGTTGAAGAACTCATACATCATGTGCCGACTCGGCGAGTTGTAGTTGTGAGGAAACTTCATGTACTTCGCCGCGACGTTGTCGGAAGCACCGAGCAGCGCATAGTGCTCCTTCAACTGTGGCAGTCCCTTCGTCTCGATCTCGACCGTCCAGTCGTCCGCGCCGGTCATTGCGATCGGTCGCGGAGCAGCGAGTGCCGCAAACTCGATGTTGCCGGTATTCACGCGGAGGTAGGTCGCGTTCTCGCACGTGCAGCCGCCTTGCATGGATGTAGAAACCATTACAGCCGGGAACGCCGCAGTGACGCGCTCGTCAACCGCAGTCAGCATGAAGGTCTGAGTGCCGCCGCCGCTTGCTCCGGTCACTCCAATGCGAGTCTTGTCGACCTCGGGCAGAGTGAAGAGCCAATCCAGCACGCGGATCGAGTTCCATGTTTGAATGCCGAGCGCGCTGATCAGCCTCAATTCAGACTGAGCACTAAAGAGCCCCCATTGATCCGGCGAACTCAGATGCGGACGTTGCTTCGCGAAGCCATGAATCAAACTCGCAGGGAACGAACCGGCGTCCGCATTGCCCTGCATGTCGTACAAGAAGACGTTGCAACCCATTCGAGCAAGCTGCACGCAGCGGGCCTGCAACGGGTGCCGACCGCCGACTTCAAACTTCTCGCCGCCGCTCGCCATCTCCTTCTTAATGGTCTCGGCTCCGTGATCGTGAAAGCGTCCGTTGGCCCAATGCCCGTGAGGACAAGCGATCGTCGGCAGCGCACCGGTCTTGCCCTTCGGTCGGTAATAGCTGCCAGTCACGCGCAGCCCCGGACTGCTTTCGAAGAACACTCGATCGACGGTGTAATCGTCGCGCTCAACTCGGCCATGCACAGTGGCAGCGACTTCCGGTCGAGAAGGCATCGGCCACAAACCGCAGGCAACGAGAATCTGCCGCGTCACATACTCCTGCCTCGCGGCCCATTCTTCTTTGGACTTCGGCGCCGTGAAGGGGAAGTAGCCATTGAGATCCTTCAACGCACCGAGCCGCCCGTCCTTAGGAAGAGCACTCGCCGCAACTCGCGGCGCGGCCTCTGCAAACTGGTCCGAAGAACTCAGAGTCGCCGCCGCAACGGCAAGTCCCATTTGTTGCAACAACTCGCGCCGAGAAAGTCCATCTGCCTGCATCATGACTCCATTTGTTTTGAGATTGGCAAACACGCAAGTTTCGAGATGACTCGACTCATTCAACGCCGAGTTGAAATGAGCGGCGGACGAAACGAGCGCAGCTTCAAGCCTTGAGTTCCGGGTAGCCCCACTCGGCGGCGCGTTAGTAACGCCGGTCGAAATCTCTGATTCTGCGCCGTCTGGCGAAGGTGCCTAAGCCCCGAATTCATCGTCTTGAGAACGCACTCGGCCAGTGTTGCGCCCGCATCTCAAACGAGCAACCGCTGATGTGTCGTTCGATGCAAGCACGACCTTCGATCGGCAAGACGCGGCGAATCCGCAACCAATGTGGCGCGAGGCTCCGCGTCGGGAATCGTGACGAGGAGAGGTTGTGATGAAATCGCCACTCGTTCTTGTCCCAGTGGTTTAAAGCCTTCTGCGCTACTCGATGTTCTCTGTATTCGAAGTAGCGCAAAAGCCGTTGAACCCCCGACGCAAGGTCGGGGGCGTTTAAATCAGAGCCTCGGAGCGAAAGGTGACTCTCAGTGTTTTCTCGCTGCGAATGGCAGCGCTCACTCAGAACCCCGCACAGCAGCCGGATTCGTTGCATTGCAACTGCATGCGGTCGAGGGCCATTGAGCGAGCCTTTGCTGCTTCGCGAGTGTGAACGATGTCGCCGCCGTGAATGACGTGCGTCACGTGAGTTGCGTGCTCGAACGGGTCTCCGTCGTAGAGCACGAGATCGGCGGTCTTGCCGACGTCGAGCGAGCCGTAGTCCTTTTCGATGTTGAGGATCTTCGCGGCGTCGAGCGTGATCGTCTTCAACGCGCGGTCGAAGCCGAGTCCGTAGACCATTCCCATTCCGGCTTCCCAACGCACAACGCGCGTCTTCGGAACGTAGCCCTCATACGCGCTGCACAGCGCGACGGTTAAGCCCGAGTCGGACAGCGCGGCCGCGTTCCCGACGAACGAGTTGTAGGTGTCCCAACCGCCGACTCGTTGCATTGGCGGATGCGCGATGATCGGCACGTTCGCCGCTTTGAGTTGCTCACGCATCAGATAGCCCTCAGTGGCGAGCGCGAGGATCGGCTTCAAGTCATACTCGCGCGAGAGGCGCAAGGCCGTCTGCAAGTCCTCGACCTGATGCGCGGCGAAGATCGCCGGGATCTTCTGACTTAAGACGAGACTGAGTGATTCGAGCTTGAGGTCGCGGGCCGGTGCGTCGGCATCGGCGTCTTTGCCGGTCTTCTTCGCAGCAGCGTCTTGCTTGCGGCGGTAGTTCGCAGCGGACTGCAGCGCGTTGCGGAGCAGTGCTGCCGTGCCCATTCGCGTTGCGGGGGCTTTGTCTTTGTAGGAGTCCTTCGGCGACGCACCGAGGTTGAAGAGCAATGCTTGAGGAAAGCGAATCGTCATCGCATCAACCGACGAACCGTGTGTGCGAAAAACTCCAGTCTGACCGGCAATCACATTCGCATGACCGGGAGTTGCGTGAATGACGGTCACTCCTTGTTCGAGCAAGAACTGCAACAACGGCTCGGACGGATTGAACGCATCGAGCGCTCGGACTTCGGCCTGATTGGGATCGGTCTTCTCGTCCGCGTCTTGATCGGCAGACACATTCAACGCTCCGTTGAGGGGCACGACCGAATGCGCGTCGATCAAACCGGGCGTTACTTCGGCAGCGCTCAGCATCGGGATGTTGTACGGAGTCCGCGCATCGAGCGCGGCTCCGACAAACACGATCTTCCCGTCGCGGACATGCACGGCTCCGTTTTCGATGGTGCCACTTGACACCGTATGCACGCGCTTCGCGAAGACCACAAAACTCTTGTCGG
This sequence comes from uncultured Planctomycetaceae bacterium, assembly GCA_964573505.1. Classification (GTDB taxonomy): domain Bacteria; phylum Planctomycetota; class Planctomycetia; order Planctomycetales; family Planctomycetaceae; genus AM-0621. The sequence continues at coordinate 9,196 of CAZNMS010000229.1, read as the reverse complement.
TCGGAGTCGCCGCCTTCGAGCCTTTCGGGAGCGCGGGGGCACTCACTGTCGGACGTGCGGCGACGAGTTGCGCTTGCTGCGGAACTTGCTTTGAATCGGACAACGCGAAGCCGCCTGTCTGATAGAGACGCTGCTTCTCGTCATTGAGTGCGAAGACTTGCTTGCCGTCGATCCATGTTTCGAGCACGCGCGAGTAGATGCTGAAAGGCTCGCCGCTGAGGACTGCGAAGTCGGCATCCTTACCGGCTTCGAGCGAACCGACGCGGTGCGCGAGTCGCAGTGCTTGAGCGGGATAGAGCGTCACTGACTTCAGGGCCGTCGCGACATCGAGGCCGCCTCGCACCGGAGTTGCCGCAGTCCTCAAGAGGAAACGGCTTTCGGTCACGGGATCGTCGGTGTTGACGTGAATGGGGACACCGGCAGCAGTCAGTTCTGCTCCGCAAGCTTCGATGAAGTCCATCACTTCTGACTTACCGCCGGGGCTATCAACGATCGTCATCGAAACGGGAATCTTTGCGGCAGCGATCTGCGGCAAGATCTTGTAGCTCTCGGTCCCGTGCTGCAGGACGAGATCAAAGCCGAACTCATGTTTGTGTCGCAGCACGGTGAGGATGTCGTCGGCGCGGTGCGAGTGGAAATGCACGGTCCGCTTGCCTTCAAGCACTTCAACGAGCGGTTGCAGCGCGAGGTCGGTATCGGGCGGAGTGGCGGTGTTGTCGGTCGCAGCCTTCTCGCGATAACGCTGCCACTTGCGCATGTACTCGCGCGCTTTCATGAACTCGGTGCGTTGCAGAGCCGCGACTTTCATGCGGGTCATCGGAGCTTGATTCTTGCCGCCGTAAGCCTTCTTCGGATTCTCGCCATTGGCCATCTTCAAACCGCCGAGCACTCCGTCGGCTTGAATCTGCATCTCTTCGACTGAGTTGCCGCGCAGCTTCACATAGATCGTCTGACCGCCGATGACGTTGCCGCTGCCGGGCATGACATTGGCTGTCGTGACTCCGCCCGCTTGAGCCATCTTGATGCCGGGGTCGAGCGGATTGAGCGAGTCAATCGCGCGCACGGCACCTTGCACCGCACCGGTCATCTCATTGCCGTCGCTGTTCGACGGAATGCTCGGTCGCGAATAGACGCCGAGATGCGAATGGCTATCAACGAGTCCCGGAATGAGCACCTTGCCGGTGAGATCTCTCACCACTGCGCCATCGGGAATCGCAACGTCACCGGCCTTGCCGACACTGACAATCTTTCCGCCGCGAATGACGAGTGCTCCATTCTCGATGACGGGTCCATTCGCCGAATGAATCGTCGCGCCGCGAAAGACGACCGTCGGCTCATCCGCGAACGAAGCCGCAGCAGTCAGCAATGTGAAGACGCAGCAACTCCAAACAGCAGCAACTCGCATAGTGGGAAGTCCTAACGCGGTACGACCGCAATCGCCCGTAGCCGAAATCGTCAGATTTCGGGGCCGCAGTGACTGCGTCCGAAGTCTCACGACTTCGGCTACAAAGACGTGCGCACGGCGCGCAAGTAATACGAAGGAAGAATCGAGAGCACATGAATCTGGGGGCGTGAGTTCGGTGTCACGAAATGGGACTCATCCGCTCCTGTTGAGAAGTGGGTGCGAGAATGAGTTCTCACACCAAGGCACGAAGGCACAAAGCGTCTCGGATCGTTAGCCATTCTCGCGACGGTTGCATCTCTGCATGTAATCTATGTGACAGATCGACGGCACTCGTGAATGTTGACGGTCGCGCTTCGTGCCGAATTGCCTGCGTGAGATGCGGCGTCGCAATGAGCGTTGCTATCCCGTTCGACCGGCGTCGGCTGCTTGATCGGACTGGCCGTCTGCCGTCTTCGGCGCCCAGTTCTTGATGCCGTCAGTGGACTGCTTGATCTCGCGAATGCTTTCGAGAGACGGAGGACGGTTCTGCCCCCACTCTTCTTGCGGCGTTTCGTTCGGCTTCACGCGTCGAGCTCGATAGACCGTCTTCGACTTCTTCTTTCGAAAGACGCGTAGCCATGTTTGTCCTCGACGGCGTGCTTCGGAGTCATCGCCGCCACGCAGCAGCGCGATCAAACACAATGCTCCGGCAATGACGCACGACGAGATCACTAAGGCTTGCCCTGCGTTTTCAGCGACGAGCAGCACGATCAGCGAACAAAACGCCGCACCCAATACGAGCACGACCACTGTGGCCAACATCGCGACTGCTTCATTGCCGTCATCGTTATGTGCCATGGCTCAAAGCTCACTCTGCGGTCGATTGAGACTGACTCGGAAAGGTGACGACTCGGAACGGGTAAGGATCAGCGACTGCATCATTGCGTCTCGCGCTTCGCAGCGAGTTGTAGGATGGCCGCCCCCGGCCGTCGTCTTCCTCTTGCTCTTCGTATGAGCGACCTCCGCGTTGAACGATCGAGCCGTTCCGCCGCGCCTGAATCAAGCTGCGTCCTGCATCGCAGAGGACGGCCGAGGGCGGCCATCTTACGGGCAGTCGCTCCTGCCGCAGCTCGGAACCCTATGCTACGAGTCGTCGACCCGCCTCAGAATGGTTGTGACGCCTTCGTAGAGCAGGCGGCACAAAGACGCCCCGAACGGGCTCCTTGTTATCTGAAGTGATAATAAAGAGCTGTCGGCGGGCTCCTTATTTTACGTTTTGGCCATTTCGAAAAATGAGGAGCCCGGATTCGAGGCGTTGAGGGGGAGTGCCGTCGAGCTTGTTGGACGGTTTCAACCGGCTCCCCTACCCGAAATATTCGTCGCCTCGGCCTCTATCGTCCCATTGGATGCCTCAGACTTAGCGGCCGATCGTCGGCTTACTCGGCAGAGTCTGCGAGGACGGGATCCGTTCTATGGCGGCCATCACGATCGTTCTTGAAGTTCTCACAGGAAACTTATCGCTGTCATGCAAATTACCCCCGAACAACATGACGACTTGCTCGAACTGCATGTGCAAGGGCGGCTCGATAACGAGTGGTCGGCGACGCTCGATCAAGCGATCGACGATGCGCTGCGGCAGGGCTATCACGCGCTGCTCGTTGATCTGTCGCAAGTCGTCTATGCGTCGTCTGCCGGGCTCGGCGTGCTGACGCGGGCTCATGGACAGTTCAAAGCCATTCGCGGCTTCTTCGGAGTGGGCGGGGCAAGCGGTCCGGTCGAGCAAGTCATTCGGCTAACCGGTCTCGGCAAGATGTTGCTGGTCGATCTTGAAGACACGCGTGCCTCGCGCGGCGGCGGACGCAGCACGATCAGCTTGCCCGGCAAACTGGCGCTGTCGGACGACATCGAGTTCGTGATCTACGACCCGACTCCGAATGTGACGATGCAATGCGAAGTCTTCGGAGACCCGGCGCGATTCGCATCCGGCACCTATGCCGCGAACGATGTCTGCGAGATCGCATTTGCGAAGCAGACGAGTGCCATTGGACTGGGCGCCTTCGGCAGTCAGTTTGCTGAGTGCTCGTCGCGCTTCGGCGAACTTCTCGCAGTGAATGGCAACGTCGCGCAGCTCGCGGTGAGCGGCACCGGGTTGCCGGACTATCAAACAGCGCGCGGTGAGTTCGTGCCGCATGCCTCGATGCTTTACGGCGTCAGTTGGACCGGGCAGTACGAGCGACTGTTGCGCTTCGATGGCCGCGAACCGACGAGTCGCATTGAACTGCATGCGCTCGTCGAGCAAGCGTTGAACGTCACGAACTCAGAGGCCGCAGCGATTGTGATCGTCGCCGAAACAGCGGGACTCGTCGGAGCGGCATTACGAAAGTCGCCGGTGCAGGGCACGCGCGCCGCTGAGTCCCGCTTTGATCATCCGGAAGTTCGAGACTGGCTGTTCTTCACTCCCGAGCGATCGTTCCCGCGTTCCTTAGCAGTCGTGACGGGCATCGCCGTCAAAGCAGGGCAGGGCGGTGAGTCTTCGAAGCTCGAACCGTTTGTGCGACCGCTGAGCAAGACCGGCAACGTACTCGGCCATTTTCACGCAGCGGCATTCCCGTTTCGTCCCTTCAAGAAGCGGCAACTCGATCTGACCGAAACCGTCAACGGGCTCTTCGATGCCGAGCAACTGCAAGGACTATTACATCTCGTGCACGATCAGCGCGAATTCTCCGGGACGGGCGACAGCGAGTTTCTGCGAGGAGCCTGCTGGGTCGCGCCGCTGACGTCGGTAACGCGGAGGCAGGGATGAGCCGGCCGAAGACCCATCACGGCGATGACCGATCGTCGTACTGCGAAGATAGGACCAATAGGACGAATGGGACCGATATGAAGCACGCCTAACCACTTCGTCCTCTTCGTCCCATACGTCCTATTGAAGTCCGGCTTTCACCATGAATGAGGTTGCTCAATGACATTGCTAATTGGCTCGCTGACGATGGGGCTGATTCTGTCGCTGTTGGCTTTCGGAGTGTTGATCAGTTTTCGCATCTTGGCCTTTCGTGATTTGACGGCGGATGGCTCGTTGACGCTTGGAGGTTCTGTCGCAGCGGCCTTGTTGGTCAGCGGATGGAATCCGTGGCTTGCGACATTGATGGCGGTACTGGCCGGTGCATTGGCCGGAGCGACGACGGGCGCTCTCGCGACGAAGTGCCGCATTAACGGACTGCTCGCAGGCATCTTGGTGATGACCGCTCTGTACTCGATCAACCTCCGAGTCATGGGCAAGAGCAACGTGCCCTTGATGGAGGCTCGCACGATTCTCTCGGTCGCTCAGCAGATGGTGTCGGAGAGCACCAAATGGCGCCTCGCGATGTGGGATGTCCCGATGCAAGACGTCTGCGTGATCGGGCTTGTCTTGCTTCTCATCGCGGCGGTCGGAGGGGGAATGGTTGCCTTCTTCCGCACGAACCTCGGATTGGCGATGCGCGCGACCGGCGACAATCCCGACATGATTCGAGCACTCGGAGTCGACGTCGATTGGATGACGACACTGGGTCTAGCGATCGCCAATGGACTCACTGCCGGAGCCGGTGCGTTGCTGGTGCAGTATCAAGGCTTCGCCGACGTGCAGATGGGAATTGGAATGGTCGTGCTCGGATTCGCGAGTGTGATCATCGGAGAAACGCTCGTCGGCTCTCGCGTCGTTCCGTTCTTGATTTGCGGAGCAGTGATGGGCTCGGTGCTCTTTCGCCTGCTCGTCGCCATCGCCCTGAGATGGGGCCTCAACCCGAACGACCTCAAGCTGGTGACCGCCGTCTTCGTGCTCATCGCCCTCGTCGCCCCCGACCTCTGGAAAGCCGCCAAACAGCGCCTCATACCTCGGCCAGCATAGGTTCGGGTCGTCGTAGCATGGACTTCCAGTCCGTGCTGCTTTTCAACTCCAAAGGAGTTGCGTCCTTATAGCCTTGGGCAGTCGCGACTCAGTCAACGTGACTCGCATGCTCAAGTAGCCGCTGCTGTTCGCGTAAGCCGCGAACGAAAAAAGGCGGCATTCGGGATGAATGCCGCCTTCTTGGGTTAGACGAGGATGACTTCGCGGTCAGCTTCTTTGGTCTTCAGGATGAGCTTGGCTCCCGCTTCCTTCTCGTGGATGAGCAGGTCGTAGACTGCCAACGCTCGCCGTAGGACCTCCGAGTAACTCTGGTCCGTCAACTCGCTTAATTGTTCCAGCGTCTCGCGGCACTTCGAGCTCATCTCGAGGTTCACGCGGACGCTCCGCTTCACTTCTTTTGTTGTGGCCATACCACAGTCCTCCCGTAGAGAAGAGGAGCAGGGAAAGGCAGATCGTTAGAGCGTAGCCGGGGCTGTCTCGAATGCCCCACACCACCGATACGCAGGCTGCCAACGTCAATACGATGATGACGCGATAGTCGCTCGGGTGATGCAGGAACGCTCCGATCGCCTTGACGGCTCGGGCTCGGACATTCTGCTGTTCGTCCTCCCAACCAATGATTTCAAGGTCATACGCCTCATCACTTGGATCAGGCCGAAAACTACCTCCATGCGAATCGTTCATGCCGCCTCTCCCTAAAGACAGGGAGTCGACGGCACGAACGCAACGCTTGGGTCACATTCATCATGTGCCTCCAGAACGATGCGTTCCTGCCCCGTATTGCATCCTACAAGGAAAGAACTTCCTCAGAACTTGCCGTTCAACCTTGACCAAAGATCAAGAGACCCATCGAAGCGGCATTCAAACCATGTTTGACTTGCGTCCCAAACAAGACGGTGCCGTCACGACAATGAAAACGAATTCGATCCATTGCGGGGCAACCCGACGATCCGAGTCCACGAATCAAAGATCTGCACGATGCATTGAGATCAACGTGAACTACTGCCAGGGCGAGGGCAAATTCGACTCTTCCGCCGCCAGCCAATCCATTGGATGAACTCATGGCGGAATGAGAACTGACAGTCGATGGCACTCGTCTCCAACGATTTCGCCATCGGGACAAAGAAATCGGGTGTGGCTCGCCTTCTATTTCATGAGCCGGAATCTATCAACTCAATATTTGAGTGTTTTCTGCACATCGTCGCTGTTTTGGGGATTTCTCAGTCACAACCGCCGCTCTCCCGCGACTAGGCATCTGACGGCGGCCAATTCGAGCTGCTTTGTGTGGGCCGAAACGGGGAGAAACATCATGCGGTTGACGATGAAGGTGGCGGATTGGGTTCGGACGCAGGCTCGCACAATGACGGGGGCTCCGCGGGGCAGAAGACGCTCTTTCGCGGAGCGAAAGGCGACCATAAAGGCAGAAGTCTTTGAAGAACGGCGCGTGCTCTCGGCGACGGGGGTTGCGGGCGGGGCGACGGATGTGGCGCTCGGGAGTGGGCAGGAGTGGGTCGTTGCTAATCATGGCGATGACTGGAATGCGGGCTCGGTTGAGCAGCCGTTTCAGACGATTCGGCGGGCGCTTGATGCGGCTCAGCCGGGGGATGTCATCACTCTGCGAAATGGCGTTTATGAGGGCGGGATCAATATCGACGTTGATCAGCTCACCATTCGCTCGATGCCCGGTGAGTGGGCCGTCATCGAGTCGCCGCTGACTCAGCAAACCGACGGGCATGCGAACTCGGTCATTCGGTATAGCTTCGATGTTGAAGGCGGGTTGTTGCAGAACGTCGAGATCACGGGCGGGTATTACTACGGCGTCATGTTTTGGGATTGGTGGGATTCCGATTTCTCGGACGGTTCTACGCATATGGGGGCCAGCGGAATTACGCTCGATGGCGTCAAGGTGCATGACACTGGCGTTGATGCGATCAAGATTACTCCGGGCGCGAACGACATCTCGATTATCAATAGCGAGATCTACAACTCCGGTCGCCGGACCACTCAGTCAGCCGATGGCATCGACAACAACAACGGCGATCGCATGCTCGTGCGTAACACCTACGTGCATGACGTGCCGGGCATTGGCATCCTGACTTCGGGCGGGACCGAGGATTCGTTGATTGAACGTAATCTCGTGAAAGACACCGGCGGAGCGGGCATCGTCAACGGGTTTTATACCGAGCTGGAGTGGATCGAACCGGATACGAATCCCGGACACTTTGCGTCGATTGATACCGTCGTTCGCAATAACATCATCGTTGATGCCGGGCAGGCGGGAGTGGGCATCTACGGAGCGCTCAACGCTCAGGTTTATAACAACACGATCGTGAATGCGGCAGATGATGCTCAGGCCCCGATTCAGTTCGGCGGTTATGAGATGTGGGTATCAAATACCGCTCCGTCGTATAAGCACATCGCGTCGGTCAATCCGAGCGTGCTCAATAACATCATCGTCACAAACCCCGAGAACCTGACGCGAATGGTTGATATCCGCGAAGGCTCGATCAGCGGCGGTCTGACGCTCGACTACAACATGTATTACGGCACGAGCACTCGCGGCGTGCTGTTTATCGATCGCAATCTCACGGGCGATGGCACTCCCGAGCAGACCTTTTCGCAGTGGAAGAACAATTATGGCTATGACCAACACAGCCTGATCGCAGATCCGCAGTTGGCGAGTGATTGGCATCTGACGGCGGGAAGTCCGGCGATTGGCAAAGCGATCGCATTGGCCGGTCTGACGAATGACTTCGATGGCAATCTGCGAGACGCCGTGACGGCAGATCCGCCGAGCGAGATTGATCCGCCGATCCCAGATCTGGGCGCTGATGAATTCAACGCCGGGGCGACTCGCGCAACTCCTCCGGCAGCCTTTGGAGCACCTGCGATCGAGATCGAATCGCGCGGCTATCACGACTACGAAGCCAACACGATCAACGTGAAGGTCGTGCGACACGGATCGACGACGGACACAATCACCGTCAACTACGCGACGCTCGGCGGCAGTGCTGTTGCGGGAGTCGACTTCACGTCGGTCGCAGGTTCGCTGACGTTCGCTCCGGGAGAGACGGAGAAGATCGTGCCGGTTCAACTGCTGGCCGATAACGCGGCGGAAGGTGATGAGCACTTCCTCTTCACGCTCAGCAATGTCACGACCAACGGCAGCTATCCGGTGCGACTCGGGCATCAGTCATCTGCCAGCATGACGATCGACGATGAAGACACTCCGCTCACGCTGCACTATGCGACGAAGTTCGTCAGCAATGACGGCAGTGATGTGACGGGTGATGGCTCGCAGGCTGCTCCATGGAAGTCGCTGCAACACGCGGCGGACAACGTCGGTCCCGGCGACTACGTCATCGTGCAGCCCGGCAAGTATTGGGGTTTTAATTTGACGACTGACGGCAAGCCCGATGCGCGGATCACGTTTCATGCAATGCCCGGCGTCGAGATCGATGAAGCGTTCCCCGGTCAGCAAGACGGCATCAATCTCGAAGGCGCGGACTTCGTGACCGTCGAAGGTTTTTACGTGCACGACATGCCGCGAGCCGGTTTGCGATCGGTCAATAACGACGGCGTCATCCTTCGCGGGAACAAGTCCGAGAGCAATGGCTATTGGGGCATCCTCACCGGTTGGTCCGAGAACATCGTTGTCGAGAACAACATCACGACCGGTTCCGAACGCGAGCACGGCATCTACATCAGCAACTCGGCGGACGGAGCGATCATTCGCAACAACGTCTCGTTCGGGAATCGGGCGAGCGGCATTCAGTTCAACGCCGATCGCTACTTGCCGGGTGACGGCATCCACTCGAACAACCTCATCGAAGGCAACGTGATCTTCGAGAATGGCAAAGGCGGCGGAGCGGCACTCAATCTCGACGGCGTGCAGGACAGCGTCATTCGCAACAATCTTTTGTACG
>CAZNMS010000228.1:0-13400 GCA_964573505.1 uncultured Planctomycetaceae bacterium | reverse complement strand
CGGTTCGGAGGGAGGGGGGACTGAACTCAATCAGTTCTCCCTACCCCTATCTCGGGCACACTTCGTGTGCTTCATGGCGGCCGGAAATGAAGCGGGGTCGGTTGTTCGAACAACCGACCCCGTCACGTTGATCACGCGACTTGTTGCTTAGAACTTCAGACCGGCGCCGAGGACTGCTCCGTAGAAGTCGCCTTCGAGATCGATGAATCCGCCGAGACGAGCGAACCACTTTGATTCCGGCGAGATGATGAACTCGCCGCGAAACAACGAACTGTCGAACTCTTCGGTGTCGAGGTCGAGCAAGGTGCGGAATGAGAGGTTCTGAGTCAGATCCACTTCAGCACCGAGATTGATGAGGAACTGGTTCTCGTCGTCGTCCTCTTTGAAGCTGAGGCCGTTTGCCTCGACCGAAACGTTCGAGGCGATGCGCTCCCAACCAACTTGCACGAAGGGGCGAAAGCGCGGAATTGCTTCGGTGTAAAGGGTGAGGCCAACTCCGAGGTCGGACAGTCCCGCGTCCAATTCGACCGACGTCCCCATGAAGTTGCCGGAGTCGTTCAGGAATAAGTGCATGTAACTGGCGAAGGCATCAATGGCGAAAGGCTTCGTTCCGTCTCCGGCTAAGAGCGGCACATTTAATGCGAGATCAAAGCCGTGCGCGTGTTCTAAGAAACCATTCCCGAGGAGGTTCTCGGTGTTGCCATACACGTAGGCCGCGCTGATGTATCGCTTGCCGAGCAGACCTGCGTGCGGTGATTGCTCGATTGATGGGAACAGTGAGCCCGAATCGAATGGGCTTCCGGAAAGGCCCGACTCGCCTCTGCCGTTCAAGCTGAGCAGTCCCGCCGGTTCTTCAGCAATGACGGGTAATGAAAACGACAGCACGAACGCAACGACCAGCAAGACGAACGACGCGCGTGACCCCGGCATGCTTCACTCCTTTGAAATGTTCGGGTTGTCAGGCTCAATCGGTGAGTGACTGAGCTACGTAGGCGAGTCGCTCCGCGACTCGCTGAATTCAGTGTTGGTGACATGACGCAGCCTATGGCCGATCGCTGTGTGGCCGATTCGAGTGCTCGGTTCTGGCACGAGTGAATGGCAACCGGCATGCGGACGCAAATGCTCGGAAAGGCGGCACGGACTGGAAGTCCATGCTACTTCGGCGGGCTTCTAGGCCGCTCTGTTGAAGAGGGTCAATGGCAAGCTGCTCACTAAGGGCTAGCAACGATGACTTCCAATGACCGGGCGCTGTCGGCGCTGACGTTCTCTCGCGACGCCGACGGATGCCGCACGGACGTCGGCCTCCATGCTACATCGCTGCGCCGGCTGACTTGCGTGACACAACGGGCTGAGAGCACGCATGCGACTTTCAACGGCAACGTGCTGCTTCTGACCCTGCTGGCAGTTGTTGCTTACGGCTCTTCTTGACGGCTCTTAAGGCAACTGCGGCCTCGCGAGGACGTTTCGTTTTGGCAACGTGTCGCTACTCGCCTCATGGTTGATCGCTCATGTCGAATCGCTGTGCGCGCTGCTGTCGGAAGGGAACGACAACCGCATTGGCCTTGATGCGATCGACGTTTCGGCGGCGTCTTCGGCCTCGATCCCCTCTGAGGCCGGAGACGCCGTGCGATTAGTTTTTGGCTGATGGCTGCGGGAGTGCCGGGCGAGTTTCACGAATGCGGTGCGGATAGGGCGATAGGACTGATGGGACGAAGAGGACTGATAGGAGTTTGCTCGTATTGGTCCGAAGAGTTTTAGGCGTCCTTTGAACTTCGCTGGTTCGCTTTGTGAAGACGTTGTTTTGCTTCCTCGACAGTTCAGCCGCAGGCGTTGTGCGCTGTCATGATTACTACAGGTTGGCTTCGAAAACTGAACTCGGCGCGTCGGCGGGGCGGGCGAGTTTCGCGCGTTGAGCAGCTTGAGTCTCGGCAACTGCTGGCAGCGGCGGTCTATGTCGATGCCGCATGGAGCGGGCTCGCTGCAGGCGTTGATCCTGATGGCAGCGGGCCGGCGACGAGCATTGGAGTCGATGCGTTCTCGGACATCACTTCGGGGGTAAGTGCTGTTACACCGCTCGGCACCGTGCTGATTCGACCGGGCACGTATGCCGAAGCCGTCGCGGTTTCGAAGCCACTGACTCTGCAAGGCACTGCGAGCGCTCCGTCTGTTGCCATTGCGCCGCCGGTCGGCAGCGGCGTCGGAGTTTCAATCATCGGTGCCGCCGGCGATGTGACGCTGCGGAATCTCACAATCACGGGCGCTGCGATCGGAGTTGAGGCATCGCTCAGCGGCGATTTGCTGCTTGAGAGCGTGCTGACTGACGGCAGTTCGACGCTCGGCATCAACGTCACTGCGGCAGAGGACGTCACGATCACTGACGGTCGACATGCCGGGATCGCAGTGACGAGCACGAACTCGGTGAGCTTCCTCGGTTCGCGCGTTGATTCGACCGGCAGCGTCGATGTCGAAACGCAGAATCAAATTTTGGTTGGCACCACTCTCGACGCGGGCGCGAACACTCTGCGATTCATCGCCAATCAAGATGGCTCGGGGGGAGAGGGATTTCGGCAGCTCATCAATACGACGATCAAGACGACGAACGACACAACGTCTGCCATTCGCATCGAAGCAAACACTCTGCTCGGCGGCAGCGGAGATGTTGAGATTGGGCGTCTCCTCACGGGGACGACTGACGCGCCTGATGGCGGTCGTGTCACAATTATTGCACGCAATGGCGCGATCGCGGACAGCAACAGCGACGATGTGAATCTCATCACGAACAGCGCGATCCTGTTGGCGAGCGGCGGCATCGGCTCGATCGGCGATCAGATCGAGACAACGCTGAATCGTCTGACGGCAAGCGGCGGAGCTAACGGTTTAACGCTCGCGAATAGCTCGGCGCTGACGATTGAAGAACTCATTCCGAATACGCCCGGCATCGGCGCATCGAACGGAGCGGTGAAGATCACTTCGCCGCGCTCGATCATCGTGAATGGAGATGTGCTCGGTCGCAGCGTCTACCTGAAGAGTCTTGAGAACAACGAGCATGTTGAAGTGCGGGTGAAGGACGGCGCGACAGTGCAAGCGGTGAATGGCAGCGTCGAGATCAGCAGCGGCGATGACATCGCGGTCGAGAGTGGATCGGTCATCGAGTCGTTGACGGGCGGCGTTTATCTGAAGGGCGATGACGGCAACTTCGACTTCGGCGCCGGCGCGAATATCTCGGTTGATGGCGTCATTAACTCGTTCGCGGGAGCGCGGTTTGAGGGCAATACGGACTCGGATTTGATCTCGGTCTCAGCACTCGGAATTGGCGGGCTGCTGATGGACGGAGCAGGGCGGAGCGATCGCTACGTCATCACTTATCCGAGTTTGCCGCAGACATTCGGCAGCACGATCACGGTGCAGGACTCAGACACCGGCAACGATCAAGTCACGATCAACGGCACGGATAGCGACGACTCGCTCTTCTTCACGACGGTTGATCCGCCTTCAACATTGGAGACCGAGCTAGTCTCGCGCGGCAATGTTTCGAGCGAGCGCATCGTTCTGCATAAGAGTCTTGAAGGGCTGACGATCAATACGGGCGAAGGCTCAGACACCGTGCAGGTGCAGCCGACGTTTTTGTTTCCCGTGACGGTCAATGGCGGCGATCCGTGCTTTGAAGATCTCAGCTCAGAGGGCGGCGACACGCTCGTGCTTGATCCGCTCGGCAATGACCTCTCGGTCAATGGGCACACCGTCAACATGGTCGGTAAGGACGGCATTTATCAGCCGGTCCGCTTCCTCGACATTGAGCACTTGCCGCTGAACCCGGTCGGCACTGGTGCCACTCAGAAGTTTGATTTCAATCACACAAACACTTCGTCGTCGGTGCAGGATTCGCCGACCGAGCCGGGCTACATTGGAGTCCGCGCGGGCACGATGTTTTTGCAAGGGCTCGGTTACGGATGGCAAGAAGCGGTCAGCAGTTTTGAGCGCAATGACGGCTTCTATCTCGGGCCGCAAACGCGACTCGTGCAAGACGGCCACTCGCTCGGACGACAAGCGATCTTCACCGTGAGCGTGCCGACGCCCGGCTACTACTCGGTGAGCGCGCTGCTCGGTAATCCCTACAGCGACATGCAAGATGTCATGATCAAGAACGGCGATAGCAGTCAGGTGCTCGTCGAGCACATTGCTGCGATTGCCGGTCATTCGACCAATGTTGATTTCGTTGTCTTCGTGCCGGACACAACGCTTGATCTGCGGTTTGTGAACTCGTTGACGAACCCCGCACTTCTCGGACTGAATGCGCTCGTCGTGCGACCGGCTGAGATCCTCACGATGGGGCTCGACTCTTGCGACGCGCGTTACGTTGCCGACGGAGTGACCGTCGACACGTTCATGCTCTCTCACGCTCCGTCAAATAGTTATGTGACGGTGTCGGTCGATCTCGGCACGCTCGTGACAGCGGATGCCGATTCGGAAGTCAGCGGCCTTCAAGTGCTGACCGACGAAAATGGCACGGCGTCGATTCAAGTGCGGCGTCCGTTCGGCGGCGGAACGGCAACGATCGAACTGGCAGACGTGCTCGGACTCGCAACGGGAGTGTCTGCGGTCGAGTACGTGCTGCCTCAGATTCGCAACTTCGACTTCAATCATCTCAATCGCGAATCAATGTCGATCCCGTCGCCGACAATGGAGCCGGTCGTCTCACCGTCGAACCCGAGCGGCTACATCGGCGTGCTGCCGACGGATCTCTATTCCGAGCAGCGCGGCTTCGGATGGCTGAAGACAGCCGGTAGCTTTGATGACTACGCGAACGAGCCCGATCCGCGCACCGCGCTGCATCGCGACGGCCACTTCGGAGCATTGGCCAATGCGTTTACGGTCGACTTGCCGAACGATGTCTACGACGTGCGATTGACGATGGGCTACGGCAAGCAGACGGACGATATGTCGGTCCGCGCGAATGGCGTGATGGTCGTCACGAACGAAGACACTCTGCCGTTTGAGTACTTTCAAACGTCGTTCCGCACGACGGTCTCGAATGGGCAACTGCTGCTCGAATTCGGTGATGGTGGCTTGCTTCCGAACTGGGTCGTGAATGGGGTCGAGATCCGCTCAACGACGATGGTGACACCGATCACCTTCACGCAGCCGCTCGGCAACGTTGAAGCGAATGGAGCAGAGACGCGCACCATTCATGCAACGTCCTCAATTCAAGCCGGCGAACTCGTCACGGTCAGCTCAACGCTCGGCATGATTCTGACTGCTGATCTCGATGAGCATCTTGAAGGCGTGCAAGTCGCTGTCGGTGCGGGGGGCGCGATCTCATTCGATCTTCGAGCCGAACATCTCTCGGGCACGCCGCGCTTGAAGATCGAGTCCGTCGACGGAGCACATCAAGGCGACATCAAGTCGGGCAGCTATCTCCGCTTCGTTGTCGACGATGTGCGGCGCTTCGACTTCAACCACAAAATGGGCTTCATCGAGACACCGACGGAAGCGGGCTTCATCGGCGTGAATCGGCTGATGCTCGACGCCGAGAATGTCGGCTACGGCTTCGTGACGTCGCCGAACTCGACGGACTTCAGCGTCGCGACGCCCGATGATGCGGGCGATCTGACGAAGGTCTCGAAGACGAGCGTTGCTCTTTATCGCGACGGAGTTTCGGGGCACTTCACTCTCGGCAGTCGCATCTTCCAAATCGAGGTTAAGCCGGGAGTCGCATACGACGTCCGGGTCTTCACCGGGCATCCGTTTCACGATCAAGCGACGCAAGCGAACGCCGAAGGAGTGCCGGGTTCAAAGTCCGTGACGACGCAGGCGAATTTCTTTTCGTCGCTGACGTTCTTCGGTGCGCAGGACACGAACGGCGACGGGTTGCTGGATGTGTCGTTCGGCAATGCCGGCGGCATCTCACCATTGTGGATCGTGACGGGGCTCGACATCGCAGAGTCGAGCGTCGGACTGCCGCTCGCTGCGCCTCTGCTGCACGCGACTGATGCGCCGCCTTCGGCAGGAGTGCCCGTTGCTCTGCTAACGACTCAGCAACTCAACGCCGCGCGGACTGTCGCAATTAATACATGGTCTGCGATTGGCCTCTCGGCAGCGGAACTTGCTCGCTTGCAGACCGTCTCGATCACGATTGCGAATCTCGACGCGTCGGGGGCTCTCGGCTTTGCGGGATCACGAGCGATTGTGATCGACGACGATGCCGCCGGCTTCGGATGGCACACCGAAAAGACGACGCCCAGTGCGAACCGCTTCGACTTGCTGACCGTGATTGCTCACGAATTAGGTCACATTCTCGGACGCAGCGATCTCGATCCGGGACTGTTTGCAGGCGACTTGATGTCGGGCGAACTCGGACTGGGGACGCGTCACTCGCGACTCGGTGCGATCGATGATTTCTTCGCCGCTGTGAGCTGATGAGAGACCGGAATGCCTGCCGGTTCTTCCGATCTCGTTCCGAGAGGCCGGTTGAGCGAGTGGCGACGACGATCGGATTCCGGTCTACGGCGCGGTTCAAAACTCGGAAGCTGACTTCGAAGGTTTGATGTCACAAATTGTGACATCAAAGGTTGGCAGAGGCGGACGGACAAAGCAGTCTACGGTATTTACCGAACAAGGAGTTGGGGTGCTCTCGGGAGTGTTGCGATCGCCGGTCGCTGTGCACGTCAACGTCGAGATCATGCGGACTTTCGTGCGGATGCGACGGCTGTTGGCGACGCCCGGAGATCTCGTCACGCAACTCACTGAGTTAGCGCGGACCGTTCAACTTCACGACGAACAGATCGAAGCCATAGCGGGGGTCTTGAAGTCGATGATGCGTCCCACTCCCTCGCAGACGAAAGCGCGAATTGGCTTTCGGACGCCGCCGAAGTGAGTCGGATGAAGTCGGGACGTCGATTCTTTGCTATCGCAAATTGCGACAGCAAAGGTTGTCGAATGCGGACGGATGCAGGCAGATGGGAGCAAGGCGGCCATCAACGAAGCAGCCCCGTGAACTCGATCGGGTTCACGGGACTGCTCTCATTTTCGGGATTGCGACTCATGCTTCAGCAGACGGCGACGCCGATTGCTTCTTCCTCTTCTTCACAGCGCGATTGGCAGTCGGCCAAAAGGTCATCGAACGAGATATCCGTCCGATGGCAGATGTGAATGAGGTCGGTGAGGATCTCCTGCAATGCTTCTTGCGGGGGCATGCCGCCCAGTCCTTCGCCGATCCATGTGTAGTGTCGCGAGCGGATGATGTCGTCGACATGCCGCGACCAGTTTTGACGCTGAGACATGACACACTCCTTCGATGAGAATTGAAGACTGAGGCTCAGAGAGGAGAGCCTCGAAGGGCGAAGCGACATTGAGTCTACCTCGCGCCTCATAACCAGCAATTAGTAAGTTTGACGTCGGCGCTACGCGGCCTGCGTCGATCAATCGCGTGCTCGCGAGTTAGCAAGCACCGCGCCTTTGCTGTGCAGCGAACCGATTTTCTTGTCGCTGCTTGCACGGTTGCTGAATGAGAGCGCTTTGAGGACTGCGGCCTCGATGATCGCAAAGCAATCCGCGCCCGCCTAACGCCCGGCAGCGCGCGGTTCTGATCGCGTTTCGCTCACATGAATGCGGATGGCTTCATCCATCGTGAATTCAGTGGGGCTGTGTGGACTCGATTCCGGGCCGTTGCCAGAATCCCCGCCCCTCTTAACCCCCGCTTTGAGTTTCCCCGCACTTCGACGAGTGGTCCGCGTTGCCATTCGTCGTCCCCGCCGAGTCATAGGAGCGTCCGATGTCTCACGAGGTCTTTAGCCTTGATGAACTCGCCCGACATTTGGGCCGAGACCGGCGCGAAATTGAGAAGCTCGCCAATCGAGGTCGCCTGCCGGGGCGAAAGGTCGGAAGCAATTGGGTCTTTCATCAGACCGAAGTCACTCGCTGGCTCGAGCTTGAGATGAAGGAGTACTCGAACCTCGAACTTCGCGGCGTCGAACGATCGCAGAAGTCCGAAGAGTTCTGTCATCTGCTTCCGGTCAGCGCGCTGATGACAGTTGACACCGTGCAGGTCCCGCTTGAAGCACGCAACAAGCGAGCGGTCTTAGAGTCGCTGATCGAAGTCGCCGGGCGGTCGAGTTCCATTTGGAGTCCGAGTGACTTGCTGAAGGCCGTGCAACAGCGCGAAGAGATCTTTGCGACGGCGTATGAAGGCGGAGTTGCCATTCCGCACCCGCGAAATCCTCTACCGGAAGCGCACTCGGATTCGCTGATCGTCTTCGGTCGTACCTTTTCCGGCATTCCATTCGGAGCCCCTCACGGCGAACTGACGGACCTCTTCTTCCTCGTTCTTTGTCGTGACTCGCGAGCTCACTTGCAGATCGTCGCGCGGCTCGGGCGAATGTTTCAGTTGCCGAACTTTCTCGATGGCCTGCGCGACTGCGACGATGCCGAGAGTGCTTATGATTACATCCTCGCCGCCGATCAAAAGGTGATGGATCAAGGCGGGCTGCATTAGGACTGATACGTCACGCGCTCAGAGGCTTTTGGTTGAACAATCAAAAGTCTCATTCACGATCGCGTGACGTTTCGCAACGCGGCTCCGCTTTGAACTTCGAGAATCTCGCACGAGCACTTTATGGCGACCGATCAACGCTCCGCTGAATGGCGGGACTCGATTCAGCAGAAGCAGTTTCTAGATGTCATCACGCGCGACGAAGCAGCGCGGCGATTCCGTGAGCATCTTGATTTGCGGCCCGTCGGGACTGAGACGGTCGCGCTTTCGAACGCTCTTCAGCGCGTGCTTGCTGCGGATGTCATCTCTCCGATCGACGTACCGGCATTTGATCGTTCGAACGTCGATGGCTTCGCGGTGCAGTCGGGGGATACGAGCGGGGCAATGGAAGAGTCGCCGCGATTGCTCGTTGTGAATGATGAAGTGCTCTCGCCGGGAGTTTGCCCGACGCGCGATGTAATAACGGGCACAGCAACGCCGATTGCGACCGGCGGCATGATTCCGCGCGGGGCTGATGCGGTCGTGATGATCGAGCATACCGAAGCCGTCTTCGCGCCGGTTGCAAATACGGATGTAGCAACGGTTACTTGCGCGACCCAACTGCGCATCGAACGAGCGGCTGCGCCGGGGCAGAACATCACTTTTTCAGGCACCGACATCGCGCGCGGTGAGACGGTGCTGCGAGCCGGTCAGCGACTGACATCGCGCGAGATTGGCGTCCTCGCTGCGCTCGGAATGGCGCACGTTGAAGTCATCAAGCGGCCGCGAGTGGCGGTGATCTCAACCGGCAACGAGATCGTCGCGCCGGGAAATTCTCTGCCTCTCGGTTCGGTCTATGACTCGAATGCCGCGATTGTCGGCGCATCGCTTCTCGAATTGGGCTGCGAGCCGCTTTATCTCGGCACGGTCCGCGATGACGTCGAGCAACTCCGAGCGATCATGCGTGACGCTCTGCAATGCGATGCGATCATCTTGTCGGGCGGAACGTCGAAGGGAGCCGGGGATCTCTCGTATCAAGTGGTGAGCGAACTCACCAATCCGGGCATCGTCGCTCACGGAGTTGCATTGAAGCCGGGGAAGCCGATCTGTTTGGCAGTGACGAATGGCAAGCCGGTCGTCGTGCTTCCCGGCTTCCCGACTTCGGCGATCTTCACCTTTCAAGAGTTTGTCGCACCGGTGCTCAGAGAGCTTGCGGGACAACCGCGCGACATACGCCCGATCGTGCGAGCGAAGCTGCCGATGCGCGTGCATTCGGAGAAAGGTCGGACCGAGTACTTATTGGTGAGCTTGATTGGCGACGCTGCGATCGGTTCAAGCGGAGCGAATCATGCGATCGCGGCACCGACGCGCGATGTAATGCTTACTGCATGGCCGATGGGAAAAGGCTCCGGTTCCGTCACGACCTTTAGCCTCGCGGACGGCTTCATCACGATCGACCAACATACGGAGATGCTCGATGCCGGAGCCGAAGTTGATGTCACGTTGCTCGATCAAGACATCGTCCCGGCGGATCTCGTTGTGATCGGCAGCCACTGCGTCGGACTCGACTACTTGCTCGGCGAGCTTCGGCAGCGCGGCTTCTCGTCGAAGGTGCTGAATGTCGGCAGTCTCGGCGGAGCAGCAGCAGCGAAGCGGGCTGAGTGCGACATCGCCGGAGTTCACGTCATGGATGCGGCGACGGGCGGTTACAACTCTCACCTGCTGACGGACAGCGTGCAGCTTGAGCCCGGCTATCGGCGCTTGCAGGGCATTGTCTTTCGCGCGGATGACAAACGGTTTGCGGGGCTTTCATTGGAAGCAGCGACTGCGTTTTTGACCGACCCCGCAGCGAGCGGCTCACTGACAATGGTGAATCGCAATCCCGGCAGCGGCACGCGGATCTTGATCGACAAGTTGCTGAAGGGGCTCAAACCCGCCGGCTTCAATGTGCAGACAAAGTCGCATAACGCCGTCGCGACCGCTGTTGCTCAAGGCCGCGCCGATTGGGGCGTCGCGATCGAGACCGTCGCGCAGTCTTACGGTCTCGGCTTCATCCCACTGCAAGACGAGCACTACGACTTCTTGATCCCGACATCGCGCCGCTTGAGACCGGCAGTGCAAGCGTTCGTCTCGATGTTGAATGAGTCGGCGATACGTGACCGGCTGCAGCAACTCGGGTTCAGAGCCGAGCGCCGGTGAATGACGGGCGGAGTCGTCGCCGAATTCGTCAGAATTCGGACGCCTACTCGCGAGCCTCTGAAGTCTCACGGTTCGAAGTCTGACTTTCTGTGTCAAGTTTTTGTGGTCGCCTTTCGCTCCGCGAAAGTGCGTCTTGAAACGCTGAAATGGTCGTTCGACTTCGTTCACGCACAGACGTCTTAATGAAGCTCTTTCGCGGAGCGAAAGGCGACCAATAGGTCCGAGGCGGAGCCTCGCTGAAGTCTCACGAATCAGCACTTGCGCTTCTGAGTCAAGTTTTCAAACGTCCGATTGACGGCGATGTCTACTCGCCAATTCGCAGCAGCACTTTGCCGCTGCGGCCCGGTTGTTGAGCGAGACGCACGGCATCCGTCACATGCGACAGTGAGAACGATTGGCCGATCTCGCTGCTGAGCGTGCCGTCGACGATCAAGTTGGCGACGGTCTTTACGAGCTTGAGTTTCGTCGGCAGTCGCAGCGACTCCATGTAGTTGCCGAGCCAGAAGCCGGCGATGCTCGCACCGGGAGTCATGAGATCGCGCGGAGCTAACTGGATCGGTTCACCGCTCAACGTGCCGAAGACGAGCATGCGACCGCCTTTGCCGAGCGAGGCTGTAACAGCGGTTCCAGTCGGGCCTCCGACGGGGTCAATCGCGTATCGCGCACCGCCATCAATCGCCTCGCGGATCTGAGCGGTGAGTGATTGCGGCTCGGAGCGCGCGGGATCGAAGACGAGCACGCGATCGGCGCCGAGTCGCAAAAGCTCATCGGCTTGCTCGGGTCGGCGAACAATGTTGAGCGTGCGGAAGCCGAAACGATGTCCGAGTCGGATCACCATTTTGCCGAGTTCGGAACCGGCGGCTGTCTGCACGAGCCACTCTCGCGCCGGAACCTGCAGCACGCGCGTTGTCATGATCAATGCCGTTGCCGGGTTCACAAAGAACGTCGCTGCTTGTTCGAGCGAAAGGCGATCGCTCAGTGGGATCACTTGCTTCGCCGGTACGACGACATGCTCGGCCCAATTCCCGCCGCGACGATTGAGCACGGCTACTCGCTTCCCGCGCATGAAATGTCCGAGCAAGCCGCCGCCGGACTCTTCAACGATGCCGACTCCTTCAAAGCCGGGGCTCGCGGGCAGTTCGGCCTTCAAGGTGTAGGCGCCTCGCACAAACATCAGATCCGACGGATTCACGGGGCTTGCGAGCATTCGGACGCGCACGTGCCCGGCACTGAGTCGCGGCATCTCTTGAGTGACGACTTTGAGAACGGACTCGGGATCGCCGGTCGTTTCAAACACAACTGCTTGCATGCTGAGTCCTATGATATCGCCCGTTGAAACATCGGGCTGCGTTGCTGATGAGCGGAGTTAAGTAGCATGGGCTTCTAGCCCGTGCTGGCCGGTGAGTTCTGTGGCTAAGCCATCGCGAACACCGGAAGACCGCACGGACTGGAAGTCCATGCAACTTAAAGACGCGCCTCTGCTCGGCCAGTGAGCTCTCGCACTTTGCCCGCTATGTCGCCCTGCCGCATGAGCGTCTCACCGACGAGGATGCCGCGCACTCCGGCTGTCTTGAGTCGCTCGACATCGCCGCGCGTTTTGATGCCGCTTTCGCTGATGAAGAACGTTGATGCCGGTACTTGAGCAGCGAGACGCATCGAGTGATCGAGGCTCACTTCCATCGTCTTGAGATTGCGGTTGTTGACGCCCAGTAATGCAGGGTCGAGCTTCAAGACGCGCTCAAGATTCTCCGGCTCATAGATCTCGATGAGCGACTCCATTCCGAGTTCGGCGGCATAGAAGTAGAGGTCGCGCATCTCACAGTCATTGAGGCATTCGGCGATCAGCAAAATGGCGTCCGCTCCGGCTACTCGCGCTTCGAGCACTTGATAGCGATCGAGGATGAAATCCTTTCGCAGCACGGGAATGGAGACCTCGTTGCGAATCGCCGTCAGGTATTCGAGTCGGCCTTGAAAGTACTTCTCGTCGGTGAGGCAACTGATGCACGACGCGCCCGCGCTGTCATAGATCCGCGCGACTGAGACCGGATCAATGTCCGCTCGGATTGCACCGGCTGACGGAGACGCCTTCTTCACTTCGGCGATGAGTCCGATGTCGGTCGCTTGCTTCAGAGCTGTCGCGAAGTCTCGAACCGGCGGCGCGTCGGCGAGCCGCGCCTGCAACTCGGTAATCGGGCGAGCAGACTTAGTCGCAGCAACTTCGCGGCGTTTGTTCTCGCAGATCTCATCTAAGACGTTCGACACTCGGTTCTCCATTCCTCAATACAGACGCGATGCTGGTTCGGTATCACGCTCAATCTTCGGGCTTGCTGATCTCAGTGACTCGCTTCATCCGCAGTTCAAGTTGTTTCGCCGCAAGAGCTCCTGAGGAACAGATCCGCTCTTGGGTACGACGGACTTGCAGTCCGTCGCTTCTCACGACGTTCGACGGACTACAAGTCCGTCGTACCAGTGTTTCTCACCCATTGTGCCGGCCCGCCCGGTGAGGAGCTTTTTTGGCCCGATAAAGGGGGCGGGTCTTAATCGAACCGGCGGTTGATTCGAAGCTTGTCGAGTGCCGTCTGCTGACCGACTGCCGCTACAAGACAGCCAGTTAATGCTGTTGAGGATTTTCGGACTATGTCTTTGCAAGTAGCCGAAATCGTCAGATTTCGGTTTGAAGTCAGTTGTTGGTCGAGTCCTGCGCGACTCCCCGAAATCTGACGATTTCGGCTAC
>CAZNMS010000227.1:0-13409 GCA_964573505.1 uncultured Planctomycetaceae bacterium | reverse complement strand
ACTGGGCTATCGAACTTCGCCCCTTTGGGCAACGCCGTTAAGGATCTCGGCGACGCGAATTGCTTTATCCCGTAGGGATTCAAGCCATTAGCCGGTGGTTGAGCGCAGCGACACCACCGGAATGCAGTCCCGATGAAAGCTGATCCCGAAGGGATCACAGCAAGCTCGGCGCTGTCATCCCTTCGGGATGAGCTTTCGTGACTGCTCGAAATCCGGTGGTATCGCTGCGCTCAACCACCGGCTAATGGCTGTGACCGCTTCGCGGTCGATTTCATGTCATCATTGCTACACGAATCCTTAACGGCATTGCCCAACGGGGCTTGCTTCGCACCGAATACTGACGGCGTTTTCGGATCTTGTTTGAGAACGTCATCCCGCTGCGGCTCGGGATGGAATCCCAAGCTACTGGTCCGAATCGGCTCTCATGCAAACCGCATCAGATCGACCTTACCGACTTCGCAGTTGACGAACTCTTTCGAGATGCGGCCGCGATGAAACGTCAGAATGCGATCGGAGTGAGCGAGCACGAGTTCCGGTTCCGTCGATGCAAGAATAATTGCAGCCCCCTGCCGCTTTTGTTCGGCGACGAGCTTCATGATTTCGTCCTTCGCGCCGACATCCATTCCGCGCGTCGGTTCTTCGAGGATTAAGACTTTGATGTCTCCGAGCAGCCACTTCGCAAGCACGACCTTTTGCTGATTACCGCCCGAGAGCTTGCCGGCTTGCAGTCGCGAATTCGCCGGTCGGCAACCGACTCGTTCGACATATGGCTGAGCGACTCCGATCTCGCGCGTCTTCGTCAGCCATTCGCCCATGCTGCGTTTGAGATGCGCGAGCGTGACGTTCCGAAAGATCGAACTGCCGCGCACAAGCGTCTGTGCTCGATCAGCAGCGACGAGCACGACTCCTTGCTTCACCGCTCGATGCACGGAACCGCCGAGCGGCACGGTGCCATTGAGCACCACTCGACCGGCTGACGGAGCGACGGCTCCGGCCAGTGCGTGCGCGAGGTCTTGATGTCCCGCTCCAACGAAGCCGTAGAGCCCGAGACATTCGCCCGGTCGCACGGCTAACGAGATGTCATGAAACGCACCGGGCAGCGATAGCTCTTGCGCTTCGAGCACCGGCGCGGCAGTGCTTGCTTCCGGCAGCTTGACCGTCGACTCGTAGCCGACTTCAACGAGGTCGCCCGAGTGACCGAGCATCTTGTGAATCACCGACTGCTTCGTGAGATCCGCCGAGTTCGAAGTCTCAACGCGCTTCCCGTTGCGAAAGATCGTGACGCGGTCGCAGATCTCTAAGACGTCTTCGAGGAAGTGGCTGATGAAGATGACCGAAACGCCGCGCTGCTTGAGTTGTCCAATCAGCTCGAACAATCGCCGAGTTTCCGGCGGACTCAGTGCCGAAGTCGGCTCATCCAAAATGAGCACGCGCGCTCCGCTATGCAGACCGCGAGCAATCTCAACCATCTGCCGAATGACGAGCGGATAACGATCGAGTCGGCGTCTCACGTTGATGTCGATGCCGAGTTCCGAAAGCGACTCGCGCGCTTGCCGATACATCGTGCTCCAATCGACGAGCACGCCGCCCAATGTCGGCTGCCGACCGAGCACGAGATTCTCGGCAACGGACAACTGCCCGATGCCGGACAGCTCTTGATAGACCATTGCGATGCCCTGCTCGATCGCCGCTGAGGGGCTCGACAACTTCAAGCGCCGCTCGTTGAGCACGACTTCGCCCTCATGATCGGGCAGCACTCCCGCGAGGATCTTCATCAGGGTGCTCTTACCCGCGCCGTTACTCCCGACGAGTCCGTGAACCTCGCCGCGACGCAGAGTGAAGTCGACGCCGTCGAGAGCAACAACGCCCCCAAAACGTTGGCGGATATTCCGGCATTCAAGCAGCACATCAGACATCGGAGCAGCTCTGAGAAGTGGCAGGACCGAACCAGAAGTCGGAACGTTCAACGCTCCGCGCAGAACGTTCAACTCTCATTGCACTCCGTAGCATGGACTTCCAGTCCGTGCTGACTTTCGATCGTCGCCTTTCGCTCTGCGAAAGGAGTGTCGGCCTTTGCTCCGAGGCTGCGATTAAATCGCCCCCGAGCTTGCCTCGGGGGTTTAACGGCCTTTGCGCTACTCGAATTGCCCTTGATTTTAAGTAGCGCAAAGGCCGTTGAACCCCCGGCACAAGGCCGGGGGCGAAAAGATCACAGCCTCTCCGCAAAAGCTTCCTTTCGCGGAGCGAAAGGCGACTATCGGCCGCGCATCGATCACTGCAGAGTTTGAACCTCAACCGAATACACCGGCGGCAGGTTCTCGGCGATCGCCGTCCAATGATCGCCGCCGTCGCGCGAGGCATAGACTTGCCCGCCGCTCGTGCCGAAGTAGATGCCGGCGTCATCGAGTGTGTCGGTCGCCATTGCGTCGCGCAGCACGTTCACAAAGCAGTTGCTCTGAGGCAGCCCGTTCGTGAGTGGCTCCCAATCATTGCCGCCCGTCTTGCTGCGAAAGACGCGCAGCTTGCCTTCCGGCGGATAGTGCTCGGAGTCGCTCAGAATCGGCACGACATAAACCGTCTCGGGATCATGCGGATGCACTTCGATCGGAAAGCCAAAGTCGCTCGGCAAGTTGCCGCTGATGTTGGTCCATTCGTCGCCCGCGTTATCGGTCCGCATCACGTTCCAATGCAGTTGCATAAAGAGCGTTCCCGGCTTCGTGCGCGGCATTGCGATGCGATGCACGCAGTAGCCGATCTCGGCATTCGGATCGGGCAAATACTTCGACTTCAAGCCGCGATTGATCGGCTTCCATGATTGGCCGCCGTCATCCGATCGAAAGGCACCGGCAGCAGAGATCGCAATGTAGATCCGCTGCGGGTCCGTCGGGTCGAGCACGATCGTATGCACGGCAAGTCCGCCTGCTCCCGGCATCCATGCAGCGCCTGACGGATGAGTGCGCAAGCCAGCAAGCTCTTGCCAACTTTTGCCGCCGTCGGTCGTCTTGAAGATCGCCGCGTCTTCAACGCCGGCATAGACCGTATCGGGATCAGAGAGCGACGGTTCGAGATGCCAGACGCGCTTGAACTCCCATGCGTGAGGCGTGCCGTCGTACCACAAGTGCGGCCCGGGCGTGCCTTCGTAAGAGAACTTGTTGTCGACGGTCTCCCATGATTTTCCGCCGTCGTTCGAGCGTTGCATGACTTGCCCGAACCATCCGCTCGATTGAGACGCATAGATGCGATTCGGATCAACCGGCGAGCCCTTCAAGTGATAGATCTCCCATCCGCCAAAATGGGGTCCGGCGATGTCCCACTTTTGACGCTGCCCGTCGGATGTAATAACGAATGCTCCCTTTTTCGTGCCGACAAGAACTCGCACGCTGCTCATGAATTGCCCTTTGCGATTAGTGGTGATGATGCCAGCGAAGCTGCGGAAGACCGCTCATCGCGACTGGAACGTCAACGTGTCAATCGCGCCCGCGCGAGCTACGAAAAAGAGTGGCACGACGCGCCGCGCCGTGAGTCTCGAAGAAGAGATCCCTTCGAATTGGGTGTAACCAATATCACAGGATCTCCGGGCAGGTTCTATCGCGGGCTCTCCGTAAAGCACGGCAACGTCCCGGAGCGCTGCATTGGCGAACTGAAGAACGGCTTGTCGCTGAATCGCCTGAACTCACAACGCTTCATGGCCGACGCACAACGCCTGCTGTGTTCGGTGCTGGCGTACTTGCGATGGACGCTGTTCCAAGAAGCAAACGCAGCGACTCCCGAACTGCAGAAAATGGAAGTGACAACGACGCGAGTCCGACTCTTCAAAGTCGGAGGCCGGCTGAGCAGCAGCACTCGCCGCGTACTGTGCTCGGGGGCGAGTCATAGCCCCGTGAGAAGGTTGTTCGAGACCGCTGTCGCGGGAGTCTCAAGCTTCTTGCATGAGTTGATTCGGATCTGGGAGCGATCGAACTGGCTGCCAGCAGGGCTGAAGCAGGAGAAAGGAAACTTGCATCTTGATGTTGAATGGGCGAACGCGCTGAACCTTAGGCGGCAGATGAAGGTGAACTTTTCGAAGACGGCACGGACTGGAAGTCCATGCTACTTGGACGGGCTCCGAAGAGCCTTTGTTGACTCTGCAAGGTGCAGCAACTGTTACAAAGGACGCTCGACTCGAAGAGTCAAGCTACGTGTGTGGGGCGTCTTCGGGGCGACTGCTAGCGATGCGGGATTGAGTCTCAGTATTCTCCGGCCTTCGGTGTTCTCCTTAGTCGCCGGTTGCACTTCGCCTTTTGGCCACTCTGCTCATTCAACCCGACGACGCGGCTTCCCCTTCAAGGACTCTGCTCATGACCTTTCGCTTTTCGATCGTGCGAGCCTGCATGTGCGCGGCGCTCGGGCTCGGCGTTTATTTCAGTGCGATGACTCCGGCGATGGCGCAGAAGCAACCGGAGCAGCCTGCGGTGCCGACCATCAAGGGCACGATCTCGGAAGTGAAGAAGAAGGGCACGCAAACAACGCTCGTCATCGTTAGCGAACTGGGCGGCGATCCGTTCGAAGTTCCGCTCTCTCCCATGATGCAGTTCGCCATCGAAGCGAAGGGCGATGTCGGCTTTGTGAAAGAGAAGCAGTTCGCTTCGGGAAGCGGCTTCATCTCGAACGGCAATCTCTACGTCCAAAAGTGGACTGTGCATGTTGGGTCGAACTCAAAGCGCATGACTCCCGGAAGCCGCCCGCTCCCGGACGTTGATGAGAAAGGTGAGAAGAAGGCACTGGCCGGCGTGAAGTATGTCGAAGTTTCCGGTCCCATCATGGCGGTGAAGCCGGGCGAGGATGATCCCAACAAACTGCAAGCTGTGTTCAAGGTCGGCGGTCCTAAAGGGACTGCGGCTTACTTCGAGAAGAGTGCCGCAGTGACCGTCAGCACGAACGATACGACGTTGCTCAAAGACGGTGCTGAAGTCGAATTCATTGCCGCTCCCGGCGGATCTCCAAAGCGACCGAAGATCCTCGCACTGAAAGTCATCTTGGCTGAGGCGATGAAGTCTGAAGAGTTCTTCAAAGCCGAAGAGAGTCGCGATCCCAAGAAGAAGTAGTTCGTCGCGTGCGATGCGAACTTGCTGATCTCGTCTTTCGAACTGAAGGATTTTGCGTGGCGACTCTGAATGACTTAGTGCCGGGCGAGCGGGCGCGAATCTTAGAAGTGCTCGGTGATGACTCGATCGCAATGCGACTGTTGGAGATGGGGCTCACCGACGGCGAAGAAATCGAATTGCTCGGTCGAGCGCCGCTCGGAGATCCCATCGAGTACTGCGTGCGCGGCTATCGGTTGTCGCTGCGGTCTGATGAAGCCAAACGCGTCGAAGTCTTAAGGCTCGATGACGTGCAGCGTGCTTGAAGCGAGCGGTGTGTTGGAGATCACAAATTGTGATCTCCAATTTTCTTGCGAATGCGATCTTCGATGTCATAACAATTACATAAGCTATGAGTATTGGAGACATCGAGCCGCAGCAAAGCCTCCGTTTGGCATTCGAAGTTGTGAGACTTCGAACGCAGTCACCGAGGCTCCGAAATCTCACGATTTCGGCTACGGGTGATTGCGGTCGCATCGAGTTTGAAAAGTGCTCGTCGTCTCACAGCTCACGTTCTTGAACTGTCATCGCAGCGACTCATTGCCCCACTGCTCGAAGCGTTCTTCGAGTCCCATCTTCCTCTGACCTGCCTCAAAGATTTTCACCGCATGGTTGCCTCTCCCGATCACAAAGCCGGCGTTCGCAAAGTGGCGATGCTCGGCAATCCCAATACTGGCAAGAGCACGCTGTTTAATGCGCTCACCGGCATGCAAGTCCGCGTCGGGAATTACCCCGGCGTCACCGTCGAGAAGAAGGTCGGACGCATGCAGTATCAGGATCAGACCATTGAGCTGATCGACTTGCCGGGCACCTATTCGCTCTCGCCGCGAACACTCGACGAAATGGTGACGGTCGACGTGCTGCTCGGGCGACAGGCGGATGTTGGCATCGTTGATGGAGTGGTCTGCATCGTTGATGCGTCGAACATCGAGCGGAATCTGTATCTCGTCAGTCAGGTGCTCGATATGGGCCTGCCGACGGTCGTCGTGCTCAACATGTGGGACGTTGCTCAAGCGCGGCAAGTCAGCATTGATGTTGAAGGCTTGCGGCAGCGACTCGGCATTCCGGTCATCGTGTGCGAAGCGCATCGTCGCATGGGCGTCGACGATGTCCGACGCACGATCGCGATGTTTCATACGCTCGCCGCTGCAAAGCCGCCGAAGCCGTTCCCCGCTGAGTTCTATGCCGAGTGCGCGACGCTCACTACGAAGCTCAAGGAAGTTGGAGCGGATGATGTTCCGTTCTACCTCATCGAGCGATTGCTGATTGATGCTGGCGGCTCGATCGAGCAAGCGTATGTCGCGAAGCATGCTGCCTTGCTGACGACGCTGACCGACGCGCGCGAGCGACTCAAAGCGGCTAATTGCAAGGTGCCAATGGTCGAAGCAAAGGCGCGCTACGGATGGGTGCGGCAAGTGCTTACTGGCGTTGCGACGATCCCGAAGTCGCGCGTGAAGACGAGCAGCGATCGCATCGACAAAGTGCTGACGCATCGTTTCGCGGGTCTTGCGATCTTCGCGGTCATCATGTTTCTGGTGTTTCAGGCGATCTATTCATGGTCTGAACCGCTGATGAAGTTGATCGAGTCCGCGCAAGGCTTCGTCAGCGATCAAGTGGCCGCGAGCATGCAGCCGGGGCCGCTGCGAAGTCTCATCATTGATGGAGCAATCGCGGGAGTTGGCGGAGTGTTCGTCTTCCTGCCGCAGATCGCGCTGCTCTTCTTCTTCATCGCGATCCTCGAAGACTGCGGCTACATGGCCCGCGCGTCGTTCGTGATGGACAAGCTGATGACGAAGATTGGACTGAGCGGCAAATCGTTCTTGCCGTTGATGTCGTCCTTCGCGTGCGCGGTGCCGGGCATTATGGCAACGCGCGTCATCGAGAACCGACGCGACCGCATGGTGACGATTCTCATCGCCCCGTTGATGAGCTGCTCTGCTCGCGTGCCGGTCTACATCTTGATGACGACGACGTTCGTGCCGCCGGTTGTGTTCTTCAACAACTCGCTCGGGATTGGACTGCAAGGACTCACGCTATTCGCGATGACGTCGCTCGGTGCGGTACTCGCTGTGCCGATTGCATGGCTGCTGAAGAAGACCGCGTTTCCCGGCGAGACTCCGCCGTTCGTAATGGAGTTGCCGAGCTACAAGCTGCCGTCGCCGCGCGTTGTGATTGCTCGCGTCTATGACCGAGCGAAGAGCTTTGTTGCTCGTGCCGGCACATTGATCTTCGCGACCTCAGTTGTGATTTGGGCGCTCGGCTACTTCCCCGGCGATCACGCGGCGTTGCATCAGCTCGAAGACGAGATCGCAAAAACGAAGGTTGACGTCGAGACCTATCGCTCAAGCGGCACCCTCGAGAAGTCGCTAGCGGATGCACAAACAAAGCTCGAAGAGCAGCAAGCGCGTCGCAACGAAATGGGAGCGGCATTGGTCGAAAGGAGCTTTCTCGGTCGCGCCGGTCACATGATCGAGCCGATCGTTCGACCGCTCGGATGGGACTGGAAGATCGGTGTCGGAGTACTCGCTTCGTTCCCGGCCCGAGAGGTAATCGTTGCGACACTCGGCACGATCTACAGTTTGGGCGGTGAGGTCGACGAGAACGACGAAGGGCTCAAGTCGCAGCTCACCGACGCGAAGCATGCGGACGGAGTCACTCCCGTCTTCAACATGGCGGTCGCGTTCTCGGTGATGGTGTTCTTCGCGCTGTGTGCGCAGTGCTCATCAACGCTGATGGTGATTCGCCGCGAGACCAATAGTTGGAGATGGGCAGCCTTCACGTTCTTCTACATGACCGGATTGGCGTACGTCGCGTCGTTGTTGACGTATCAGATCGGGATTTTGCTGCTGTCCTAATTTTGGAGTGCGAGGATTCATCGTCGCTTTTAGCGGTACTCCGCCTTTTGAACGACATTTGGGCATGGTTCACGGTGAAGTCGCAGAGACTTCAAGATGCCGTTCGTGCCCTTCTCCATTTAATGCGCTGAAGGCATTGAGGCACCGAACGCGGTGTGAGTACGAGCCGACGAACTCCGCGCGGCAACGAGTAACGCGCTGCCACTCGCTGCGATCGGATCGACGCAACTCTGAGTAACCCGCTCAATCCTCAGAGTCCGCCGCGCGTTTGCTGAGGTCGCGCGGCTTTCTCGCTGAGAGTCGAGTCTGAAGTCGGTAGTCTGCCCCGCGACGCTTCGGCGCAATGGTCGCCTTTCGCTCTGCGAAAGAGCGTCTTCACCGCAACGCAGAGACTCGCACTTCTGACGCGCGTCTCGCCGTCGAAGAAGCCCGTAGCCGGGCTCGTCAGAATTCGGAGTTCGTCGCGCGAGCGTCTGAAGTCTGACGACTTCAGCTACGGTCCTTTCGGAAGCATCAACTCCCATTGCTCATCGTCTTCTTACCGACATCGTTTATCCCGCCGTATGACTCCCGACGCTCAAACCGCCGATGCCCCGAATGATGTGAAGCACACTTGGCGCGAGATCCAAGAAGTCGTGCAGCAGGTCACTCGGTTGTCGCGCGCGACGGTCGAGTCCGAGCGGTTCTTCAGCGAACTGCTCGATCACAGCGTTCGCATCATGGCCGCGATTGGCGGTGCTGTTTGGCTGAAGAAGCCTGACGGGCTCGTGCTCGAATATCAGATCAATCTCAGCAAGACCGGAGTCACACTCGGGCCCGACTCCGATGACTCGCCCGCGATTGCCGAGCGAGAGACTCAGCATGCAGCGCTGCTCAATCAGATCAGTTTGCAGACTCAAGCAAGAGCCATTGCCCCGAACTCCGGTCGCGGCACCGCTGAGTCGAACGCACCGACGAACCCGACGGAATTCTTATTACTCCTCGCGCCGATCGCGATTGACGACCGCGTGCTCGGCATCGTCGAAATCTTTCAACGCACCGATGTCTCGCCGGCAGCATGTCAGGGATTCGTGCGTTTTCTGGGAGCACTCGCGGATCTCGCTGCGGACTACTTACGCAACAGCCGGCTGCGCGATCTGCAAGATCGAGCGACCTTATGGGGCGACTTCGAACGCTTCACGGAGCGAGTGCATTCGGGGCTTGATCCCAAACACATCTCGCTCGTGATGGCGAACGATGGGCGACAACTCATTGGCTGCGATCGCGTGATGGTCGCAGTGCCTCGCGGTTCGAAGGCGCGCATCGTTGCGGTCTCGGGATCCGATGCGATCGACCGGCGCTCGAACGTTATTCGCGCAGCGGAAGAACTCATTCGACGAGTCGCTGCGACTCGCAAGCCGTTTTGGTTCGACGATGCATCAGGAGCATCATCCGCGCGCGAGACGCTGCCGCCGCAACTCGATCGTGCATTGCATGAGCATCTCGATGCGTCCGCTTCGCGACTGCTCGCGGTGCTGCCGTTGATCGCTCCGGCATCTGCGACGGGAGCCGATGAGAGCAAGACAACGAACGCTCTGCTGCTCGGAGCGTTGCTCATCGAAAGCTTTTCGGGCGTCGAGAATCTCGCGCAGTTGAAGTACCGCGCCGAAGTCGTCGCTCGACAAAGCGCTATCGCCGTGAGCAATGCGCGAACTCATACGAACTTGCCCTTCCTATGGGCGCTGCGGCTAATGGGCCGCGTCGGTTGGCACCTGCGACTGAGACAACTGCCGCGCACGATCGTTGTGCTCGGCCTACTGACGGCTGCGATCGCCGCTCTGTTTCTCGTACCGGCTGACTTCACGATTGATGGACGCGGCGAACTGCAACCGATCTCTCGCCGCGGCGTCTTTGCGACGAGTGACGGCATCGTTTCGTCCCTGTCATCAAAATTGCAGGGCAATCAAGTGCCGACCGTCGATGAAGGCGAGTCGCTCATTGAACTGACGCACGCGCCGCTCGACTTCGAGATGACGCGCACGACTGGCGAATTGCAGACCGCTCGGCAGAAGTTGAATTCAACGCAGGTCGAACGGCTGAATGTCGGACGCAACGATCCCAATGCCCGCGCGAAGATCGAGCAACTTTCTGCGCAGGAGCAGGAACTCGGCGAGAACATCAAGAGCCTCACCGCTCAGCTTGAAGTCTTGAAGAAGCAGCAGGCGAATCTCGTGCAACGCAGTCCGATTCACGGGCAAGTGCTCACATGGGACGCCGCGCAACACTTGCAGAATCGCCCCGTGCGTCAGGGCGAGCGATTGCTTGAAGTCGCGAACGTCGCCGGTGAATGGCAGCTTGAGGTGCAAGTCGCCGATCAAAACATTGGCTACATCAACGCCGCTCGGCGGGAACTTCAGCCGAATCTCGACGTCGCATTCGTCTTGGCGACTGACCCTGAAGTCACCTATCACGGCACGTTGCGAGATGTGTCGCGCGAAGTGCGTTTCGATCCCGATCTCGGGCCGAGCGTGCTTGTGACGGTCAGCGTGCCTCGATCAGCGGTGCCCAATACACATCTCCGACCGGGAGCGACCGTCATTCCTCACATTCATTGCGGGCAGCGACCCATTGGCTTTGTTTGGTTTCACGAACTCATTCACGCGATCTACTCGCGGTTGCTGTTTTGAAGGAGGAAGCCCGAAAGGCTGCAATTCTTTTTCCAGTCTGATTGTCGCGTGTAGGATGGCCGCACCCGGCCGTCTTCTGCACGATCTCGATGGCGAGCGGTATGAATTGAGACTCTCTTTCGTACTACTAGTTCGCGTTTTGTTGTCGGCTTGCGCATTGTATGAAGTGTTACATAGTCGCCTTTCGCTCTGCGAAAGGGATTTTCTCTCGGGGCTTTTGCTCCGCAAAAGCTTCCTTTCGCGGAGCGAAAGGCGACTATCGGAAACGGCTTCGCCGCGTCGTTTAACGGCGAGCCGAAGGCGACGGAGTTCCGACTGTAAGCCGCCTCAATGCCGATGGCCGAAGCCGGCCATCCGACAACGCGGCGCGAATGACTCATTGAGGATCAATCAACAGCACTGCCCTGATCGCAGAACACAAAGCTCCCGCTAATCGAACCTCAGCGAAGCAAAGACAAGAAACTGTCACACTGGCCTGATGAAAACCTCGCGCCCGAGTTCACCTCGGGGGTTTAACGGCCTCTGCGCCAGTCGAATTCGAACCGATTCCAACTTGCGCAAAGGCCATCAAGCCCCCGGCACAAGGCCGGGGGCGAAGTTTTCATCACGCCACTCTCACACACTCGTTACTCGGCTAAGCGAACATGAAACTCACATCTCTCGGACTCGGTGCTTGCCTGCTGACCGCTTCGGTGTCGGTCGCTCAAGAGGCGTCGCCGTCGATCGTGATTAGCGGCGCTCAAGTCGCCATTGCGGAGCAAGTCGAACTGCCCGCGTCGGAAGTGGGCATTCTCGACAAGCTCACCGTGCGAGAAGGCGACCTGATTGAAGACGGTCAGCTTGTCGGACGACTCGAAGACAAAGACGCAACGCTCGCGTTCAAACGTGCTGAAGCCGAAGCCGCGATTGCTGCTGAAGCGGCGAAAGGTGATGTCGTTGTCCGCTCAGCAAAGATCGCGCACGAGACCGCGAAGACGGAACTCGCACGAGCACTCGAAGCCGTTGAGAAGTTCAACAAGTCGGTTTCGCAGACCGAGATCGATCGCCTCAAGCTGATGGTCGATCAATCCAAATTGCAGATTGAGCAAGCGGAACTCACTCAGCGCACCGCGCAACTGACCTATGAGTTGAAGGCGTCCGAAGTCGCGATTGCCAGACGGAAGCTCGATCGGCACGACATCCGCGCGCGAGTGGCCGGACGAGTCCTCGAAGTCCAAAAGCATGTCGGCGAATGGGTCGAACCGGGCAAGACGGTGCTCAAGGTCGTGCGTCTCGATCGACTGCGCTGCAAAGGCTTTGTCGATCCGACGAAGCTGACATTCGACCCGACGGGGCATGCCGTGCAGATCGTTGTGCCGCTGAGCAAAGACAAGTCCGTCACGCTGACCGGCAAGCTCGTCTTCGTGCATCCCGAAGTGACGCTGAAGAGCGACATCGAAGTCTGGGCCGAATTCGAAAACCGAGACCGCCTCGTGCGTCCCGGCATGCCGGCCGAGATGACGATTCTCGCCGGAGAAAAGGTCGCGACGACAACAAAGAACGCGAAGAACTGAAGCACGCGATAGCCGGCTCAGCGTTCGCATTGAAACGATGCCGCGAGCGCTCTTCAGGGATCAGCAACGCCAACCTGCGTCGTGCCTCTTGCTCTCCACTGCCCCTCAATTCGCGATGCCGAGGAAGATTTAATACATCCTCAACTTCGGCTGCGGGTTCATCGAGAACGACGACGTTCGGTCCGTGCCGTCAGTGCTACTTCAGCTTCGGCACTTCGATCAGCTTCGGCTTCGGATCGAAGACGAGCGGCATTTCTCTGCCGGGCAACCTCAAGCTCTCGCCGATCATGACCTGCTTGCCGTCAGCCGTTGTCGAGTACTTCGCGCCAAAGAGTTGCGCGACCTGCTGAATGCGCGGATCTTTCGATGACTCGAACGAGCCGATCGTCACATACGACGAATAGCGATCGTGATAGATGTAGGCGTCGAACTTCTTGCCTTTGTTCTGACCGTCGATGCGTCCTTGCCGCAACATGTCCGCCGTCATCCATGCGCTATCGGCCGCTTCGCCGAGACTATTCGTGAGCTTGAAGGACTCTGTCAGCTTCTTGAATTTCGAGTCGCCGACAGCCGTCTGCGACTTACCGGAGAAGGTCGCGACAACGAGCGTGTACTTCCCTTTGTTTTCCATGATCGAGTAGTCGCCGGTGTTGATCTTCACCAGCAGCGGATCCGTCTTCGTGCGAGCAATCTCGTCGGGACTCAGCAGCGGATTCAGTGTGAAGAACGCGCCGCTCAGTGGATTCGGCTGCCCCTTCGTCGGCTTATAGCTGGCATCGTTCTTCCAACTGGCGGGGACGAAGTTCTTGATGAACTCAAGCGTGCCTTTGGCCTTACTCTCGTCGGGTGATTTGTAGTTGCCGGCAATCACTCCGATGCCCGCGCGTTGTGCCCGATAAGAACTCTTCACCTGTTGCCCGAGTCGATTGACGCTGTCGGCATCCTTCGAGACTTCTTCGACCGAATAGGTGTAGGCCGGGATGCCCTTCTTGCGGAGTTCATAGACGAGTTTGTCCGCCGCATCTTGAGGAGACATGCCCTCGTGTTTGCGATGGGCCGGGGGCTCATGAATGCTCGCGACCATGATCATCCATGGGCCATGCACTTTGCTGAGCTTGTATTGGCGACCGGGAGTCGCATCGATCTTCCCGGCATCTTCCGGCGCTGCGACCGTCAGAGATGTGATCAGCAGCAAGCCACAAGCAATCCATGCTC
>CAZNMS010000226.1:0-13413 GCA_964573505.1 uncultured Planctomycetaceae bacterium | reverse complement strand
TCGACGGACTACAAGTCCGTCGTACTGGTATGAACTCACCTGCCGCTCGCCTTAGGACGGAACCGGGTGCCCGCTTCGGATCGGGATGGAATCCCAATCTACTTAATGGGAGAACCGGAACTCGCTGCTTGTGATCAGCGCCCAGACGGCGTCGGACCAGCGCGGCTTTGAACCGGCTTGCGAGATGAAGTCGTTGAAACGCGCGGTCTCGTCGGCGGTTGGCTTGCGGCTCAGCGTCATCACGTAGAGCCGGTCGATGCGTTCGGGCAGCGACGTTGAGTTATCGCTCATCGCATCGACGAGCCCGCCTTTGCCGCAGTCGATCAAACGACTCAGCGGGCCGTTGTTGAGGAAAAGGTGCTCGTGCAGGCCGCCTTGAAAGTCTCCGGCACCGCTGTTCGGAGTCCCGAAGAAACGCCGCATGTAATCGCCCTCGATCGGACGGAAGCGGCCTTTGTCGTTCTGCTTTGAGGTCTTCAATTTCTCGGCATCGTCATAGCCAGTCGCGACGCGCCAGGAGTCGACCAGTTCCTCAGCACTCAAAGGACGCGATCGAGCATGCTCGAAGAATCGCGGCTGAGGCTCGCCCGTGACGCCGCGCGAGGACAGTTGATAGGTCTGCGAATTCGCGATCTCGCGCATCAACCACTTGAGGTCGAACTTATGAGCAACGAGCTCCTTCGTCAGATCGTCAAGCAGTTCGGGATGCGTCGGAGTGTTGGAAGGACTCATGTTGTCGACGGGATGCACGATGCCGCGTCCCATGAACTGAGCCCAAATGCGATTGGCGATCGCACGCGCGAAGAACTTGTTGTCCGCCGTTGCGACCCAATCCGCGAGTGCATCCTTCCGCGAGAAGACCGGCTTCTGAGGAAGCTTATTGGCTTCGAACTTCACCTCTTTGAAACCGTCCGGGAGCGACGGCTCCGATAGCTTGTCACCGAGCAAGAACTTCGGACCGACCGGGTCTCCTTTCTTACCGGGCTGCTGATCTTTGGCCGGACCGGTGAAGAGGATGTCGCCGGTGCTCTTCTCGCCAATCGCATACAGCGTGAGGTTGTCCTTCTTCCCCGCGTTCACAACATCGAGTCGCGCGAGGAACGCGGCCATTCCATAGAAGTCGAGCTGCTTCCAACTTTCAAAGGGATGATCGTGACAGCGAGCACATTGAAGCTGCACTCCGAGAAAGGTCTGAGTGATGACCTCTGTCGCGTCCTCGGGCTGATTGCGGTACTGCATGAAGTATGTCGGCGGACCTTGCTCGACATTGTTGCCTTCCGCTTTGAGTAGCTCGCGCACCCACTCGTCATAGGGCCGGTTCGTTTCGAAGTTCTTCGCGAGCCAACTTTGGATGCCGTCGCGTTTGTCGGTGTCGTAGCCCGGCGGGTTGCGGGTGAAGAGGATCAAGTCCCAAACGTCGGTTTGATGCTTCGCATAGCGCGGATCATCGAGCAATTGGTTGATCAGCCTCTCGCGCTTATCGGGGCTCGCGTCTCCGAAGAACGCAATCGCTTCGGCATAAGTCGGAATCGTGCCGACCGTGTCGAGATAGACGCGTCGCAAGAATTCGGCGTCCGTTGTTGCAGGCGCCGGAGTGAGCTTCTCGGTCTTCCATCCGGCGGCGATCGCAGAGTCGATGCGGCTGCGGAGCGCATCCTCTGCTTGAGCGTGAGTGGAAATCGAAAGCCCGAGAACGAGCGACATGAACAACGCGAGCGGCAACGCGAAGAGTCGAGCCATATTCCGAGTGCTCCTCAATGACATTGGGCAACGCAACGAGTGACGGGGTTGAGCGCGACGTCAAAAGCGAACGCCGCGCGGGGTATAGCGACTCGACTCACGATACGGCGTCACCAATCGGAATTCACGAGCGCGTTCGGAAGCGCGTACGCCGAGCCAGAAAGCACCGGGGTCGGGTCTACGACATTTCGAAATTGGGCGGAGAACGAACCCGTCTGCGATGAAACGCACGCACGCCCAATTTCCAAATGTCGTAGCCCCGACCCCTCGCTGCGGCGGTCTCGTAGTGACAGAGGCTCGATAGGCAACGCGGTTAAGCCGGCATGTAGCAATGATGACAGGGAGTCGACTGCGACTCAGTCGTTGAACGCAGTGAGCAACATTCCTCTGCCTCAATTCCTCTGCCAATTCTTTGCGTGCATTCGCATTGGCAGAGGAATTGAGGCAGGGGAATAAGAGGCTGAGTGCGTTGCGCTGTCCCTCTCGGGAAGAGGTCGATCACTGGACGTCGAGAACGAACGACGTGAATGGCATTTCGAAGACTTGCCCCCTGAGAAGCCGCTGAAAGACCGGGGTCGGGGCTACGAGATTTCGA
The DNA here is from genome assembly GCA_964573505.1 of uncultured Planctomycetaceae bacterium. Taxonomy (GTDB): domain Bacteria; phylum Planctomycetota; class Planctomycetia; order Planctomycetales; family Planctomycetaceae; genus AM-0621. Next base: position 11,078 of record CAZNMS010000226.1, on the reverse strand, counting down.
AATTGGGCGGCTGACCCATTTCTCTGTGATGACACTCTTCCTCCGACCAATTTCGAAATCTCGTAGACCCGAGCCCTCGCTGTAACGACTCAGATGGGTTGATGAATTTAGCGCCGACCGATTGCGGTCGTACCGCGTTGGGGAAATTGGCACGGCGTCCTTAGACTCCCGCCGCGACTCGTAAGCCTCTTTTGTCGCCTGCCTTAGTTGGGACTCAGTGCAATGACGCCGCGTGAAGTTTTGGCCTTGATCCGCGAACGAGAGATCAAAGCAGTTGACCTGCGATTTATGGATTTTCCGGGGACTCAGAAGCATTTCACGATCCCCGCTCAAGCCTTGACCGAAGCCTCTTTCGAGAACGGCTTCGGTGTTGATGGCTCGTCGCTTCGCGGATGGCAGGCGATCAACGAGAGCGACATGCTCGTCGTGCCTGAGGCCGAGACCGCGTTCGTCGATCCCTTCATGAGCCATACGCTCGTGCTGACTTGCAACATTCAGGATCCGATCACGCGCGAGGACTACGCACGCGACCCGCGCAATGTTGCTCGGAAGGCCGAGGCGTATATGCGCTCGACGGGGCTTGCTGACGAAGCACGCTTCGGACCGGAAGCCGAGTTCTTCGTCTTCGACAATGTGCGCTTCGATCAGAACGAGCACGAAGGCTTCTATCACATCGAGAGTGCTGAAGGTCATTGGATGCGCGGGCGACGTCGACGCATCAAAGGGCAAGCTCAATCGAACGCCGGTTACAGCATCCGTCGCAAAGAGGGCTACTTGCCGATTCCCCCGGCGGACACTCTGCAAGAACTGCGGACCGAGATGATGATCGCGCTGCAAGACTGCGGCGTGCCGATTGAAGCTCAGCATCATGAGTCCGCCTCGGGCGGTCAGTGCGAGATCGACATCAAGTACGGGCCGCTCGTGAGAACGGCGGATGCGCTGCTGCTCTACAAGTATGTCGCCAAGAACGTCGCTGCCCGGCACGGTAAGACGGCGACGTTCATGCCGAAGCCATTGTGGAACGACAATGGTTCGGGTCTGCACATGCACTTGTCGATGTTCAATCACGGACAGCCGCTCTTTGCGGGATCGGGCTATGGCGGCTTGAGTGATACAGCACTCTTTGCGATCGGCGGCATCTTGAAGCACGCCCCGGCGGTGCTCGCGTTCTGTTGTCCGACAACCAATAGCTACAAGCGGCTGATCCCCGGCTTCGAAGCGCCAATAAATCTTACATACAGCTATCGCAATCGCTCGGCTGCGATCCGCATTCCGGTGCATAGCCCGAACGCCGAAGACAAGCGCTTTGAGTTCCGCTGCCCGGACTCGTCATCGAATCCGTACCTCGCGATGTCCGCCGTGCTGATGGCGGCGCTGGATGGGATCAAGAACCGAATTCATCCCGGACAGCCGCTTGATAAGGACATCTACGACCTCGAACCGGCAGAGCTTGTTGACGTCCCGAAGGTGCCGCAAACATTGGAGCAAGCTCTCGAAGCACTGCGCAAGGATCACGACTTCCTACTGCGAGGCGACGTCTTCACCGACGACGTGATCGACACATGGATTTGGTACAAGACCGAGCACGAAGTCGAAGCCATCCGCCAGCGCCCGCATCCCTACGAGTTCGCGCTCTACTACGACATCTAAAGCGCAGCATCGTTTAACCGCGTGCCCATCGGGCCGCGCTTTTCCGCAGTCCGAGCGAGCATCATCCCTAACCAAGCCTCCGCAAACGGCAGGAAAACTCCCCTGCAATTCCTCGGCTCGGCATTGCGATCTTGTGTGAGTCGGGAACTGAGCCGTAGGGCCGACTCTCCGAGGCGGCCTTTGTTACGTCACGAAGCAACTTACTCAACGTCGCCTGCAAGTTCGTATCCAGGTTCGAACTGGCGGCCTTGAAGCGGCTTCGTCCTGCAAAATGCTCAGTCTCGGAGAGACTGAGCTACGAGTTCCCGAAGAGTGGTGATCCGCCAATGACGCAGCGCCAGTCTGGACCGTTGAGCGAATCGCGATTCGAAACCGAAAGTCACCGTGCAGCATCGCAAGCCTCGACGCTGTGACTCAGTCCGCTCGAAACAAAGACCGCCCCGAGCCATCCCATTCCGATGCGGCGGCGCCACGTTCTCTTCATCTGTGTTTGATCTGTGTTTCATCAGTGGTCGAATCTGTATTTTCCGTGACAGCCACTGGCTCAGTGGAAGTGCAAGACATCACGAGCCGCACTGCCCGCATCGCTGAGCTGGCGGACGTGCTGCGGCGCAAAACCAGCAACTCCGCAGGCACTTCGCATCGCTCACGAAAGAAGAACAGTGCCCAAACTGAACAACGTCAGTTCGATAAGAGTGAGCGCCCCATCTCTGCCGAAAAGCCAACTCATCAGCCAAATCCGAATTCATTCGCGCCGTGCCCGCATTCCGTAGCTTGCCCCTCTAAGTCGAGCACCGCGTTTGAAGACGGCTCGACTCGGCGAGTCAAGCTACGTTTTCGGGCCGACGTCACCGAGTCGTGCCCGACGTCACTCATCCTGGGTAATAAAAACGTCACCGAGCGTCTCACAGCAGGCTGTGAGACCGAAGGTGGCAGCAGGCTGCAGCAGTCCAAAAGGAAACGGTTAAGCCTGCTAACTTCGCCTTCCGCCGTATGGGTCGATCACTACGATCCGCCGCCTTTTGACGCTGTCCATCGTGCGGACACGTAGGGCGTTTGATTCGTTGCTCTGATCTCGTGAAATACAGGCTCATGTCGAAATCACTTCGTGTTGCTGTCCTCGGATTGGGAACTGTTGGCTCGGGCATTATTCGCATCTTGCAGGACGATCCGCAGATGATCGAACGCCGCGCCGGTTCGCAGTTCGATATTCGCTATGTCGTCGTTCGCGACCTGCAAAAGAAACGCACCGTCTCTCTGCCGACGGGCACGCTCATGACGACCGATTGGCAGCAAGCTGTCACCGACCCGCAAGTCGATGTCGTTGTGGAAGTCATCGGAGGCACAACGACGGCGAAGGATGCCGTGCTCGCGGCGCTCAAGGCCGGCAAGCACGTTGTCACCGCGAACAAAGCGCTCTTGGCCACTTATGGAGATGAAGTCTTCTCAGCAGCGAAGGCCGCGAATGTCAGCATCGCGTTTGAAGCGGCGGTCGCAGGCGGCATTCCGATCATCGCCACTGTCGGCAATTCATTGACCGGCAACCGAGTCGAGTCGATCGAAGCGATCCTCAACGGCACCAGCAACTTCATTCTCAGCGAGATGGCCAACAAGAAGCGGGCTTACTCCGACGTGTTGGCGGAAGCTCAACGACTCGGTTACGCCGAAGCTGATCCGACAATGGACATCGACGGCACCGACGCCGCGCAGAAGCTGACGCTGCTCACCCGATTGGCTTACGGCAAGAAAGTCGAAGTCAACGAGTTCTTGCGTCAGGGCATCAACACACTCGAACTGGCCGACATGCTCTATGCCGACGAACTCGGCTATCGCGTGAAGTTGCTGGCAATGACGCGGCTTGTCGGACAGCAGCTTGAGATGCATGTCGAGCCGACCTTAATCCGTCGCAGCCGAGCAATCGCGCGAACGGACGGAGCGATCAACATCGTCGAACTGCGAGGCAACGCGGTCGGCAGACTGATTGTCTCCGGTCCCGGTGCGGGTGAGATGCCGACCGCCTCCGCAGTTGTCGCGGACCTCATTGATATGGCGATCGGTCGGTCACAGTTGACGTTCCCGCGTCTCGAGCTGTGGAACACCGAAAGCGGTCTTACGGTTATGCCAGTCGATCAAATCGAACGGCGCTACTACCTCAGATTCAGTGTTGAAGACCGGCCGCACGTGATCGCCGACATCACGGACATCTTGGGCCGTCAGAGCATCAGCCTCGCCTCGCTGATCCAGCACGAATCCGCCGAAGGAGCCGGTGCCGCAGTGCCGCTCGTCATCATGACGCACCGCACGACCGAAGGCCGTATTCGCGCCGCCGAGGAGCAACTCTCCAAACTGACCTCAGTCAGAACGCCGCACATCCGCATGCCCATCGCGGATTAAGGCAACGGCTCGCGAATAAACTCCCCAACCACCGACCATGCGTCGGTGGTTATCAGCTTCATGGCTACCGACTCGATTTAACAAGACGTCGAGCCAGAATGCTCTTCTCCTGCGTGTGATGCATCGCTTTGCTTGCTCACAGGCTCTGCAGATGAACCCTCACCTTGAATTGCGAGAAATCTCATGCGGGCAATCACGATCGATTGCCCGCATGAGAAACGAGCACGGCTACTTCTTGCTTAAGATCGCCTTCATCAATCGCGGAGGCGACATCGGCAGTTCGGTCATGCGGATCCCAGTTGCGTTGTAAATCGCATTGGCGATCGCAGCCGGAGGCGGAACGATCGGCACTTCACCGACTCCGCGAACTCCATACGGATGCTGAGGATCGGGAACTTCGACAATGATCGTTTCGATCGTCGGCAGGTCGAAGCAGGTTGGAATGCGGTAATCGAGATACGTCGCGTTCTTCATCGAACCGCTCGCGTCGTACCAGTACTCCTCATTCAGAGCCCATCCAATTCCCTGCACCGCGCCGCCGGTGAATTGGCCTTCGACGTAGCTCGGATGAATCGCAGTACCGGCGTCTTGAGCAACCGTGTAACGCAAGATCGAGACCTTGCCGGTCTCCATATCGACCTCGACGTCAACAGCATGAGTTCCGAACGCTCCGCCCTGAGTTGCTTCGCTCGATGTGCCGCGACCGATGACAGCGCCGCCGGTGTGATGCAACTTCTCAGCGAGTTCCTTGAAGGTCAGCATCTGCCCCTTCGGACCGATCACGCTGCCATCTTCGTACTTCACTTGAGCCGCATCACATTCCCAAATAATCGCAGCCCGCTCTTTGAGCTGACCGATGATGTCCTTCGCCGCTTCAATCGCTGCGATACCTGTAGCAAAAGTGACACGACTGCCGCCCGTCACGTCGGTGTAGCCGACACTGTCCGTATCGACGACCGACGGCTTCACTTCCTCCGCTTTGATCCCGAGCGTCTCTGCTAACTGCATCGAGATCGACGCACGCGAACCGCCGATGTCGGTCGACCCCTCTAGCAACGACACTGTGCCATCGGGATTGACCGTCGCGGACGCAGCGGACTTCAAACCGCAGTTAAACCAAAAGCCGGTCGCTACCCCGCGACCGCGATGCTTACCCGTCAGAGGAGTCGTCCAATGCGGGCTGTCTTTAATCGCCTGCACGGTGTCCTTCATGCCAATGCGGGGGAAGACGGGACCATCAACGCGCCTCACGCCCTCCTGAGCACCGTTCTTCAAGCGGAACTCAATCGGATCCAGTCCGAGCTTCTCACAGAGTTCATCAACGATGGTTTCGACGGCAAACGCGACCTGTGTCGAACCCGGTGCGCGATAAGCATTGGTTCGAGGCCGATTGACGCACACATCGAAGCCCTGCACCCGAGCGTTTGGGATGTCGTAGCAAGCAAAGACGCACATGCAGCCCATTCCGACGGGCGAGCCCGGATACCCGCCCGCTTCGAACGCGACCCATGCATCACCCGCGACGAGCGTTCCGTCCTTCTTCACGCCGATCTTCACCTTCATCGCGCTACCCGGAGTCGGGCCAGTAGCCTCAAACACCGCCGCCCGATCCATCACGAGTTTCACCGGCTTGCCGGTCTTCTTCGACAACGCCGCCGCGACTGGCGGTAGATAGACCGAAATCTTGCCGCCAAAGCCGCCGCCAATTTCCATTGGCACGACCTTCACATCCGAGATCGGAATTCGATGCAACTCTGCCGTCTGTTGACGAGCGGTGAAGGTTCCTTGCGTGCTCATCCAAACGGTCACTTTGCCGTCGGCATTCCAAAAGACCGTCGCGTTATGCGGTTCGATATACCCTTGATGAACAGTCGCCGTGCGAAACTCTTTCTCGATCACGAGGTCAGCATCTGCAAACCCCTTCGCAAGATCGCCTTTCTCGAACAAGAACGTCTTCGCAATGTTCGTCGGTTTCCTCGACTCATCTTTCACATCGGAATTAATCACCGGTGCGCTCGGCTTCATCGCGTCAAGCACATCCATTACCGGCGCGAGCACTTCATACTCGACTTCGATCAGTTTGCAGGCTTCTTCGGCAATGTGAATATTGTCAGCCGCGACCGCCGCAACAGCATGCCCTTTATAATTCACTTTCTCTCGAGCGAGCACGTTGCTACTGAGATGCCGCATATTCACGGCCCCCTCGCCCAACTCAACAATCCGATCGCCTTGTTCCGGCAGATCCGCGCTCGTCACGACCGCCCGTACTCCGGGCAACTTCTCTGCCTTCGAAGTGTCAATCTTCTTGATCAAGGCATGTGCATGAGGGCTCCGCAGCATCGCCGCATACAACATTCCGGTCAGCTTAATATCCGCCCCATACTTCGCGCGGCCAGTCACTTTATCCGCGCCGTCATGGCGAGTAGGACGAGTCCCAATCACTTTGTACTTCGGCTTTGCGACAGTCGTCATTGTCAGAAACTCCTACATGCAAAAAGATCTTGTGAATCAGCAGTCCCGATAAATATCAGAGCGGAAGATAGATAACTTTGTCACTCCATTCCGCATTGCTGCTACACTCATCCAGAATCAGAATATCCTCAATAACGCGACTAAGAGGACTCGAACTGCTGCAGAAAAATACTCCAGCAAATCGCTGCTGCTGAAAAAGACGTTCGTATGCAAATCTCGGAATTGTATTTTGGTCATGCGTAAGCAGAATCCGACCCACATTGGCCGCCCATTCAAGCACTTCGGGATCAGTTCGCCCACTCATGCCAGTATCTTGAAGGCGCAGCAGGTTGATGCCGGGGCGACGCCTGAAGACGCCTCGCACAATTGAACCATTAAAATTCTCGTCTGCGACCAATCTCAACATGCTACTTGACCTCGAACTCCCGGAACGATCGAAGTCGGTCCCGAATCGCCGAAGTCGGCAGCACGACCTCTAGCTTCGCTCGCCACTCATTGGCTGCCCCCTGTTGAGTCGCCAGATACTGCTGAACCTCATATGAATGCCGCAAAATGTAACCGATCACTGAATAGACATCGCAGAGCTCAAGCGATGGATAATCCAGTGCGATTTGCTCTGCACTCGCCCCTTGCTGGAACGATGAGTAAATCGAGTCAAGTGTCACGCGCGTGCCGCCGACTCGCACAACTCCGTCCGCATCAGTGGCGAGAGGCAGCGACTCAACAGCAAGTGTCGGAGTCATCGGGCATCCCTTTCGTGTGATGTGAAGCCTCAAGAATCATGTAGGCCATGCAGTTCGCACGAACTTCACTCGAACGAATACATTCGCAGGAGCAATGATTAATTACGTCCCCGGACATCTCGTCCGGACTAATGGCAACACTTAGTCGCGCAATTCCCCTGGCGCTTTGTTGCTGCCGATTGGACCGCTTGCACAATTTTGTCATAGCCGGTGCAGCGACAGAGATTGCCAGCAAGATAGAAGCGGATCTGCTGCTCCGTCGGATTCGCATTCTCCGCAAGCAACGCTTCAGACTGCATGATGAACCCCGGAGTGCAAATACCACACTGCAACGCCGCACCTTCCAGAAAAGCCGACTGGACTTCATCCAGATGCGTTCCGCAGGCGACGCCTTCGATCGTCCTCAAATCAGCGCCTTCAGCTTCGACCGCTAGCACAAGGCAGCTATCAACCGGGCGACCATTCATGATCACCGTACATGCTCCGCAATTTCCATTGGAGCAACCCTCTTTGGTGCCGGTGAGATCCAATGTATTCCGGAAGACTTCCAGCAACGTCTGCCGGGATTCGCATAGAAACTCAACGGCGTCGCCGTTGATTGTCGTTGTGACGTGTCGCTTTTTTGCCATCGACTTCAACTCCAATCGAAAGAATGTCTGCAATCAATTACTCACGGTTAATAGCAGCTTAAGATTTTGCCAAATCGCAAGAAGTGTCGGCTCAGACAACTTGCCAGCATATTCAACTTTACGAGCCTTCCAATCAAGACTCTTAAGTTGATCTGACAAGACCACTCCACTGACTGACGAGCCTGACGGAACTTCGATCTCGAATGGATACCCCTTCCTTCTAGTTGTAACTGGGCATAGCAGCGCAAATCCTGAAGCGAGGTTGTATCCCCGAGGAGAGAGAGAGAACAACCGCCGGTCGCCGCCCTGCTTGCTCATGGCCCGCCTGCGGGTCGAAGGTCATCCAAACAATGTCCCCTCGATCGGGAATATATTGAGACGGGGCTACCATACTTCAGCCCCTACCGCTGGCCCTGTCACGACCTCATCATGTCGATTCTCAGCAGTGATCCGAGCGATCAACTCCTCTAAATGTTCGTCACATGCATCAGCGTTTCTTGTCGTGGCAATCGCAGCCTGAAAAAGGACCTCGATCATTGAATTGGGACCAATGCGATTCTCTCGGATGATTGCCTCGGGAATTCGCAAAGCTAGATCCGCACCCCAGCGCTCTACCTTCAGTTGCATGATTTTGGCTCCTCGAATTCATTGTGAGTTGCCAGCACGCCCAGTCTCACAGTTTTATACCGAACTCACACGCCAACTCAGATTCGGATCTCTCGACATTGTCCAACGATCATCCGATTGGATCCACTCGGCCTTGAGCGAGACAACGGACCGTCATTCAATTACGAGAGCCGATCACGGCGGGTTCCTAACCTGTAACCCGTCACGAGGCTCAATGACACAGAACGTTGTCGATTTTCTCACCGCGGGCTCGCGCGATCGCTGCGGTTAATACTCGTTGAGTCAGCACGCCAACTAGGTGCAGGCGATATTCCGCTGTGCCTCGCATGTCGTCGATTGGCTTTGCAACGGATCGAGCCAACTCAGCAGCCTTTGAAAGTGTTGTGTCATTGATCGACTGCCCGGCTAAAGACTCGCTTGCAGCTTGCGCATAGATTGGAGTCGGACCGACAGCCCCCAATGCAATGCGGGCCGATACAATGTTTTGTCGGCTTTCGTCGAGAACTACCGAAGCACCAACTCCAACAACTGCGATGTCCATTTCGTTGCGCGGTATGAAGCGACGGTAGTGTGATCCGCTATGAGCAACTCGCGCCGGAAATTTGATTTCGACAAGAATCTCACCCGGTTGCAAAACGCTCTTTCCGGGGCCGGTGCAGAATGCTTCGGCGGCAACTTCTCGAGTGCCTTTCGGACCGACAATGACACACACTCCGCCAAGTGCGATCAACGAAGGCGTCGAGTCTGCTGCCGGGCCTGCATTGCATATATTACCGCCGACCGAGGCGCGGCTTTGAATTTGAATACCGCCAATAATACGAGCCGAGTCAGCCAATGCTGAATAATCCGAGACGATACCGCAGTGACCGTAGACTTGATACAGCGGGACTGCCGCGCCGAGTCGTAGTCCCGAGGCGTCGTGCTGAATGACATTGAGTTCGGGAAGCTTTTTCACGTCGACGATAACGTCCGGGCTATGTCGCCCGAGTCGGACTTGATCAATGAGGTCCGTGCCACCGGCCAGCGCTCGGGCATTGCCGTTCGCCAAGAGGGCGAGTGCGGCGCTCAGCGATGTCGGGGCTTCATACTCAAAGTCTCGCATAGCGTCCTTTCAAGGTGTTGCAGAGCCAAGAATTACGGGCAGGTCGCGGCAAAGGGTAACGGTCGAGACTGCCCCAGCAAGGGCTTCGTCTTCGGCAAATGAAGTCGGAAACTTTGACTTCGATTTGAGGCAGTTTCACGACTTCCTGAAGATCAGAAGAACGGTCACGTTCGCCTTCTGAGAATTTCGATGACTCCCGCCTCAAGGCGCGCAAACACGGTTGTGCCCGGCGGGACGACACCGTCCAAGGTCCACCAAACCGTTTCGAATCACTCAAGCTCCGACGATGAGTTAGGCCGAGTGAAACCAGTCTCACATGACCTGAATTTGGTCGTTCCAACACCGCGTGACCATCAGGCAGAGGACCATTCCAAGCAGCACCTTCTAGAGAACAGAGTCTGCGATGTCCGTCGAGATTTATGGGGAGCCGCATGAGCACCATTTTAGGACGTTGGCGTCAAGGCCGCGTACAACATGAGGACCATGTCAATTCGCCTGAAGACACGTTGTTGCGTATTGAAAGCAGTGATTGCGATTTCCCTGAGGGCATCACCGAAGAAACGTGGCCGACGACGCCAGAAGGTTTCGAAGAGATGCGAGCAAGAATTGATGCCGCAGCGCCAGGTGAGATCAGCAATGCAGAGCGGTCTGATTGGAACTCGGCTTGCGTAAGGCAACGGCAGTATAAAATCGCAGATTTCGACCGGAAGACAGACCAGAAAGTACGCACGGATAAAGTTTCGCATGAAACTAGTAATGCCATAAACGAAGTTGTTTGTTACTGCTCCGTGTGGATCTTGCACGAGTCGATCTAGGGAGCGAAGTCATGGCAAGGATGCCAAGTAAATTCGTCAATAATTTGTCTGCAAGCGATATTGAGCAATTGGAAGTCGCCTCATCAGGGGGATCACTGCTCGTATTTGCCAGCGAGCGGGCGCAGCAAATTTGGCTGGCGCCCTCTCGGCAATCTTGCAGGGATGGGCAATGTGGTGCTCGTTGAGCACTCGGTACTGGTTCTTGGCAGGATGTCAGAATGGCGGATTTACCACAGGCTCGTTGGGGAAAATGTCAAAGCAGGGTTACAGGCAGAGATCGACGCGGCTTTGCAGACAGTCATGCAGTCCGTGAATGCCGCTGCGGCCGGGTAGTTGATCGCGGGCAGTGAAGAAGCAGGGCGATCGCATGAAGTTCAAACGCCTGTGAGCACTTTATGAAGGTAGCTTGTATTGCGGGCGGCCTTTTTGCGTTTGGCTCGCAGGCTCTTCTTGGTTGTCTGTTCTTGATTCAGCAGACTCAAGGCGATGCGACGAATCTGGCTGAAGGCTCGAGCTGAGTGGCCCATGCGTTGCCGACTGTCGTCCTCGCGAAAGACGACATCCAACCGCCAGTGCAGCAGGGCTAGCGCACACTTTGGGATAACCTGGAAGGCTGGGTAATTAGCGCGATTGACTTGTGAAGTGT
>CAZNMS010000225.1:0-13426 GCA_964573505.1 uncultured Planctomycetaceae bacterium | reverse complement strand
TCCCGAATTCTCGCTTGACGCCGCAGCTCTCATAGGAGCGAAAGGCGACTATCGGCTGCGGGCTAAACAACCTCGATCGCTGACGTCTGCGTTTGTGTCATTGAGCGACGCCGCGTTGCTACCCGCATGACCCCCGTCCGAGTTTCGTTCCTCACCATGCTGCTTGATCGAGTCACCGCGCTCGCCGCTGTGACGACCATTATGGTCGCCTTTCGGTCCGCGAAAGAGCGTCTTCAATGCGGCGTCGGCGAAAGCAGACGCCGCACAGACGAAGCCGCGCAGCGACTCGCGAGGCGACGTCCCCTCTGCAATGTTCCTGACTGCCGTGCTGCGGCGATTGATCCGCTCGTCTTTGCGTTGTTTGATGGAATCCACTTCGTGCCCGACTCACCTGCGATGTTGCTGATCACCGAACGCTTCACTCCGGACTTAGGCGGGGTCGCTCGCAGTGCCGCTCGCACTGCGAAGAGTTTGAGTTCGCTCGGACGAGACGTGCATGTGCTCGCATGGACGCGGACTCTGCCGCCGGGCGAACTGCGAACGGAACTGCTTGATGGAGTGACGGTGCATCGGCTCGGACTGTTTGCAAACTGGGATCTCTCGCAACAGCACTCGCTCAACTTGCTCGATTGGCTGCACGAGCAACTGCACTTCGAGTTCGTTTGGGGGCACTACTTAAACCCCGCCGGATTTTTGGCGGTGCTCTTTGCCGGACTGAAAGGCTTGCCGTCGACAGTCAGTGCGCGCGGCAACGACGTTGACCGCCTGCTGTTTCCGCCGGGCGACTTCGCGCGGCTCGAATGGACGCTCGCGCGAGCGACCGTCATCACGACAGTCTCGCAAGATCTCGCCCACAAAGTGGAAGTTGTGCTCGGGCAGCGATCGCAGTCAACGAGCAACATCATCGTGCTGCCGAACGTCGTTGATGCAGAGGTCTTCGCACCGACTGCCCCGAGCAATGAGTCGAGCCCGACAAACTCCGTTTCGATGCCAACCTGTAATACGTCCGACATAGAAGCCGCGAACTCGTCCGAGTTGCTTCTCGGCTTCTGCGGCGAGCTGCGGCACAAGAAGGGGATGACATTCTTGTTACAAGCGCTCGCCGCCGTGCGACGAGTGCGTCCCGCTCGCTTGCTCGTCATCGGCGACGTGCGACCGCGCGAGCAAGCTGAGATCTCCGCCTTCGCGCTCGTCGAGTCGGAAGCCGCCGAGCACATCACAGTGACGGGGCATCTCGATGACCCGCGCGCAGTGGCGGACTTGCTGCGGACATGCGACGTCGTCTTGCAGCCCTCTATTTGGGACGGCATGCCGAACGCCGTTCTCGAAGCAATGGCTTGCGAACGCATCGTCATCGCCAGTGACGCCGGCGGCATCCCGGAGATGATCCATCACGGCTGCGACGGCTTCCTCATCAAGAAGTCGCAACTGCATCGACTCGGAGAAGCAATCCTCGAAGTCGCAAACTTGCCCGAGTCCGAGCAACAGCGCATCGGACAAGCAGCACGGCAGCGCGTCATGAACGAGTTCAACGCTCAACAAGAGCAAGGTCGCCTGCGCATCGTGCTCGAGCGATTGACGTCGCGCGGTGCAGAGTGAATCGCACTACGAGTGCGCTGTGTGGCGCGACGCTCCGCGTCGCGACTTCCGACGCGGAGCGTCGGACCACATTGGTTGCGACTTCGGCTCGCCATTAAACGACGCGGCTGCGCCGCACCGATGAGGGGATAGCAACGCTGGCGCGCGGCAGATGAGAACGTACCTGCGATTTTTGTACGACGGACTTGTAGTCCGTCGCGTCCGATCGTCGACGGACTGCAAGTCCGTCGTACCAGTCAATACTGATCCGCTACTCGTCGTTCCGCCGCACTCGTTATTGCAGACGACACGTCGCACGGTGCCGCATCCAATGTGGTCTGGCGCGAAGTCACTTTACGCGCAAGCCAACAACGAAATTGAACGCTGGCAGTACGAGATGGCCTCAATTCATGCCGCTTGACGGGTCACTCAACCTCAAAAGCGACTGCCGAAGCGGAACATCATCGACGAGTTCGGATCGATGTTGCCGAGACCGGAGCGGTAACGCAGTTCGCGATCGAAGACGTATCCGAGTTCGACGAAGCTCGTCTCGCCGTCCTTCAACAGCGACCGCGTTTCGAAGCCAATCGCCACTCGCTTTTCAGAGAGGCTCGCGACATCGGCGTTGCCCGCCGAGCGTTCGATCGCCCATGCCGTGCTTTGAAAGTCGCCTCGGACGTAGAACCAACAATCGCTGTCCTCATCTTCGCTCACGCGCCACTTGATCTGCGGGCGCGGGAAATAGAGTTCGAGCCGATGATCCTCATCCGGCTGAATGATGATGCCGCCGGCGGGGATGACTCGTGCTGCGTCGGTGTCGAAGAACTCGATGCCCGCCAAAAGCGTGACGGTGTCTTCTTGCTCTTCACCGTCGAGATTCCAAAACGCCAATGCCCGGCCGGGATAGCGCCAGCCTTCACGCACCGAGTCTTCGAAGTCGGTGAAGAGCCCGAGATCAAAGTTCGCGTCGACGCCGACTCCGTCTCCGAGCTGCTGCAGCCAATGCACGTTGAAATAGAGGTCGTAAAGACGCGCCGGTAAGTCGGAATTCAGCGGACCAGAAGTGAAATGCAGGCTGTACTCGAACTCGATGTCCAAATTGCTCGGATCGTTGAAGTCGAGATCGCGCGTCGACATCGACTTCATTGAGAAGATCCCGAGTCCATTCGCGCCTGAGCGGAACGTCCAATCCATCGAGGCGTCTTCCCAACGATGACGCACATTTCGAGGCGAGCCCTTTGACGAATCCTCAAGCGGGACAGACTCACCCGACGGCTTCGATGCGCTGCCCGAGTTCTCGTTGTTCGATGAACTGCGTGATGAACTCACTCCGTCGCTGTCAGAAGAGTTACCCCCGACCTCAGCGCGTTGTTCGAAATTGACTTGCTCAAAGATGCGTTCGACCTCGCGGTACTTCGCATCAGTCGCGCGACGTTCTTGATCGTCGGCACTGTCTTCGTCGTCCGTTTCAGCAGTCTCGAAGTGCGCGACGGAGATGTCTTCGGACTCGACTGCATCCTCGATCTCAGACGGCGGCGCAGCAGAGACCGACGTGCTGACGGCGATCGCAGCTACGATCACCAGACTTCGGCGGCAAACCCATTGAACTCGCTTCAGCAGAATCATCGAGCGACCCTCGTGCAGGAACGAAACGGCGGGGGATGCTGCCAGAAGCGGCGGATTGCGGTAATGCCAACTCGCGGAGGCGCGCTTCAGAGAGGCGTTCGTAGGGGGCGGACAAGGTTGCGAAGCATCGGTGAGTCGGCACGAGTCACCGTGATCTGCGGGGGTAGTCGAGACTTCGATCAGTGCTTGCCAGCAAGCGCCGGCCCACCAACAGAAAGCTCACTTAGGAACCCGACTTCACGACGAGCCCAAAAAAGACGCCTGCGGCGAATTGGAAAGCGGTAATGAATGACCGCACTCCAAAAGGGGTCAGCGCAGAGGCAGCGCTGCTCTCAGCAAGAACCCGCCGTCGACGACGAGCGTTGTGCCGGTGATGTAGTCCGCTTCATCCGACGACAAGAACGCGGCGGCTTTGCCGATGTCGTCCGGTGTGCCGAGTCGGCCCCACGGAAGTTTCGCACCTTGCTCGGCGATGAACGCTGAGCCGAATGTTGCATGCTCGCCGGGAGTGTCGATCCATCCGGGCTCGATGACATTCACGTTGATGCGGTGCTGCACGACTTCCGCGGCCAGCGTCTTCGCCATGTGATTGAGTCCCGCCTTTGCCGCGTTGTAGGCCGCGCTGCGGGCATAAGGGATTTCGGCATGCACGCTCGAAATGAAGACCATCTTGCCGTGCCCGCCGCGCTCGATCATGTGCCGCGCAACAAGCTGACTGACATGAAACCCGCCGAGCAGCGTGCCTCTCACAACCGCCTCAAACTGATCGGGATCAGCATCAACGAAGTCGGCGCGGCGTGAGAATGCCGGATTGCTCACGAGGATGTCGACGCGACCGAGCTGCTCAATCACTCGCGCGACGATGCGTTCGCATGAAGCGCGATCGAAGATGTCACCTTCAACCAGTTCCGCGCTGCGTCCGAGTGCGCGAATGTCGGCGAGCGTCTGCTCGGCGTCGGCATTGCGCTGCAAGTCGTTGATGACGATGTCTGCGCCGTCTCGCGCGAGAGCGATCGCACAACCGCGCCCGATGCCCCGAGCCGCTCCCGTCACGAAGGCTTTCTTACCGAGTAATCTCATGCTGCAAGTTCCATTGTCTGAAAAGCGGTACGAGCCAGTCGCGATGAACTCTGAGGCCGTCCGCGTAGCCGTAGCACGGACTTCCAGTCCGTGAAAATTGAGTTCGATCAAGCAAGCGCGAATTCAGCGTGATGCAGTACAGGCCGAAATCCCGTGCTACTCAGATAGGCTTCTTGCTCGTGCTGCACGCCTACTGT
Organism: uncultured Planctomycetaceae bacterium; assembly: GCA_964573505.1. Lineage (GTDB taxonomy): Bacteria > Planctomycetota > Planctomycetia > Planctomycetales > Planctomycetaceae > AM-0621. The sequence continues at coordinate 8,945 of CAZNMS010000225.1, read as the reverse complement.
TTCGCCAAAGGAAACATTTCAAAAGGCGGCACAGACTGGAAGTCCATGCGACGACGACTTGCTTTCGCCATTGAATCGCATCGTTCGTTCGCAACGGCTCGTCGCCGCGCATCACAACGCTGCGGCGGTTGCCGGTCTGCGTTCGAGTTCTCTTTGATTGGATACGTCCGCGATGACTCATGACCCGCTCGCTGCCCCTCCGCCTGCTGCCAACATTGGCCCAGTCGCAGTCCTCGGAGCGGGCATCAATGGATGCGCGGTTGCTCGCGAACTGGCTATCAACGGCGTGCCGGTATGGCTGATTGACGCGCACGACATCGCTTATGGAGCGACCGCACGCTCTTCGCGCCTGATTCATGGCGGCTTGCGATATCTCGAATACCGAGACTTCTCGCTCGTTCGAGAATCTCTGTCAGAGCGCGAACGACTGCTCAAGACGGCTCCGCAGTTCGTGACTCCGCTGCGTCTGCGCATTCCCGTGCCGCGTTTGTTGGGCGGGCTATTGGCGGGAGCACTCAAGTTCTCAGGGCTCGCGCAGACCGCAGTCGGTCAGCAGTTGGCGCCGAGCCCCTCAAGCTCCGTGCGCGGCATGCTCGCCGTGAGCTTCGGACTCGAGATGTATGACTGGCTCGCCGGCAGCTCATCATTGCCGGGACATCGAGTTCAGCGCGCGAGTGTCGTGCCGGGGCTCTCACCGCAGATGCAATGGGTCTGCGAGTACTCTGACTGTCAGATGAATTACCCCGAGCGTTTCGTCTTAGCACTGCTTGCTGATGCCGAGCGCGCCGCGATGACTTATCAGCGTGCCTTCGAAGTCCGACTGCACCGCCGCGTGCAGATCGAAGGCGCGACGTTGCGGCTGAGTCCTGCAAAGAGTTCGCCGCGAGACTCAGAGACGCTCGCTCCGAGTTACGTGATCAACGCAACGGGAGCATGGGGCGACGACACATTGCAGACGCTCGGCGCAGCGGCATCGCCGCCGCTGCTAACGGGCACAAAGGGCACGCATCTCTTCACGTTGTCGCCGCGTTTGAAAGAGTTGCTGCAAGGCTTCGGGATCTATGCCGAAGCGAGCGATGGCCGACTCGTCTTCGTCTTGCCGTGCGATGAGGGCACTCTGATCGGCACAACCGACGAAGCCTTCAAAGGTGATCCCGGTACCGCGACAGCAACTCCGACCGAGACCGCTTATCTGCTCTCAATGGTGAACTCGCTCTTCCCGCAACTTCGCCTCACAGAGTCAGACATCAACATGCAGCACGCCGGAGTCCGGCCACTGCCGAACATTGCAAAGGGCTCGAACGCAGCGATCCCGCGCGGCCATTCGATCGTGCCGACAACGATCAACGGCGTGCCGCTCGTCACGTTAGTCGGCGGCAAGCTGACGACCTGCCGAGCCCTCGCTGAAGAAGTCACCGACATCGTGCTCAAGCGACTGAGCTTTCAGCGGCGAGAATCCTCAATCCGCCGCCTCGTGCCGGGAGCAGAGGGCTTTCCGCCGAACGAGCAAGAGCAACAACGATTACATGCCGAACTGAGCCGTCGTTATCGCTTGAGCTTGCAGCAAGTCGGCGTCGTATGGCGGTTGATCGGCAATCGGTTCAGCGAAGTCTTCCCGACCGACACTGGCATCGCGCGAGAGATCGTCGAGCAAGAGCCGCGACCATCATTGTTTGGCACATCGATCCCGCTCGACTTCGTGCGCTGGACGATCCGCCGCGAATGGGCGACGTGCTTAGAGGATCTTGTCGAGCGGCGTTTGATGCTGATCTTTCACCCGCGACTCGCACGACAAACGCTGCACGCGCTCGCCGTTGAATTAGTCACCGTCGACCGACTCGCTCCTGAACTTGTCGAAGCAGAGATCGAAGCCTGCATCTCACGGCTGAAGAGCGTCTATGGAAAAGAAGTGACAGCAACGCACGCCCCGTAGGTCAGCCTCTCCGAGGCTGACTCTTCTGCGCGGCGAGGTCGGCCGTGAATCGCCGATTCGAACAGCACAACCGACTCTGCTTAAAAGCCTTCATTGGAATGGCACACGAACACTCAAGCGGGCGTCGTCGAGGAGATCGCGTCTTGCGGAAGAGGCAGCCTCGGAGAGACTGCCCTACACCATTGCGAGGCACCGCCAAAACTTGGCGCAGAACTCACGATCCTCGGATTCAAGTGACCGAGACGCCTTCGAGTCTTCTCAATCGACAACATCAGATGGAGCTTTTGTGACACACTCAGCGGCAGTGCCGGGCGATGCAGCTTCATCCGCAGACGATCCGCGATCGCTAGCAACGAGTTGCGACACATCCGCGCCGATGCCGACAACCGGCGAGCCGGCTTACATCGCGACGCTGACTCCGTTGCGCGGCGTTGCGGCACTGATGGTTGTTGTCCTGCACTCGGACCTCTTTGTTGCGCCATTGCTCGATCACCGCCAGTCGCTGCTGATCAAGAAGTGGTACTTGATGGTCGACTTCTTCTTTGTGCTCAGCGGCTTTGTGATTCTGCATGTCTACGGATCGCAGTTCGCGCAATCGTGCCGAGCGACCGACTTCCGCCGCTTTGTGATTGCTCGGTTTGCTCGGCTTTATCCGCTCTATCTGCTGACGCTCGTTTGGGTCTTTGCCGCTTATGGCCTGCTGAAGTTTCTCAAGCATCCGATGCCGTATGAGGTCGAAAAATTCTTCGCGGAGCCGGGCTTCTTCACGAGCCTCTTCTTCTTGCAGTCAGTCGGCTTGCACGACACATGGGCGGGCAACGGGCCTTCATGGTCGGTCAGCACCGAATGGTGGACCTACTTCTTGTTTCCCTTGCTCGCCTCGCGCGGATTGGTGCGCAGCAAGCTCGGGATCGGGCTCGCGGTTGTCGGCATCGCGTCGGCGTACTTCGTGATCGAGTACTGGCTGACGACGAATTGTGCGCTCTTCGCTGACGACCGATTGGCCTACATGCGCGGCACACTGGGGACGACCTTTGACTACGGCTTGCTGCGTTGTCTCGCCGGCTTTGTGCTCGGGATGTTGGTCTATCGAGCCTATCTCGCCGGTCTCGCGCGGTCCGTGATGAGTCGCTCAAGCACGTTCGCGCTGCTCGTGCTGACAACGGCCGTTGTGATGCACTTCGGCCTGAATGATGTCATCACTGTTACAGCCTTTGCGTTGATCGTGCTCGCAGCCGCCTGCAATCGCTCGACCCTGCAACGAGCGTGTGCCCTTCGTCCGATGCAGCGATTGGGAGATTGGTCGTACTCAATCTACCTCATTCACTTTCCGGTGCTGATCTCGCTGATGGTGCTGCAAGATTCGTTACAGGGTCCGCCACTGCGAGAAGCGAGCTTGCCGCCCCCGACTCGCCCGTTGATTGAAGCATGGGGCATCGCGGTCTTTTGGTGCGTGCTCACGATCGCAGTCGCCGCCGTCACGCACAGACTGCTCGAAGTCCCCGCACGAAAATGGATTCGGCAACGATTGGGCGTCTGTTAGCCAACAATCTCACTGAACTCGCCGGCGTTGTCGGCGAAGTTGCGGACGGGGATGTCGAGGCGGTGCAGCATCGTCACGAAGAGGTCGCCGAGGGGGCGTTCGTTGCCGGCTTTGATGTATTGGCCGTGACGCACACCGAGATCTTTTCCGCCAGCCAAAATGATCGGGTAGTTGCGCGCGTTGTGCGTTGTGCTCGTGCCGCTGCCGAACATCGCGAACGTGCGATCGAGGACGCGCGTGTCGCCTTCGCGAATGGCCGACAAGCGCGACAAGAAGTAGTTGAACTGCTCGGCCAAGTAGCGGTCGTACTCGCCCCAGCTTGAATCCTTATGCGGATCCGAGTGGCTCAAGCCGTGATGTCCGCCGTGCTTGCCGTTTCCGATCTTGAGGATGCCGGGGAAACGATCGCAGATGCCGTGACCATCTTCGGAGGAAATCTGATAGGTCGCGACTCGGGTCGAGTCCGTCTCGAAGGCCAGCACGATCAGATCCATCATCGTGCGGATGTAGTCGGTCGGTCCCTTCTGCGAGACCTCGAGATTGAGCTTCGAGCGATCGACCTCAGGCATTGCTTTGCCGAGCCATTTTTGAGCGCGGGTCAGTCGGCCTTCGACTTCACTTAGCGACGAGAGGAATTCATCCAGTCGTTGCTGATCGGGACGACCGAGCCGATGTCGCAACGAGCGGGCATCGTCCAACAAGAAGTCGACGCGCTTGCGACCGGAATTCAAAGCTCGTTCACGCGCCTCGCGGTCACCGTCAGCCGGCTTTTCAAACAAGCGTTCGAAGATGCTGCGCGGATTCGATTCGGCGGGGATCGCTCGACCTTGCAGATCGAACGAGATCGTTGTCGCTCGACTCTTCATGCCTGTGCCGCCATTGCTCGACAACACCAACGAGGGAATCCGCGTGTGCAAGCCGTACTCGCGCGCGATCAACTGGTCGATCGAGATCGAGTTGTTGAGGTTCTGCCGAATGTCGGCTCCGGTCAGCCAAACGTCGCCGGTGTTGTGACCGACAAGCTGCCGACTCGTCGGATGCGAGAGCTGACCGAAGATCGTCAGATCCTGCTTGTGCTCCGCGAGCGTTTCGAGCGACTTCGTGAATTGGTAGTCGGCCCCTTCCGTGCGAGGGAACCAGTTCCAATCGCTCGTTGGATCAGTGGGCTTCGAGAGGGCGACTCCATTGCCAAAGAAGAACGCACAGAAGCGCTTCGGCTTCGCAACAGCGGGCGTTTCCGCCGCCATCGCTTCGAGCCATGGAAGCGCGAGCGCCAATCCCGTGCCGCGAAGGAAAGTGCGTCGATCCAGTTGCCATGAGCGTTGAGGCATGACGGAAACCTTTCGATAGGCGAGTTAGTTTGAGTTCGGTGCAGTTACGGCGAATGGGATTGTCGGCTTTTGCTCCGCAAAAGCTGCCTTTCGCGGAGCGAAAGGCGACTATCGGCTGCGGGATATTGGTCGTTCTTATTACTTCGTTTGAAACGTCTCACTAGCAACGACCAATTCAACCAGTGCTGCCAGTCGATCTTCGCGATGCTTCAAAACCGGAATCAGCGAGTCCATCGCTTCTATATCGGTCAGAGTCAAGGAGCGTCCTAACGCGTAGGCCGCAACTTTTCGCAGCATCGCTCGGCGCAAGTCGTCGGTGCGAGTGCGGAGTAATTCGTCCTTCAACGCTCGCATGCCGTCTACGGTGACTCCCGTAGGAAGCTCTGCTTTCGTGTCGTTCGACTTCTGCTTGCGCACGTTGCCGATAGCGTCGAACTCTTCGAAGGCGAGGCCCCATGGATCGATCTTCGTATGACATCCCGAGCAAGCCATGCTGTTGCGATGCAGCGCCAGTGCTTGCGTGATGCTCAAGCCTTTGAGCTTCGGATCAGCCTCTCGATCCAGTTGCGGCACGTTCGGCGGAGGCGGGGGCGGCGGGTCATCAAGCAAGTTCTTGAGCAGCCACATGCCGCGTTTGATTGGATGCCCGTCGAGTCCGTCTGAGTTGCCCGTTAGGACGCTTGCTTGAGTCAGCAAGCCACCGCGTTGCAGCGCGGGATCGAGCATGACCTTGCGGAACTTCGGCCCCTGCACTTCCTCGATGCCATAGTGCTTCGCGAGGGTTTCGTTGACGTAAGTGAAATCGGCATCGAGGAAGCTCAGCACGCTCAGATCGTTCTGCAGCACATGCCCGAAGAAGTGGATCGTCTCCTGCTTCATCGAGTTGCTGAGCTGATCATTGAAGTTGGGATAACGCCCCTTGTTGACGGTGACTCGTTGCAGACGATCGAGCTCTAACCATTGCTCCGCAAACTGCTCGATGAACTGAGCTGACTTCGGATCTTGAATCATCCGCCGCGTTTGTTCGGCGAGCACTTTGGGATCGCGCAGCCGACCTTGCTCAGCGAGTTGCAGCAGCGCTTCATCCGGCATGCTGCTCCATAAGAAGTACGAAAGCCGCGCGGCTAACTCGTGATCGCTCAGTCGTTGCTTGCCCGTCCCGCCCGAGCGACTCGCGGGCAACGCTAAGAAACGCGACGAAGTCAGTACGACACTCAGCGTCTCGCGAATGCTGGCTTCGAATGAGTCGACGTCTTTGCGAGCTTCCGTCCAGAAGCTCATGAGGCGATCGAGTTCCGCCTGATCGACGGGCTCTCGATAAGCGCGACTCGCAAACCGTTTGAGGACTTCGCGGGCATACTCGGGCTCAGCAAGCCCGGCTGCGTTCGGAAACAAGATCCGCGTGTGCGACGCGGGCGGCCACTGTTCGAGAAACGGGCTTTCGAACTCGACCCACTCGATCTTCAGTCGAGGCGCATTCGGTTCTTTGCTGCTCGATGGAGCCGGGTTCCACACATAGAGAATGCTGCAGTTCTGATCGCGGAAGTGTCCCGGATTGGGCAGCGGGAAGTTTTCGAGTCGCGCGCGAAACTCGTAGGTCCGAGCTTCCGCATGCTCAATGACGATCGGCTCGCCGACGGTCTTCAGTTCGACGCCATGCAGATTGGTGCAACCGAGCCCCACTGCCAGTTGCGGCGGTTGCGCGGCTTCCATTCCGGGCTCAGGCTCGACGCGCGACGCCTGCACTCGGATCAGCATCTCGCCCCGACGAAACGGATGATGCAAACGGAAGCCGTAACGGAAGTCCGGCGCTTTCAACGCGGCTTCACCGAACGGCTTCGGAGCGGCCGGCAACAGCACTCCGATCGAACCGGGATCTTTGTCGTCCTTTCCGAATTTGCAGTCGTCACTGAGGCGGAACGATTTGTCTTTGGCCGCATAGTCATAGCTTTCGCCCGGTCGATTCTCGGGCTTCGGCAGCACTTCGGGACGCTTCTTTGCTTCGAGCCGATAGCGATGCACCTCAGGAGCCGGTCCTGTAACAATTGCTTCAGCTAATGCCTCATCCGCAATCTGCAGGTACATCTCATAGTGCAGCGGCGACATGCGCAGCGCGTCGCCGTCATTGCGAAAACCTTCTTTCGAGCGTCCGTCTTCAGGCAGCCGCGCGGCGAACTCGATGCTCAGTCCGAGCAGTTCTTGCATCGTGCGTTCGTACTCGCGCCGAGTGAGCCTGCGAAAGTGCGTCGTCGGATTCTTCGTCAGCGCCGCGCGTCGCAACTCTTGCACGATCCAACCGGTAATCAGCTCGCGATCCGCTGCGGCCAATTGCGGCTCATCTTTCGGAGGCATGTCGCCAAAGTTCAGCCGGTTGAGCACCTCTTGCCAGTGCTCACCGTCTTTGCCGCCGATGAGATCGGGATTGAGCTTATCAATCCGCAGGTCGCCCTTCGGCTTCTCGCCGGTCGAGCTGTGACAATTCTTACAATGCCGTTCGAGCAGCGGGCCGACCTTCGCAAACGGAATGGGCTCAGCAGCCAACAGCGCATTGATGCTCGCTCCGCATAGAGCAAGAACGGCACAGATCCTGAAACTCGCACTCAGCATTGCAGACCCTCGCGAGGGGTTTGATTCGACCTTCATCACATCATCGCGCCGTCCGTGCGCAGCCGTGATTTGAGTGCAAAGCGGTCTCAGCCAATAGCGAGCGAGGTCGTCTGTCAGACCAATGGTCGCCTTTTGCTCCGAGGCTGTGATCTTTCTCGCCCCCGGCCTTGTGCCGGGGGTTCAACGGCTTTTGCGCTACTTCAAATCAAGGGCGATTGAGTAGCGCAAAGGCCGTTAAACCCCCGAGGCAAGCTCGGGGGCGATTTAATCACAGCCTCTCCGTGAAAGTGCGTCTTCGGTACGGTCCCAGTCCAAATGGCCGCATCGCTTGTCGTGACGCTTGTGAAGACGCACTTCGCGGCGTCTTCTTTGACGGCTGATCGCTGCGACAAAGAGGCGGTCTTCCCGCTGCGGCTCGGGATGGAATCCCAAGCTACGTTTTTAGAGAGCGATCGAAGGCCGTTGCCCAGTCGATCTGCGGTTGCCAGCCGAGAAGCTGCTTTGCTTTCTCGTTCGAGTAGCTCAGCGGCTTCCACATGGCTTGCACGCGATGCTGAGTCAGCACCGCCGGGATCTGCTGCTTTGAGCGGTCGCTGTACCACTCGTTGAATCGCGCGAGCAATGAGATCGCGAACTGCGGCACGCCAATCACGCGCAGCTTGCGGCCTGCTCGACGATAGCGACGAATAACGTCGCGGCCCGTCGGCAAGTTGTCGTCGACGATATTGATGATCTGCCCGGCGGCTTGCTCGACGAGCCCTGCTTTCACCACTGCTGCCGCGCAGTTCTCAACGTAGGTGAAGGGCACGCGCTGACTGCCGCCCATTCGCAGCATGATCCCGCCGAGTTGCAGACCGATGCGATGACTCAGCACGCCGCGCTCGTCGCCGAAGATCACTCCGGGACGCACGATGACGAGCGGCAGTCCGCGCGTCGTACTGATGTCGCGAGCCACTTCTTCTTGCAGCACCTTGCTGTAGGTGTAGGCGTCGCGAGCATGCGGTTGAGCGTCAATCGGGCATGACTCATCAAGTAACGCATGCTTCGGCAACGCTTGCGAGCCGTAGACCCCGAGCGAGCTGATCAACACAAAGCGTCCGACTCCGGCGTCGGCTGCGGCTGTCATCAGCGAGCGAGTCGGGACAACGGTGTTGAGAAACAAGCTGCTCGCGCAACCGCTGAGAGCCGCCGCAACGTGATAGACAACATCGCAATCGCGAACGACCGCACTCAAGCCGCTCGTCTTCGAGAGGTCAGCTTCAACGGCTTCGATGCGGTGCCAGTTGTCATCACCGACAAGTGCTCGCAACTCATCGAGCTTGCTCGCGGATCTGACCGTGCAGCGGACGATGACGTCTTCCGCGAGCAACTTCTTAAGAACTCGCTTGCCGAGAAAACCCGTTGCTCCGGTGAGTAGAACGCGCATTGGTCAGCCTCATGTGATGGCGAAGGTAAGAAGAGTTACTCAATCCGAGACTGTAATTTAAACGCCCCCGACCTTGCGTCGGGGGTTCAACGGCTTTTGCGCTAC
>CAZNMS010000224.1:0-13451 GCA_964573505.1 uncultured Planctomycetaceae bacterium | reverse complement strand
ATTAAGAGGCGACCGTGCAAAGGACCGGCGATGACGAGATGCGAATTGATCGTTGCATAAGCTCGGCCTGAGCCGCGAACGAGATACCACAAGCTCTGCTCAGTGAGAGTGACTTCGGGAGTGCGGAGCGTTCGGCCGCTGCGGTCCCATCCGCCGAGCGTGCCGTGATCGCGATCGCCCTTTGTCTTGATATTTGCGAGCAGCGGGTCGAGCGTCGCTGCGGGGAACTCGTGCAGGCCGAGAATTGGCTGCTCGGCAGTCGTGCCGAATTGAATGTCTCCCGGCTGAATCGGACGCTGACCGAACGCAATGCCGTCCTCGAACCATGCGGCATCCGGGCGCGTATAGTCGGCGATGACAGCGGCCTTAACGCCTTGAGCTTGCGCCGGCGGTTGCGGAGCCGTTGCTCGTTGCAGGGCTGCATTTAACGGATGCTTCGCATCAGTTCGCGCGGCAGCGACTTCAATCACCCAGCGCGCGAGCAACGTTGCATCAAGCTGCTTCTCGCTCGCGGTCTTTGTGATTGCCTCCTTTGTCGAAGCCGCGAGTTGCTCTGCTTGAGAACGCAGGTCCGACTTCCCGCCGCTCTTGAATTCAATCTGATCGACGATGATGTGACCCCATCCGCCGCGATGAGCATCGACGATCTCGATGTAACCTTCCTTACCTCGCAGAGCCGTGACGTCCCACTCGCCGGGCTTGAGGTGTCCCGAGTTATCGCCGGTTGCCGTGCGAACAACCTTGCCGTCGACGACAAGATTCACGCAGGTCGTGCCCGCATGATTGCCGCCCGCAATGAGGAACGTGATGCGGTCGTGAGCGACTCGAAACTTCGGCGAGGTCAGCTTGCCGGTCATTGAGTCTCGGACACCGGCGGTGTTGTTGTTCGCCGGACCGTTGCGATGTGAGTTCGCGAGTCTCTCACCCACAAAGCCTTCAAGCGGTGCCTCGTACCGATTGTCAGCCTTGCGCGGCGGTCGATCACCGAACGCTTCGCCTTCAGTCTTCCAGTCGCGATAGCTGTCGCCTTCAAAGTCAGCGAAGACTACATCGCCGGTTGTGCGTTCGAAGTTCACTCCGAGTGCAGCAACGCTTTGAGCAGCCGCGATGTAATCGGCAAGCCGATCAAGCACCGGCTGACGCTCGGCGAGCACCGACTTCAGCAAGTCAGCACGCGAAGTGCGGCGCAGTTCATCGAGTTGCTGAGCGACTCGTTTGTTGTGCTCGATCGCTTCGAACGCCACTTGCCGATAGCTGCCGCCGAGCGCGAAGCCGGCGAGTCCGTAGTAATCGCGCTGCGTCATCGCATCGAATTTGTGGTCGTGACAACGAGCACATGAGAGCGTCAAAGCGAGAAACGTCTTGCTGAAAACATCGAGTCGATTGTCGATGCGGTCGGTCTCGTCCTGCCGGATGTCGACGGGCGAATGCACTTCTTCGCCGAGGAACCAAAACCCGGTTCCGAGGATCGACTCGTTCGCGCCGGTTGGACTCAAACGCGGCTGCTCCATCAAGTCGCCAGCAACGTGCTCTGTAACAAAACTGTCATAGGGCACGTCAGCATTTAAAGCACGAATGACATAGTCTCGATACTGAAACGCGTTCGGGATGATGGGCTCGAACTCATGCCCGCGCGTCTCCGCGTAACGCACGAGGTCGAGCCAATGTCGCGCCCAACGTTCGCCGAAATGCACCGAGTTTAAGAGCCGATCAACAACCTTCTCAAAGGCGTTCGGCGAGCTGTCTTTGAGGAACTCATCAATCTCTTGAGGACTCGGCGGCAGGCCGATCGTTGCGAAGTAAGCGCGGCGAATGAGCGTTCGCTTGTCTGCCGGGCCGGACGGTTTGAGTCCTTTCTCTTCGAGCTTCGCCAGCAAGAAGCGATCGACTTCGGACTTCGCCCATTGGGCGTCTTTGACGGTCGGCAGCGAACGCGGTTGTGGAGCTTGCCAACACCAATGCGCGGCCTTTCTTCCTGCGAGATCGAAGACGCTGTCGGTGCGTTGCTTCTTCGCAGTCGCCGCCGGCCATGGCGCGCCGATCTCGACCCACTTCGTGAGCGTCGCGATTTCATCCGCAGGCATCTTCGACTTCGGCGGCATCTGATAGACGTCGCCGTAATTGATCGCACTGATGAGCAAGCTGTCTTTGGGTTTGCCGGGCACAACTGACGGTCCCGTCTCGCCGCCGTCTAAGGTCGCCTCGCGCGAATCGAGTCGCAGTCCGCCCTTCGGATTGGGTTGATCTCCGTGACACTCAAGGCAGCGATTCACGAGGATCGGACGAACCTTCTTCTCGAAGAACTCAAGTTGCTCCGCAGAGAACGACTTCGTGTCGGTTGTCGGCTGATCGGCAGCAAAACCGACTGGAGCGAGCAACGACAATGCAGCGAACGTGAACGCGAAGCGACGCGGCATGATGCGGTCCTCTCCGGTGAGTGAGGTCGATTGTGCGGCAAACTGTGAGGCGGGAAGAATCGAGGAAGCTGAGCATAGGCCCCAGAAAGCGCCGAGTCCTCTGAGCCATCTATGTGCGGCGTTACCAGAGTGGATTGATTCCGAGAGTTCGGAATGCACCGTCGGATGAAACGAGCCGAAGTCCGTACTCGATTGACTGAGCTGCAATGATCCGATCGAAGGGATCACGGTGCTCGCCGGGCAAGTAAATGGCTTCAGCGGTAATTGGTTTGCGCTTGATGCCATGAAAAGTGAGCTCTGCCGGAAGCCATCGGCGGGGCACGTCCGGTAGCGGAATCTTGCCGGTGCGGTGCTTTAGAACGATCTCCCACACCGAGGCTTCGCTCACGAAGATGTCTTCGTCCGAATCTTCGATAGCAATCCTTGCAGCTTGCGAAAGGCGAGTGGGATCTGTGGTCAGCCAGATAAAGGCGCAGGTATCGAGCAGCAGCCTCACAGTCCCCACTCCTTCAATTCTGAGTCCGTGAGGGGAGCAAAGGCGCTGTCAGGAACGTGAAACGGTGCGCCTCGCAATTCACCGACTTTCCGACGAATACGCTGCTGCGGCTTTTCAATGGGTACGATTCGCGCGATCGGCTCATGGTTTAAGGTCAGAGTGATTTCTTGACCTTCGCCCACTTCTTCAAGGAGTTGTGGCAATCGCGGAGTTGATTCAGTTACTTCGATCGTACGCATGATCTTGGCCTTCCTTTTTTCGTGGCCATGTCAGCCTACTAGCTTGCCGCACTTCAGCAGAAGGGAAGATTCAATATCGCGTTCAGCGGCGCGAAGGACCTTATTGGCTTCATTGAGCCGAATGGATCAAGAGCGCGTCGAATGGATCAAACTATTCGCTGAGCGAGCGGCGTTCGTCGTTCAGACGCTGCCGAATTAGAGCCGCGCGGGCGGCGTCTCGCTCGTTCTTGCTGAGTTCGATCTGCTTCAGCTTCTGCAAGTGGGCTCGCTGAATTTGGATGAAGAGCTGATTCAACGTCTGTAATCGAACTTCCTCAATCAAGCCGAGATTCACGCCTAAGCGGACGCTTGAGAGGAGTTGCATCGTCTCTTCGGAGTTCAGCTTCTGAGCACTGCACAGAGTCCCGTAGCAACGCGAGATGTAGTCGTGCAGGTCGGCGCGTTTGCCGTCGAGCATCTCGGCGCGCGCCTTGCGCTCGTACTTCAAGATCATCGGGATGACTTCGCGGACTTTGTCGATGATCTGCGTCTCGCTCAGCCCGAGCGTGAACTGATTCGAGATTTGATAGAAGTCGCCCAGTGCTTGACTGCCTTCACCATAAAGCCCGCGCACTGCGACGTTAATCTTCTGCAGAGCGTTGAAGACTTTGCTGACTTCGCGCGTCTGAACCAATGCGGGCAAGTGCATCATCGCGCTCACTCGAATGCCCGTGCCGGCGTTCGTCGGACAGGCAGTGAGATAGCCGAAGGTGTCGTCGTAGGCGTAAGTCACTCGCTCTTCGATGGCGTCGTCGATCTCGTTGATCTCGTCCCAACAATCGTCGAACGCCAGTCCGCTGCGGAGCACCTGCAAGCGGAGATGATCTTCTTCGTTGACCATGATCGCGACGTCTTCCGTCTTCGCGATCGCTACTGCGCGCGGCCATGCTGAGTCCGCGAGTTCCCGACTGATGAGTTGCCGCTCGAAGAGGAATTGTCGGTCGACTTCGCTCAGTGCTTCGACATCAACCCAATGCAGTTGCTTCGATGTCGGCAGTTCCGTCAGCACGCTTTGCATCTGCCCGACGATCTGCGCTTTGACGTCGTCAGTTGCTTTGCTGGCGAAGGGGAACTGAGCAAGGTTCCGCGCCAATCGAATGCGAGTGGAGATCACGATGTCGGACTCGGGACCGGACCCACGCAACCATTCGCTGACGTTCTGCGTGAGGCTGTCCAAATCCACGATAGTTCTCCGTACCTGATATGTGTCGTGCTTGAGGGCCATCTGCCGCCTCAAGGCGACAAGATTCAGTCAAAGGTTGATTGGAAGAATTGTTACTCAGCAGTTGCGGGCTAACCTTTGAGTTCCGCTTCGAGCGCCAAGATCTGATCCCGAAGATCAGCCGCTTCTTCGTAGCGCTCGGCGTCAACAGCAGCTTTGAGCTGCCCCTTCAGTCGTACGAGCTGATTTTGTGTGTTGCTCGTGCCGCCTGAACGTCGCGGTGACTTGCCGACATGCTGAGTCTCGCCATGAATGTTTTCGAGCAGCGGGATGATGTCGTTGCGAAAGGCTTCGTAGTCGTGAGGGCAGCCTAAGCGACCATTCTTGCGGAACTCGCGAAACGTGATGCCGCAGTTCTCGCAGACCGGATCGTCAATCGCTTCGAGTTGATCCGCTGCTTCCTCGAACTTCTCGAATTCAAACTCCGGAGAAGTGGTGTCAGTCGGTTCCGACTGGCTGAGATAGTCCTTCGCGCAGACCTCGCAGAGATGAATCTCGACGACTTCGCCCTTGCGGATCTCAGTGATATGCAAGGTTGCGGGTTTCGAGCAGCGACGACACTTCTTCATGCGGAGTATCCAACGCTCAGAGCTGCCCAATCCATCGTCCGTCAGTCTTCTTCAAAGCGGTCAAAGTGAAGCTTCGAAGACTTTCAGTTGGCAATTGCGTGACTGGCAAATCAAAGCGGCAAAGAGTCCAATTCGCCCCGCGTTTTGGCCAGTTCGAAACGTCGAAAGCCGCCATTGCAAGCGGCTCCATCCGCGAAGCGGGGCGGATACTAGGACGGCCTAAAAGTCGCGACAAGGTGCCCTGAACGGGCCATTTGCCGAGAGTGTCATACGGCTTTCTAACGATCCCGGCAGCGTCGCTCGGCTGCTGATGGGGCAAGTGCAACAAGCGGGACGAACGACTTCCGGCGAATTCAAGTTGTCCCATACATCCAATTGGTCCCATTGAATCGGCTCGCATCAAACGACGATCGCACGCCTTCCTTCATAGAGTCTTCTTCATGACCCATCGCCCTGAATTGGCAACGTTTCAACGACTCGCTGCCGGTGTTGATCTCGTCCCCGTCTACCGGCAACTCACGAGCGACACACTCACTCCGGTTGAAGCCTTCAGCAAGCTGCAAGCGGGCAACAATGGGTTCCTCTTTGAGAGCGTTGTCGGCGGCGAGTGGATTGGCCGTTACAGCTTCATCGGAGCGGACCCGTTCCTCAGGATCGAAGCCTTTCGCAACGAGATCGTCATCACAGAAGGCGAGCAGCAGCGGCGCTATGTCGTCGATGACCCGCTGCAAGAACTCGAGTCGATCCTCAAGAAGTACCGAGCAGTGCATCTTCCCGAACTGCCTCGCTTCTGCGGCGGAGCAGTGGGCTTCGCAAGCTACGACGTGATTCGTTACTCCGAGAACTTGCCGAACGCGCCTGAGGACGACCGGCATCTTCCCGATCTCTCGTTTGCGTTGTTCGATCGAATGGTGATCTTCGATCAAAGCCGCAAGACGATTTTGGTCGTGTGTCATGCGTCGACGGCAGGAGATGCCGAAGCCAATTACCGGCGCGCCTGCGAACGAGTCGATGACATCGTCCGCCGCCTGCAAGAGCCGAGCGTGCCGCTGCGAATGTTCGACGTTGCATTTGCGGGCGAGCCGAAAGTCGCGTTCGAATCGAACTTCACTCAGGAGCAGTTCGAAACCGCCGTCGGTCAGTGCAAGGAATACATCAAAGCGGGCGACATCTTTCAGGTCGTGATCAGTCAGCGATTGAAGCTGCAAACGGAAGCAAAGCCGCTCGATATCTATCGCGCGCTGCGACTCGTGAATCCGAGCCCGTACATGCTGCTGCTGAATACCCCGAGCGTGCAGCTTGTTGGTGGCTCGCCCGAGATCATGGTTCGAGTCGAAGACGGCGAAGTGACGATCCGTCCGATCGCAGGCACTCGCAAACGCGGAGCAACTCCGGCGGAAGATGCGCGACTCGAAGCCGAGTTACTGGCCGATGAAAAGGAACGCGCCGAGCATGTCATGCTGGTCGATCTCGGTCGCAACGATGTTGGTCGCGTCGCAAAGTACGGCACGGTCAAGCTGAGCGATGTGATGTGTGTCGAGCGTTACAGCCATGTCATGCATATTACATCGAACGTGACTGGCGAATTGCGTGATGGTCTCTCGTGCTTCGACGCACTGCGAGCCGGACTGCCTGCCGGGACTGTTTCGGGAGCTCCGAAAGTTCGGGCGATGGAGATCATCGACGAGATCGAGCCTCACCGTCGCGGCCCCTATGCCGGCGCCGTCGGCTATGTCGATTTCACGGGCAACATGGATACGTGCATTGCGCTGCGAACTCTTGTGATGCAGGGCAAGACGGCCTACGTGCAAGCCGGTGCGGGGATCGTTGCTGACAGCGTGCCGATCAGTGAGTATCAAGAAACGCTCAATAAGGCGAAGGGGCTGCTGCGCGCGATCGAAGTTGCCGAGCAAGCCTTCGGAAGCTGAACGCCGAGCGTCGCGGTACTTCGAGTAACAGAAGGCGCGATCGCGCTCGGCAACGCAGCAGGCAGCGATAAGCGACTGTCTCCCTTAGCGGGCGACTGGGACCGAACTGAGCAACTCGCCCCAACTTGCGACCTCAGGAACTCGGTCAATGAACTCTTCGAGGGCCTCAATGTCATCGACCGACTCGATCGCCGATACGATCTCGATCGTTGGTTCGCCTAATCGCCGTCGGCCTGTGCGAAGCAAAATGCGGCGAGCTTCTCGCGCGCTACCCCGCAGTTCCCCGACTTGAAGTCCGTCGCGAACTCCTTCCTGACGTCCTTCTTCCAGAATGGCTTGATAGGTCGATGATTCGCGCATGGCTGCGATTCCTCTCAATAGCTCTGCGGCTTCAATGGGGTTCTTGCGAAGTCCCAGTAACAAGTAGGTCGAAGTCCAAATGGCACCTTGCTCGGCTTGCGATGCATTCTCAGAGATGCGTGCTGACATCGCCGAGATCACTTCGGGCAATTGCTCGTCGCTGACCTTTGCGAGCGGTGCCAATGGCAAAGTGGCCAATCCGCCGTTCAAGAACTCTTCAACCGGCAATTCCCAAAGTCGCACGACACGATAACGAAACTGCAGACGCGGTTCCGAGGCCAACAAACTATCGCGGACGAGCAGTCCGCTGAATGCCGGACCGTCGGCTTCTGGTCGCAACAAGACGACGACAGAGTCAACTGGCAGCTTCGCGCGGCGAGTCAACAACACCTGATATTCGAGCAACCGCCAATCGCCTTCGGTGTCGTAGCCGGATTGAAACTCGGTATGCAGCAGCCAATCGCTCGCGGCTTTGATTCGCAAGATCTTGTCTGCGGACAAGACGACCGTTGAGAGGTCGCTGTCGATCACGGTGACGTCATCAAACTCCTTTGCGCCGAGTAACCGCGCCCAGCTTTTGGGGTCGAGTTCGAGCAACCACTTGAGCGTGACATCAAACGGCTTATGAGCGGAAGAAGTCGGCTGCTTCATGAATAGCCCTTTGAGTTCAAAATGCCGAGAAGCCTTGCGACACCGAATTCAATCTGGATGTCGTCGGACCGAGAGCATTTCTATCAGATCATGCGAGCAGCGACTCGTCTATGCTCATGCTTTGCCACTGTGTCTGAGGTTCGTAGCACCAATCGAGCGTGCTCCATTGGAAAACGGTTGCAGCCAGAAACTTCTGACTGTGGGCCAAGCTCAGGCCAAGTAATCTACGAACAAAGCGATCATTCTCGTTTCAATGTGCTCTGCAGGACCTTCATTGAGGTACTCAATTATGGAACAAGAACTACAACATCGAAGCGGTTGCTCTTGGAGGAGCATTGTCGTCGTTGCCGTCGTCATGCTGCTTGCCGTCGCATTGCTGTTGCCAGCGATTCAACAAGCGCGAGGCAGAGCGACGGTCAGACTGCAAGAACAAGCTCAAGCAGCTCGGCATGGCACTTCACAACTATCACGAAACCTTCCACACATTCCCGCCCGGTTGGATTGCGAACGGCGGAGCGGTCGACGGCAAACCTGAAGAGTCGGCGTATTCGTGGCTCGTGTATTCCCTGCCGTTTTATGATGCGAGTCCGCTGTTTAAGACCATCTCTCTCAACGACCCGTTCCAGTCCGAAGTCGCAGTAAAGCGCCAACGATGGCGTGGCGATAAAGGACTTTCTAAATCGCCGGGAACATCGTTGGGAGAAATCGTCCGCCCATGCTTTCGATGTCCGAGCGATCTGAGATCTGACATTGACACGACGTCGACCGTGCCGGCTCTCTCAACGGCGAACTACGTCGGCAACTTCGGCGTCGGCATTCCTCGCTACGGGCGGCACTATGGCGCGCTCCTGCAAGGGATCTTTGCGGAGAACTCGCGGGTTCGGATTCGCGACATCCGCGATGGCACGACGAACGTGATTCTGGCCGGCGAGCGACGCATGGTGGCGAGCGGGCATACTTGGACCGCAGGAGAACTCGAAGGGCCACTCAATTCGTATTGGCTCGGCTTCCCGCGCGGGACAAGTCCGCTCGCCATCGTCGGCTCAGTAACGACAGGAGAGTACCCGCCGCGCGATTGCGACGAAGCGACGATCAAGGCCCATTACCTCGAAGGCGAACTCAATGGGCAATATGAACTCAACGGACTCGGCGGAAAGGACGGCAAAGGGCCGAAGACGCTGAAGTTTGCCGGCATCAATAAGTCGCTGAGTGGCGACTTGCTTAAGTACCGCGCGCCGCCTCAAGTCAGCATCGGGTACAGCAGCCATCATCCCGGCGGCTGTCAGGTCTTGCTCGGAGACGGCTCGGTGCGGTTTCTCGACGACAATACTGCGACGGATGTGTTGTTGGACTTAGTTCGGCGAGCTGATGGGACTCGATGGCGCGATACCGAGTACTGATGCCAATGTGAGAAGATGTGCTGCGGGAATTCTGAAGAGCAGGACAAGCAACTTTGACGGCAAGCGATTGTCTGTCGCGGTTGGAAAGAATCGTTTAACCGCGTGCCCATCGGGCCGCGCTTTTCCAGCGTGAGCAAGATGCGAGCTCGCATCCGAGAAGCCCACACGCTGATTCCGATCTTCTGACGAGAAGTCGCCGTGTCATAGAGATTCCATCCCGCTCCATGATCGGGATGGAATCCCAATCTACTTGCCGCGTGCCCATCGGGCCGGACGGCGTCAACGCGATTTCAACGCCGTCTCAGCCTCAGCGGCGAAGGATGTATGGCCGAACTTCGTCGTGACTTCTTTGAAGAGCGTTACCGCTTCGGGACGCATCCCCGTCTTGTCGATGCAGCGAGCGGCGTTGAGAAGCGCTTCGGCGGTGAGAGGATGATCCGTCGCATGAGCGAGTGGCAGGCGCAGGAAGGCTGCGGCGGCGAGATCGAATTCGTGCCGCGCGACAAAGGCTTGCCCCAACAGGAAGTACGGACCGGCTCGCAGCGGCGCATCGAGTTTTCGAATGCGCGTCTCCCAGCGCTGCAGTTCGTTATCGCCGATGCCCTCAACGGTCAGTCGCCGCCGATAGCTTTGCCATTGAGCGAGCGTTCGCAGTCGCTCGTCAGGATGCCGAATGAGTGTCGGCCAAAGTTGCTCGCACTCGCCTTCGTACTTCGGTTCGAGGCACAACCAACTTGCTCCCAGAAGCTGTAATAACTGTTGCTTGTCTCGCAGCCAGACGACCGATTGCCCGCGCGTCGCTGCGTCGGCAGTTGGCCGCTGCGACCAAAACAACGGGATCAAGTCGATGTGTCGCGTATCAGTGTCGCTTTGATAGAGCCGATGGAAACGCTGAGCGGCGCTGACCCAATCTGACTTCCGCAAAGCACAGCGAACTTGCAGAGCGAGCAACTCACGCCGCACCCAAACTCGGACTTCTTGATCGTCCGCGCGGGCAAAAGCAGTCTCGGCGGTTTCGTGATCTCCGGCGGCGAGCGCCTTGAGTCCCGTAACGTGCGCGTCGTTCTGTTCGAATCGCACCGAGACGACATCAGCAGCCGAGTAAGTCTGCTCGGTCTTACTCGCAGCAGTCTTCAGCGTCAGCTTCTTGCCGGTGTAATCGAGGATCTCGCCGGTGAGCGTGATGCGGCTCGTTGCTGTAGAGCCCTGCAAGACAACCTCATCCGCCCGCGCAATCGGCATCAGCAGCACGAGCAAGCTGCTGGCAAGAATGAGTGGCTTCATGAGGCATCCTTCGTTTAACCGCGTGCCCAACGGGCCGCGCTTTTCGGGCATGAGTGAAGGGCGAGCATACATTCGGAAAGGCGAGTCGCAGATGCCGATCTTCTGACGATGAGCCGCTGCGTTTGAGAGACGATCAATCCGCCTCGGATCGGGATGGAATCCCAATCTACTTAAGCGTGCCCATCGGGCCGCGCTTTCTGGGCATGAGTGAAGGGCGAGCATACAGGCGACTCGCAGATGCCGATCTTCTGACGATGAGCCGTTGTCTTGAGAGCCACTAACCCCGCCTCGGATCGGGATGGAATCCCAATCTACTTGAGCGTGCCCAACGGGCCGCGCTCTTGGGATGCGAGTGTTGCGGCCGGAGTCGTGACGGGGGATATCGACTCATTGTGGAGCGCGTCTCCGCCGAGTGAGCGCAGGCCGTTGGCCGTGCGGTTAAACGATTGACGATGAGCCGTTGTTTTGAGTGGCGCTTCCCTCGCTGCGCATCGGGATGCAATCCCGATTTACGACACCGGTTTCCTACGCTCCATCAGCAGCTTGATTCCTAGCAGCACTGCGACGAGCAGCCCGACTGTTAGCCCCGTTGTCAATTTGCGAGTGGTCGACATCGCTCCGGAGATGACTCCCGCCAGCAGCGACAGGATGAGCCAACTGACGATGCCGAGCACGCCGGGGAAGTACTTGCGTTGCAGCGATCGTCCGCCGCTTTGCTCGTTCAACGTCACGGCGAGCACCACCAAGATGCCGACGATTAACCCCTGAAAGTCATCGGGCTTCGACTTCACGGTCTTCGCGACCGAGTCCATCACGGTCCTCAAGAAGAGGGCTCCTAACATCGTCCCGGAGATCATGCCGACGCCGCCTGCGAGACTGCATCCGCCGACAACCGCTGCTGCGATCGCATTGAGTTCGAAGCCGACAGCGTCTGTTGCCGGGTTCGCCTGCCCGACGTTCGCCGAGTACATGATGCCGCCAAGCGAAGCTGTCACCGCTCCGACGCAGTATGCAAGCCACTTCAAACGATCGGTGCGAATGCCACTCAGTCGAGCCGCTTGCTCGTTGCCTCCCATCGCCAACAGGTGCCGACCGACGACCGTCTTCGTCAGCAAGATCCAGCAGATGGCGCTGAGAACAATGAAGCTCAGTAGCGGCACCCAAACGGTCTGACCGAGCACTCGAAAGGCCGCGCCCTTCACATACATCTGCGTGTTGGACTCGCCGGAGATCGCAAGATTCACATCCTGCACGATCACGCGACCGAGGCTCCTCAGCCCGACAAGCGAAGCCAGCGTCGCCACAAACGGCGGCAGCTTCACCACAGTGATCAGCCAAGCGTGAAACGTCCCGACCAGCAGCGCGACGATCAGCGTGCCTCCGATCCCCGCCAGCGTGATCCACACGGAGATGTTCTCCGTGAGCGGAGTGCCGCGCGCGTTCTGCGGTGCGAGTCGCAGGATGATCGAGCAGCAGATGACTCCGCTAAACGCCATCACCGAACCGGCAGAGAGATCAATCCCGCCCGAGATAATCACGATGGTCGCCCCGAGCGCGACGATGCCCAGAATGGAAGTCTGACGCAGAATCTCCGCCGCGTTCTCGGTCGGCTTATGGAGATAGGACTTCGACTGATCGAGCCAAACGGTGCCGAGCACAACCGCGATGAGAGCAACAATCAAACTCAGCTCAGTGCGAAACCGGCGAGCGACAGTCTTAAGCAGCGAGGGTGATGATTCAGTGGCAGACACAATGACGGCTTCATTTGGAGAGAGAGGTGAGTGACTGCGGGGCGAGTAACCCGTCCCGCGCGAAGAACCCAACGGTCGGCGAAAACTAACCGCTCGGTCTTTGCGCTCCTACGAACGCCGTAGCTTGGGATTCCATCCCGAGCATCAGCGGGCAATTGATTTCTCCGTCCAACAAAGTTCCCGTCAGTTGCTTGCTTCGAAGTCGCGGTTCTGTGTGAGTTGGGAACTCGGTCTGAGTCGATCTGCGATCGACGCTTACTGCACACCGAACGTTGACGGCGATTTCGTACCTTGTTTGTAAACCTCGTCCCGCTGAGGCTCGGGATGGAATCCCAAGCTACTTGTCCGAATCCGTTCTCGATGAGACGGAGCTTGCAACACTGCACCACCTTCAAGACTCATTAATCAGCGGGCCTTGACCGTTTTCAGGGCGGTCTCATACTCCCGCCCCCCGATTACCGAGCCGTTCGTTTTCGAATGGCAGTGATGTGTCAACTCCAGCGTGAAAATGTACCGCCATCAGTAGGACGGCTATGACTGAGCTGACGAAAACTGAATTGAATGATTTCCGCGCGCTCCTCCGAGAAGTTCAAGCTCGAATTAAAGGCGACGTGCGAGATCTAACCGCTGAGACGCTCGGAGGAGACAAGAGCGAATCGCGGACTCCAACACATCCTGCCGAGTTAGGCAGTGAGGCTTACGAGCAAGACTTCTCATTGTCGCTCATCCGCAATGAAGAAGAGGTGCTCGGCGATGTCGCGGTGGCGCTCAAGAAAATCGACGCGGGCACTTACGGCCATTGCGAACGCTGCGTCGAAGAAGGCAAGACGGCCAAGAAGTCATTGATCCCGAAAGCTCGCCTGAAAGCCATTCCGTGGGCGCGAAACTGCGTCGAGTGCGAGCGGAAGCGCGAGATGAATTACTAAGGCAACGGCTCGCGAATCAGATCCCGCCCCACCGACCTTGCGTCGGTGGTTATCTGCCTCATGGCTACGGGCGGTGGCCATGAAGCAGATAACCATCGGGACAAGCCCGATGGGCAACGCCGTTAAGGATTCTCGAGCTATGCCTTTGCAAGTAGCCGAAATCGTGAGA
>CAZNMS010000223.1:0-13487 GCA_964573505.1 uncultured Planctomycetaceae bacterium | reverse complement strand
GCTGCCCGGAAACGGCGACGAGCGGCGACCATGGATTTGTCGCGAGCGCCGAGACAGCAGTCGTCATCTCTGTGACTTTTGCCGGCTGCAATGCAAGTCGTTGCGGCATCGGCGCCGGCCCTTCGGGGCGACCGTTCGGAGCGAAGCTGAGCGATAGCTCCATCTTCGCCTTCTTCTTGATGACCGGCGTGCTTGCCTTTGTTTCGAGTGCTCCGCCGTCAATCCACTTCTTGATCACAGCGAGCATATCCGCTGGGAGCTTGTCCGAATTCGGCGGCATGTAAGGCTGAGCTTGATGACTGACGACCGCATACAAGCGGCTGCCGTCTGAGTCTCCGCCGTCAATGACTTGCCCCGAGCTGCCGCCCTGCATCAGCGACGTAAAGTTGGTGAGATCGAGCCCGCCGCTCTTCTTGTCCGAGTTGTGGCTCGAAAAGCACTTCGCTCGAAAGATGGCTTGCACGTGATCGGCATAAGTGACTTTGCCATCGTCCTGAGCCTGCGCGGCGGACGCGGTAACAAAAATTGCAGCAGCGAGTGCGGATTTCAACATGCGAAAGCTCTCCGAAGAGATCGAAGTTCTTTGGTTAGTGGTGGGGCATAAGATGCTTTGATCGTCGCCTTTCGCTCTGCGAAAGGGAGCTTTTGCGTAGCAACAGCCAACAATGCCTTTCGCGGAGCGAAAGGCGACTATCGAAGTCGCTCTTAGTGGTTAAACACAAACTCGCGTGAGTTCAGCATCGCCCAGAAGAGGTCATCCAAAACCTGCTTCTTATCTTGCTCGGCGGCAAGCACTTGTTCGAAGCCGGCGCGTTCTTTCTCGGTCGGCTTACGCGATAAGCACCGAATGTAGAGCTCATCCAAAATCTCGATCGGCTGCTTGCCCTCTTGCAGGCGTCGACCAATCAAGTTGCCCTGCGCGATCTTTGCATTGCTGGTGTCGCCGTTGAGCAAGTGCAACGCCTGCGACAGGTTCGGCTCCATCTTCACTTCGCACGAGCAAACAGTGTCTCGCTTCGCACGACCAAACGTCGTGAGGAAGTAAGTCGAGGTATTGCCGTTCGCGATCTGCACGGCGCGAGCACCGAGCGGTAGTCCCTGAAACTTGTTCTTCGTGTCGGTCACTTGAGTGATCGCATCGAGCAAGATCTCCGCTCGAACTCGACGCAACGTGCCGTGCGAGAAGTTGCGCGTATCCATTTCATTGGTCTCGTTCATCGCCGTTGCATGCTGATAAGCACGCGACGTGCAGATGTCTCGAACGAGCCGCTTGAAGTCGTACTTGTACTCAGTGAAACGGCGACCGAGTTCGTCGAGCAGTTCTTTGTTCGACGGCGGATTCGAAACGCGCACGTCGTCAACCGGCTCGATGATGCCTTTGCCGAAGAAGTGTGCCCAAACAATGTTCCCGAGGTTCGTCGCGAAGTACGGGTTCTGCGGTGAGGCAAGCCAATCGGCCATCACCACTCGGCGATCTTTACCGGCAACGTCGGGCTGCTCGCCGCCGAGGAACTTCGGCTTCATCACGCGCTTATCAACGAGATGCTGAACCTCGCCGCCGCCACTGTTGAAGATGACGAGTTCACGCGGGTCTTCAGCTCGCTTGCGACCGATCTGCGAGAAGAACGCCGCGAAGCTGTAGTAGTCATCCATCGTCCAACGATCGAACGGATGGTTGTGGCACTGAGCACATTGAATTCGCATGCCCATAAAGACCTGCGCAACGTTTTCAGAAACCTTCAGCGTGTCTTGCTCGCCTTGATAGTAGTTCGTTGCCGCGTTCTGGAATGTGCCGCCGCTTGAGCCCAGTAGCTCACGCACCATTTGGTCGGTCGGGACATTGTCTGCGATGCGCTCTTGCAGCCAGTTGTAGTAACGCAGCATCGACTTGTAGCTGATCTGATTGGTCGTGCGGACTTGCAGGAGTTCCGCCCACTTCATCACCCATAACTCGACGAACTCTTTGCGGTTGAGCAACTCGTCGACGAGTTTGTCGCGTTTCTTCGCATCTTGGTCCGCCATGAACTTCGAGTATTCCTCGGGAGTTGGCAGCACGCCGCAGATATCGAGCGACGCGCGACGCAAGAACTCTTCGTCCGAGCAAACTCCCGACGGCAGGATGCGGAGCTTCTTCAGCTTGTTGTAGACCAGTGTGTCGACATAGTTGAGTTCGGGCGTCTTCGGGTCGGTGTACTGCAATGCTTTCGGCAGAGTGATGAAGTGCCGTCCGACTGTATGCGTTTCGAATCGCGCCATGACGAACGCTTCGCCGCGATTCTGAGCCGTCGCGACTCCGTCCTGAGTCACCGTCACCGAGTTGTCATTGTTCGACAAGAACACCGCGAGGTTCGTCACATCGCGATCGGTGCCGTCCGCGTACTTCGCTCGCACCGTGAGTTTTTGAGACGTGCCTTGCCCATCAAGCACTCCTCCCGGCGGGAAGAGTTCGACCGCGACGCACTTCGGGACTTCAGTCGCATCGTTCGGAGCACCCGCCTTCAGCCAGCGCATGATCGTGTTGTAATATTCGCTACCCTCATCAAAGCGATTGCCGCCTGTATGAGGAACTTCGCCGATCGACTTCGTGATCAGCAGGCTGTCTTCTGGCACCGCTAAGTTGATGCGTCGCCCGGGCATCTCGCGCGTGAGTCGATAGTGATCGCCCGCCGGATCGAACCCGAACAACGAAATGCGGAAGCCGTCCTTACCGCGAGCGGCTCCGTGACAGCTTCCCGTATTGCAGTTCGATCGCATGAAGACCGGCATAACGTCGAGGCGGAAGCTGATGGGCCGTTCGACCGTTGCGGCTTCGACTTTCACGGGAATCGTTTTCGACAGTCCTGCGAAGTCGATCTTCATCTCGCACGCGCCATCCGCGACGGGATAGAGCGTATTGCCTTCGAGCTTCACGAGTGCCGGATTCGTCAACGTACGACTGGCCTCAGCAGTGACATCCTTCGTGAGGCCATTGGCAAAAGTCGCCTGCACGACGAACGACTGCCGATCGCGCAACGTGCTAATATTTACGTCCGGCGGATAGACATCGAGTGCGGTCGGAGCCTCTTGAGCAAAGGCCGGCGCCGACAGCATCGACGCGAGCATCGCAGACCAAAGTTTGTGACGAAGCATGTTTCGCATTCCTCTTGAGTATTTCTTTCGTGCGCGTCGCAGCAGTGTATTTGTTTTGTCATACGTCCCATTCGTCGCATGAGTCCCGTTGCGGTTGATGGGACTTAGGGGACGAATGGGACTTCTGAAATGCGCCCAATCCAAATGCAGCGATGCTACTTGCCTTCGGCTTTCGCCTTGTCCAATCGCAATTGCTCCAGTCGAGTGAGCCGACGCATTGGGGGAGCTTGCGGCAT
This sequence comes from uncultured Planctomycetaceae bacterium, assembly GCA_964573505.1. Classification (GTDB taxonomy): domain Bacteria; phylum Planctomycetota; class Planctomycetia; order Planctomycetales; family Planctomycetaceae; genus AM-0621. The sequence goes on along the minus strand of CAZNMS010000223.1, from coordinate 10,122 downwards.
CGGTGCAGCCATCGGAGCGGCTTGAGCCGTCGGCATTGGCGCTGCGGGCTTCGGAGCTTCGACCTTCGGGGGAAGCGGCGCGTCGATACGTAGCTCGGTGCCGCCGACGTTGTGAACGACCATTTCTCCGTTCATCGGAATCGTCACTTGCGCGAAGACAGTGCCGTGACGTCCGACCGGAGTGTCTTTCTCAGTCTTCACTTTGAAGACGACTTCCTTCGTCTCTTTGTTGAGCTTCACTTCTTCAGCAACCGCCTTGTTGGGCAGTCCGAACACTCGAACAATCGCTTCGCCTTCAAAGGATTTCTTGAGATCGACCTTCGCGACGATTTCGGTCTCTTGTCCTTGTTCGCACGCAGTGCGATTGATCGCGAACAGCATGTAGTGCTCGCTGATCTCAAGCGGGACTAACTGCGAGGCCGAGTAAGCGACACCTCCGATGTCTGCTTGTCCGAGCACGAAGACTTTCCAGTTGCCGACCGCCGCATTGCCTGCTGCATTGATCGTATAAAGCGCCTCGGTCTGACCTTCTGGAATCGTGATCGAAGGCGGCGCACCGACTCCCGGAGGCGCGAACGGGAACGTCACGACGATCGGCGCTTTGAAGTCCGGCTTACGCTCGACGACGACCTTCAATGAGAGCGAACCGTCTTTCGCTAACGGAACCTTTGGCGCGACGAGATCCACTTTGAACGGCAATTCGTCAACGACCGCAATGGGCAAGCGATCGACGGTCTTCGTCACATAAAGCGACTGACCGGGTTCAGCGACAATGAAGTCCGCCGTATTCGTAAAGCCCCCGGAGATCTTCTGATTCGGGTCAGCATGTCGGGCTCGGAAGTCGAAGAGTCCGCCATTCAATGGCGCGTCCGCGGCGGCTTCAAACACAACTGGCATCTGAGCCATATTCGCCGGCATGTTGTCGGCGATCATCTTGACGCCCTGCGGCAATGCAGTCGGCTCAAGAATTAGTTCTCCGCCGAAGTTCACTCGGCCTGCATTAATAATTGCACCAAAACGATTGTTCTTCGCGACATAGATCTGCTGCCGATATTGGCCGTACCGCTCCTGTCGCGGGATGTTGAGCGTGAGCGACGCAACGACCGGCTGAAACTCGACGCGATAAACGAACTCTGGCCCGCCGCGCTTCAAATGGTCGGTGATTGAGAGGTAGTAGTCGCCGTCCGCAGGAACCGTGAAGCGAAAGTAGCTGTCCGGTCCGCGCGAATCGTCGTTCGAAACGATGCCGCCACCTTGAGCGTTGTAGAGCACCATCACTGGATCGATCGCCGATCGAATGCGACGTCCGTAGCACTCAACTTCATAGGTTTGCCCCTTCGTTGCTGTGAACTTGAAGAAGTCGACATCGCCCTTCGCTTGCAGAATGCCATTGAAGGCAGACGGGAACTGAGCGGGGCTTGCTTGAGCGAGCGCGTCGTTCGGTTCCACTTCGAGCGAGTTATCGACGTCGCTCAACCGGAAGAAGTTTGCTGACGGCGACCAGTTGCCCTCAGCCCCCGCGAGCAAGCCAAAGTTAGGCTCAACAGCGGCCGGAAGTTTGAACTTCTGAACGATCTCACCGGCAGCATCACCGAGGAACTTCGCGTCGATCTCAGAGCCGATCTTTCCGCCTGCCGGATAGACGGCGGTCGGTCGCGGAAACGTGCCGACATGCAAGCGGTAGTTGCAGGCACCGTTTCCGCCATAAGCACTCTCCCGGACTTCGATGAAGTACTTGCCATCTTCCGGCGCGACCGCCGAGCAAACCGCATCTTGAATCACGAGCGGTGAGTCATCGGCAGAAGCGAGTTCGAATCGCTTTGCGTCAAGGATCGCGACGTAGGGATCAAATAGAGTCGTGCCGAGTCGCATCGCTTCAACTTCAACCGCGATGCGCTGCCCCTTCTTCGCCTCAACGACGTAGTAGTCAACGTCTTCACTTTGAACGACACCGGTCACCGTCGAGTTGAGATTGATCGGCTGCGGAACCGAGAACTCGCTATTGGGCTCTTTCTCTGCCTCGACCGGCATGTAGCCGACCCAAAACGTTCTGTAATCCGAAATACCCGTCTTCGTGCGAACCTGCGCCGTATGCTCGCCGAGCTTCGCTTCCGGCCCTGCAACAATTGTTACTTTGACGTTGTTGACGTCGACCTTCTCGATCTTTGAGACCTTGAAGCCGAAGCTATAGAAGAAGATCTCTTCGGCATCCCCAAGTTGAGAGCCACTAAAGGTCAGTGTGCTCTCGACTCCGCGTTGCAATCCTCGCGGCATGATCTGATTGAGTCGCGGTGAAGCAGCCTCAACCGTCGTCGCGAGACAGAGCGACAAAGCCATCACGGCCAAAGATCGCATCAGACGCATTGTTACTCTCCGTACTTGCTCTAGGTGTGCTCAAGTTGGGATTCAAACATCCGGATTCGGGTGAATGTGCCTTTTGACCCAATCCGTGAATTCATCACGCGACAATTCACCCGCCGCGAGTTTGAGAAATGCCGCCTCAACATCATCAACGTGCCCGATCAACAACCATCCGTTGAGATACAGGAACAGTGCGGTCGCAGTGAGACCAGCTCGTTTGTTGCCGTCGACGAAAGGGTGATTTCGGACGATGGCGAAACCGAGTGCCGCAGCCTTATCTGCAAGAGTGGGATATAGGTCTTGCCCGCCGAACGTCATCTGGGGCTGTGCCAGACAGGACTCCAAACTCCCTCGATCACGAAGTCCATCGCTGCCACCAGTCTGCTCAATGAGTGCTCGATGGGCCTCGATGATTTCATCAATCGTGAGGTAGTTCATTTAGCGAGCCTCAATAGAACTTCGTGATGTTCCTTCAGCACCCACTCCAGAGCCTTCCGAAACTCCGGTCGCTCCGTCTTTTGAATCATTTGACCGAGCGACGCCTTGAGGTTTCCGCGCACGAACTCGGCGATCTCTTGATGTGCTTCCGATGCAGCCTGTTCCAGTTGCGCCTGTTCGTTGGCACTCAACTCGATAGTGACTTGCATGATGACACCTTAAGAAATCGGAACTATTGGCAATGAACGACTCCGACCGAACCATCAATTTGATGGTTCAATGCAATTCGTCGCGTCTTTGGATGTCTGTGATTTGAATTACACAAAAGCCAATCCCCATCGGCGTTGCCCGATGGGGATTGGCCTTATGGCTTTTCGGTAGCAACTGGGGGCCTCACCGACGCGGGGGACTGAAGTTGCTGGCACTTTCCGTGCTGCTTCTCACTTCAGTCGCATCCGAGTTCGATGGGTTTAAATTGACCCAGCACGCTTAGGCCAACAGGTCTTTCACAACCTTGCCGTTGTCGACGATCTCGATCGGGCGATCGCCGGGAGCCATCAGCTCCTTATCTGCGGTGATACCGATGCAGTGGTAAATCGTCGTTGCCCAATCTTCGACGCCGAGTGGATCCTCATCCGGCTCGCTCGCAGTGGCATTCGACGTTCCATAAGTGATGCCGCGCTTAATACCGCCACCAGCCAGCACGACGCTGAAGACTTTCGGCCAGTGATCGCGACCGGCAGTGCCGTTGATCTTCGGAGTTCGTCCGAATTCAGAAGCGACACACACGAGCGTGTCTTTCAGCATGCCGCGTTGCTCAAGGTCATTGATGAGCATCGCAAAGCCTTGATCGAAGGCCGGCAATTGGCTGCGGATGCCGCCGTTGATGTTGTCGTGCATGTCCCAGCCGCCGTAGGTCAGCGAGACAAAGCGGCAACCTGCTTCAACCAACCGACGAGCCATCAGCATGCGCTGGCCGGCAGTATTGCGACCGTATTGATCACGCAGAGCAGCCGGCTCGGCGTCGATGTTGAATGCCTCGCGAGCAGCCGGTGAGCTGATCAGCGAGTACGCGCGATCGTAGAACGTATTGAGAGCATTGAGGCCGTCCGACTTCTCCTTCGAGACGAAGTGGTCGTTGACCTTGTCGAGAATGTTGCGACGACGGCTAAAGCGGCTGTCATCGATTCCGCCCGGCAGTGCGAGGTCTTGCACGCGGAAGCCGCCCGCAGCCGGATCGGCGCCGAGGCTAAACGGCGCGTAGGACGAACTCAGATAGCCCGTGCCCGCGTACTCGTTCGGTTGGCTCGGAATGCAGACGTAAGGCGGCAGGTTCTTGCGAGGGCCGAGTTCATGACTCACGACGCTTCCCATAGACGGGTACTCAAGCGCCGGGCTCGGACGATAGCCCGTAAACATGTTGTGCGTGCCGCGTTCGTGAGCAGCTTCGCCGTGCGTCATTGACCGGCAGATCGCCAATTTATCAGCCACTTTCGCCGTGTTGACCATCACCTCATTGAGGCGGGTTCCAGAGACATTGGTCTCAATGGAATTCATTGGGCCGCGATACTCGATCGGGGCGAACGGCTTAGGATCCCATGTTTCCTGATGTGCACTACCTCCGGGAAGGTAGATGTAGATCACGTTCTTCGCAGTGCCTTCTTTGGACTCATAAAACTTCTGATCTGCCTGAGCCTGACGCACGCGGAAGAAGTCGGCCAAAGTCAGGCCGATGCCGCCACAGAAGCCAGCTCGCAGAAAGCCGCGACGACTAGTTGAACTGCTCATCAATCAAACTCCTAAGGGTGAGGGGAGACCAAAGTTCGAGAGTCCAACACCGGCGTCCTCACCGGCATCGGAAGCATCCATAAATCAAGTGGGTAACGAGAAGCCGACCTCTGAGAAGAGTCAGGCGACTAAGGCGGGGAGCACGAGGAGAAAGGCGGGGTCGGCAGGCGAGAGCCATTGAGCGCAGCGTTGTTTCGGACACGCATCGGAGCTGACTCAAGCGATCGGTAGGAAACCGCCGCTCCAACGAGTTGTCAAGCAGCCATTTTGGGAGAACTCCGACCGTCGTAGGAAGGACGCCAGTCGGGCCAGCCTGACCGATTGCGGGGATTAGTGAAGTCGTGCTCGACATTCCGGCTTCGCAGCTTCGCCGTTTGGTCCGAGGCGGCTGCATTCTGAAGATTGGTCGGCAGCGAGGATTCATCACAAACTATCCTCAAGCGACGCCGCGCTGACTTCAGCGCATGCGCGTCGGTAAGCGAGATGCAGCAGGAGCAGCACGATGAGAAAAAAGACCGCACTTCAGACCTTCGGATTGTTTCTCGCATTGGCCGGAATAGTGGCCGTCATGCCTTTTCTGTGGAGCTTCAGCGCCCAGTTTCAAGGATCGTCGCGCGGTTCGGCGAGTGCCGGGCTTGAAGTTGGGGCACCATTGCCGGAACTCAATGGGGTCGGATGGCTCAATGGTGACGGTCCAAAGTCAGCGGACTTGAAGGGCAAAGTCGTCGTCGTGCATGCGTTCGCGGACTTCTGCCCGAAGTGCCACAAGGGAATGCCGGATCTCGTCGACTTGCAGCACAAATATAAGGAGAAGGGAGTCGTCTTCGTCGGCATCACCGTCGATGGGCACGAACGGCAAGAGCCCGACTCTCAAGCCGAGCAAGTTGCGGCATTGAAGCGATACCTCGCGAAGTACGGCGCCGACTGGCCGATCGCGTATGGAGCGGTCGACACGATGATCGCCTTCAAGGCCGAATACATCCCCGGCTACTGGGTCATCGGGCGCGACGGGAAAGTCGTCTACAACAAAGGCTCCGACACACCGATCGAAGAAGCCATTGATGAAGCACTCGCGGCTGCCGCTCCGAGCGTGCCGTCATAACGGAGGCGAGCTCAGCCAACTCCGAACGAGCGACGTGATCGCGACGACCGACGCGCAGCCATAAAGCAACGCAGTCGCGAGCAACGACAACCGGCGCCACCAACTCGGCCTCAATTCCGGCGGCAACAACCGAGTGTTGACGAAATAGACCTGCACCGCCGCGATGCTCAGAACGATCCCCGCCATCGTGCCGAGATACTTGAAGAGCTGCATCGCGGTGCCGAGTCTCACGGCGATCATGCCCCACACGGTGAAGACTATGAGGATGCCGTAGTAGATCTTCGCGATGTTGCCGTCCTTCCAATTGCGAACGCGACGGCTTGCGACCCACAACGTGTCTGTAATCGTTCTGACAAGCACGTCGGCATTGCCCAGTTGCGTCGAGAACAAGATCCAGAAGCCGTTGAGCAGCCCGAGCATCCAAAGTGGCTGCCAGAAATTCTTCGCCATGTAATCGGCTTGAAAGGCACCGGCTCCGATCTTCGAGAGATCCGTTCCGGCGGGAATGATGGCTCGCGCGAGATTCACATTCAGAAACATCCCGAGGAAGCAGCCCAGTCCCCACAACCAAACTTGATCGAGCACAACGTAGCGCCACCAAATGCGCCAACGACCGAGGTTTGTTTCGTTGATCTCGAACACCTTGCCGACATGCGAGAGATGCACGGTCTTCGCACCAATCGCACTGGGGATCGCGCCGACCTGACTGCCCATTCCGAAGCCTTTGTCGCGAATCCAATTCGAAATCGTGAGGTTGCCGATGCCGCCTGAGCCGGCTGTCGCGAGGAACGTCGCCATCAGCAGCGGTTCGATGCCGTGCGGCCATACTCCAAAACTGACGAAGCCCTTTGCGGTCGAGGCCCATACGTCGCCGGGCACGAACCACAAATTGACACCGATCAGGAAGATGAATATGTAGGCGATCATTCCCCATGAAGCCCATTCGAGCATGCGTTCGATCGTGCCGCCGAACATGAGGATCGCGAGCGTTGCGAGGATGACTCCGTATGTAATCCAAATGAGAATTCCGGCGTCGGATCCCGGTTCGATTCCGGGCTCGGGCATGCGTCCCATGAAGGCTCCGAAGATGGGAGCCGCGCACGCCGGCGCGAGTGCCGGGACTCCTAATTGCATCGCGGTGAGCAGCACGTAGCTCGCGCCCCAAACTCGGCAACCGGGCTTCAAGCGCATGATGCCGCTGATGATTGGCTCGCCGGTGTAGAGCGTGTAGCGGATCGCTTCGAGGTTAAAGAGCGTCTGTAATAAAACCGCCACAGTGACGAGCCATAAGACTCCCGGCCCGTGCTTGATCACTGTCTCGGGACCGACGAGCCACTCACCGCCGCCGATCGACGCAGCGAGCAAGATTGCGCCGGGCCCAATGATTCGAAACGCGTTCCTCAGGGAGAACGGCAACGGCTCCGGCAGTTCGGCAACTTCCCATTGGGGAAGCTCGCCATCGGCAAGAGGTCCGTTCGACACGTTGGATTCGACACTCATGCAAGAGCCCTTCAGGATCTCGTGAAGACATCACTTCAGATCAAACGCGCCGCTCACTGCTCGTAGCCGAAGTCGTCAGACTTCGGGCTCCGTCACTTCGGCCGCTGAAATCTGACGATTTCAGCGACGTCCAATTGCGGCCTTGCCGCATAGGGTAAGGACTCATGACGAATCTCATTGCTGACGAATGGGCCGAGCGACTTTTGATGCTCGGGCTTGTCGTGCAAAGGCACGTACATCAGCAAGTCAGCAGCGCGGCGTCGTTCGAGAACCTCGCGGCCTCGACGGGTGAGGTTGCCGGAGACCGCATCTATGCCATTGATCGAGTCGTTGAGGAACTCGTTCTCGACGAGATCCGCCAGTGGCCGAGTATGTGCTTTCCGTTACATCTGATTGCGGAAGGCATCGGCGAGGACGGTCACATCTACTTCGAGTCAGCGGAACGAGTCGGCTTGCTGCCAGTTGTCACCGCTCAACCCGCGAGCTTCCGAGTCATCATGGATCCGATCGATGGCACGCGGATGCTGATGTACGACAAACGCTCCGCATGGTTTCTCGGCGCAGTGGCGATTGATCGCGGGGACGAGACTTCGCTCGCAGACACCTTTGCGTCAGTGATGGTCGAGCTGCCGCCGAGCAAGCAGACGCTCGCCGATTGCTTCACAGCAACTCGCGGCGGCGGAGCGAAAGGCATTCGAGTCGACGTGCGCAGCAATCAGTGCTCGAACTCATCGGAAGCAACGACGCGCGAAGAATTGAGTACCGGCACCAATCGACTGAGCACCGCAACCGCAATCCCCGTTCGTCCGAGTACGAGCCCGCATCTACGAGACGGCTTTGTGAGCGTCGTCAGCTTCTTTCCGGGCATCAAAGTCTTAGCGGCGGAACTCACCGAGCAGATTGCCTTACTCGAAACGCAGACGGGCATCGCGCCGAACATCTTCGATGACCAGTACATCTCGAGCGGCGGGCAACTCGTGCAACTGATGACGGGCCGCGACCGCTGCGTGCTCGACTTACGACCGCTCTTCGCTCGCTCACCTCGCTGCAGCGGCAAAGTGATGACGGCTCATCCGTATGACCTCGCAGGTCTGCTCGTCGCTCAAGAGGCGGGCGTCATCGTGACTGACGGCTTCGGACAACCGCTCAACGCGCCGCTTGATGTCACGAGCGAAGTGCATTGGTGCGGCTACGCCAATGAGGCCATTCGCTCTTTGATCGAGCCAATCGTGCAAACCGCCGTTCGCCAGTAGTCGCAGCCGACATCATTGCCCTCTTCGAGAACTCGTTCGGAGAAGTAGCTTGGGATTCCATCCCGAGCCTCTGCGGGATGAGGTTCTCAAACAAGGTGCGAAAATGCCGTCATGATTCGACACGCAGTAAGCGTTAAAGGCGAATCGACTCAGAGCGACTTCCCAATTCACACAGGATCGAAAACGAGCCGAGCAACTCTTCGGGAACTCATTGTCTTTCGCCCCGAAGGGGCATCTTTTGGAGTACGGCGATTCATCGCCGTTTTGGATTGCGGCGAAGCCGCCTTTTCTTTGGCAGAAAGAATGGGAAGAGCGATTCGATGCCGGATTGAATGGCGTTGAAGACGGCTCCGCCGAAATGGAAAGCGGTGATGAATCACCGCACTCCAAGAAGCGGCGCCCGAGTTCCCAACTCACACAGGATCGCAATGCCGAACCGAAAAACTGAAGGGGCCTCGCATTACTCATCGCCGCCAAACTGAGAAAGCAAGGCTGCGGGAAAACAATGCTTCTGTGGAGGCGATCAAGCTGCGCTCCAGTTGCGATTAAGTCTTGAGGCGCAAACTCGCCGATGGGTTGCGAGCACAGTTGCTGTCCCCATTCCCGGACCCGATCGCGATGCCGCTCTTCACTCCTGAAACTGCTGAAAAGATTGCTGAAGCGTGCCGTTCCAATATGGACGCGGTATGTCGGTCTTATCAGGCGAATCTCGGCGCGAAGGTGAAGTTTGAGGCGGGGCAGCTCATGACGGGGTGCGATGCCATCTTGGCTGATGCGCCGGTCGATCAAGGGCTCTTCTTGCTCTTCGAGTTTTCGGAAGGAGCATTGGCGGTCCTCATTCCCGAGAAGCTCGGAGTTCCCGGTTGGTATCGCACGCCTGATAAAAGTCAGGATTCGCGGTTGCAGACGCTGCCAATGGAATGGTCAATGGGCATCTTGCCCGCTGACCTCGAAGCGACTCGCTATCTGACGATTGCTTGCGGCGACTTAAAGAAGCAACTCACTGCTTGCGGCGTCGGTGATGATGCTCAGCGATTCGAGTATGTCGTTCAGAACTCGCTGACCTCGCAAGAGATGGGGCGAATTCAACTTGTTTGGCCGCTGAGTACGCCTCGTTTTCAGAACGTTGCGGAGTTCAATACCCCCGAAGAACAGCCCGCAACGTTCGGGCTCGACTCGGAAGAGTTTGATGAGACGGATGAAGCGGATGAATCACCCGCGATGTCAGACGCAGAAGTTCGTCGGCAATCGCGAGTCATGCCGATCCCCGTGCCGCTGATCGTGAAGATTGCCGAAAAGCGAATTGATCTGCGTCAGCTTCGAACACTCGCACCGGGGACGTTGATCACGTTCGACAAAGGCTGCGACGACCCGCTCGAAGTCTTCATCGGCAAGCAGCTCTATTGCCGAGGCGAAGCCGTCAAAATGGACGAGCACTTTGCCATAAAAATTACAGAGACCGACTCCGAGCGCCTGCGACCTCAGTACGTCTACGGGTTATGAGGCAGCGCCACTTCACTCGGCGCGCAATGCGAGCTTCGCGATTTCTTGTCGGCTTGCGCATTGTAGGACGCGTTACATAGTCGCCTTTCGCTCTGCGAAAGGGATTTTCTCTCGGGGCTCTTGCTCCGAGGCTGTGATCTTTTCGCCCCCGGCCTTGTGCCGGGGGTTCAACGGCCT
>CAZNMS010000222.1:0-13506 GCA_964573505.1 uncultured Planctomycetaceae bacterium | reverse complement strand
TCTGGCCACCCGATTTAGCGAGTTACCCTGTCCGTGAAACGTGCAGCACCTCAGTCAGCCGTTTTCTGACGGCGATGCTTTGCTTCTGTGAGGCCTCTTCTCCGCCTCAGCTCGGGATGGAATCCCAAGCTACTTTTCGCGCCGCTTCTTTTTATCGACGCGGATGCGGCAGCCGACGGGCGGGGTTTCTTTCTTCGCGGGCTCTTTGCCGGCGAGCACCGCTTCGATCGCATCTGCCAGATAGCGGTGTTGGACTTTCTCGGCGTTCGAGTTGTCGTCGAGCGCGCCCATGTAGGTCACTCGCCGCTCTTTGTTGAGGACGAAGAACTCGGGCGTATAGCCCGCTCCGAAGTCCTTCGCGATCTTCTGTGACTCATCAAAGAGATACGGAAACGTGAAGCTCTTCTGCTTCGCTCGCGCCTTCATTGCCGGCGGCAAGTCGCCTTCGACTTGATTCACGTTGATGGCCACAAAGCCGACTTTGCTCTCGGCTCCGCCATAGTGCTTCACGAGCGCCAAGATGCGGTCTTCGTACTCGACCGCATACGGGCATGTGTTGCATGTAAAGAAAACGACAAGCACGTCTTTCGCTTTGAAGTCGGACAGCGAGTAGCTCTTGTCGTCGACTCCCGGCAGTGCCGACCAATCAGGAGCTTTGTCGCCGATGTTGATGTCGGGGTTGAACTCACCGGCAATCAATCGAGACGTCGCACAGCAAGCCGCAACGATGAGCACGGAGTAACGAAGCAAAGTAGTAAGGCGCATGACGAGTCGTCCTGAGGCAGTGCGATCGCCATCGACCGTAGCCGAAATCGTCAGATTTCGGGGCCGCAGTGACTGCGTCCGAAGTCTCACGACTTCGGCTACGAAAGCTGCGGGCACCGCGTGCTGAAGTTACGAACGAATAACCTGAATGGGTTGCGAAAGCGCTCGCACAAGTAGCTTGGGATTCCATCCCGAGCCACTGCGGAAGAAAGGCTCATCCAAATCAATGCTGTGCCGTCAAGAACGACCTCCATCAGGCACGACACGCATGTGAGCAACGACTGACGGCGAATCTCATTCCGTAAGTCGCTCAAGCCCGCTGCTGGTCGGGATGGAATCCCAGCCTACGACTGATGCAGCTCGGGCTTGAGCCAGATGAAACTCTTGCCGAGACGGCCTCCGTAGTTTCCGGCGGTGATCTTGATCAGACCCGGAGTCGATGCCGCTGCTTGAATCGCTGCCTGAGTGGCTGCTGAGATCGCGGCGATGCTCTTGCCGTTGATGACGATCTCTTGCACCGAGTTCACTCTGGCCGGCAGCCGACATTGATCCTGTAATTTTTCGCGCAGGGTCGGGCAGTACTCGGCGTAAGTGCTCGCGATCAAAAACTTGTACTTGCTGCCGGCCTTTGAAGCGCTCGCGGCCACTCCGCCGGGGAATGTCAGAATTGTGTCAGGCCCCGCAGCCCAAACAGCAGCCGCAGCTCGCTCAGCAGCGTCGATTGCGGCGTCTTCGGTCGACGCCATGAACCACAAATTCCCGCCCATCACTCCGCTCGCGAAGCCGAAGCGGCGGTCGACAATGAACTCGCCGCCCATCGTCGGGATGACCCAGACTTTGTGATCGAAGCGCACTTGCCGCTGCTGATGACCGTCGCCGAAGTACGCGATCTTCTTGCCGAGTTTGAAGTACTCGGGCGAGTCAATGAGGTTGAAGCAGCGAGTCGTCGGACACGTCAGCACGTTTTGGCTGATGCGGACTAAGAGAGCTCGTTCGAGTGCCGCCAGTCGGTCCTTGCGGAACTGCGGCATGTGAAATTGAACGATCGCGCCGGGGCGTCCGTCGGGCGTTTTGAAGGACTCATCGCCGCCCGGTCCGACATACCGATCAAGCCCCGCTTCGCAGTCACACAGAATCGTGCTGCAGGCATTCCCGGTCGCTTTGTTGACCGCGTGATCGAGCCACTTGCGGTCGCGCGCCGTGATTAAGACCTCGGCATAAATGCTGCGAAAACCTTCCGCATAGGTGTCTTCAACTTCGGCCAATGCTCCGTCACTCATGCTGAGAAACTCCGAGGTGCTGAGGGGCAAACAGTGTCGTGCATCGTCGGAAGAGCGTTTCTGTTGCGATGCCAACAGGGGGTGCAGCGATCGTCATGAAGCTCAGTTCGCTCGGCAAGGCAGCGCACTGCGCAGCAAGCGCGGATCATCGGTCGTCAGACTATCGACACCGGCATCAATGAGGCGGCGTGCATCCTCGATGCGATTGACGGTCCAAATACAAACGCCGAGCCCGACATCCTTCAGTCGCTCTACCGCCGCTCGATCGACGCCGAGAGTGTTCGACAAGTCCGCGCCATCGAGCTTATGCCGCACGCAATGAGTTCGGATCTCATCAATGCTCGGCAGCCACTGCCCGTTCGGCTGCAACGTCTGCTCGACCACTTGAAAGACACGATGCTGCGGGAAGCGCCGTTTCGCCGCCGGCATCAGCTCGGGATCAAAGCCGATCAGCACGACCGACTCGGGCCGAGCTCGCACATTGGCAAGCACCTCTGCGAGCGGTTCAAGGATCTCCTCGCCGCACTTGAGTTCGACATACAGCCGCTTGCCGAGCGGAATTGTTTCAATGACCTCAGCGAGCGTCGGGACTCGCTCGCCGCTGAATTGCGGGAACTTCCATGCTCCGACGTCATAGGTTCGCAGCTCATCGAGTGTCAGATCTCTTACAGCAACATCCGCCTGCGATGTTCTCAAGAGCGAGTCGTCATGAATGGCAACAACTTGCCGATCGCGTGTCAGATGCACGTCGATCTCAACCGCATCAGCGTCCCACTGCCATGCGAGTCGTATCGCAGCGAGTGTGTTCTCCGGCGCAGCGATCGACGCTCCGCGATGCCCAATGATCTCAACGTTCGGCACTGACATGCAGACTCTCCTTCAATGTTGCTTCTTGGAGTGCTTCGGCTCGACGAAGCCCTCCGACTCAGCGGCACGCTGATCATCTCAAGCAGAAACGCAACGCCGTCAAAGACGACTCCGCCGCTGACATCTTTTCGTCTCGCATTTTTTCGTCAGCCGTCTCTGAAGACGACTGCGACTGTTGAGTCGGTGCTGACGGTCGCTTCGCTCTTTGCGGGTGATCTCGTGCCGCTCAGTCGGAGGGCTCCGTCGAGCCGGAGCACTCCAAGATGAGGACTGCTTTCGAGCGTGCGCGGGCGAGACTACGTTCTCGGCGGCAGTGAGTGCTGCCCTCGCTTCACGGACATCCTTCTTTCGGATCTTGTCAGGAGACCTCTCATGAGTACTGCAATCAAAGCTCCCGCCGTGCGTCAGACAAAGATGTTGATCAACGGAAAGTGGAGCGATTCGCGCAGCGGCAAGACGTTCGCAACGATCAATCCCGTGACCGAAGAAGTCATCGCTCAAGTGGCCGAAGGCGATGCCGCTGATGTCGATGCTGCTGTCAAAGCCGCTCGCGCCGCCTTCGATTCCGGGCCATGGTCCAAAATGGATGCGCGCGATCGCGGTCGGCTCATGAATAAGCTCGCTGATTTGATGGAGCAGAATCGCGAAGAACTCGCGGCTCTTGAGACGCTCGATAATGGCAAGCCGCTGCGCGATGCGCGAGCCGCTGACTTGCCGCTCTCGATCGACTGTATTCGTTATTACGCCGGATGGGCGGACAAGCTCGTCGGCGAAACGATCCCCATTCGCGGCAACTATTTTTGTTACACCCGCCGCGAGCCTGTCGGAGTCGCCGGGCAAATCATTCCATGGAACTTTCCGCTGCTGATGGCTGCATGGAAGTGGGGCCCGGCGCTCGCTGCCGGGTGCACGATCGTCATGAAGCCCGCCGAGCAAACTCCGCTGACCTGCTTGCGATTGGCCGAGCTTGCTCAAGAAGCCGGCATCCCCGACGGAGTCATCAATGTCGTGCCGGGCTTCGGGGCAACCGGAGCGGCACTCGTGAAGCATCCGGGCGTCGACAAGATCGCGTTCACGGGGCACTACGAGACCGCTCAGAAAATCATGGTCGACGCGGCCGGCACTCTGAAACGGCTGACGTTCGAACTCGGCGGCAAGAGCCCGAACGTTGTCTTCGCCGACGCCGATCTCGATGCCGCAGTTGCCGGTGCTGAGTTCGGACTCTTCTTCAATCAAGGACAGTGCTGCTGTGCGGGCTCGCGCTTGTTTGTGGAAGAAAAAGTGCATGCCGAGTTTGTTGAGAAAGTCGTCGCTCGCGCCAAGCAGCGGAAGATCGGCAACCCGTTCGATCCTGAGACGACGCAGGGACCGCAAGTCGATCGCGATCAGTTCGACAAGATCATGTCCTACATCGACAAAGGTAAGAGCGAAGGTGCTCAATGTCTGACGGGCGGCAGCCGCTTTGGCAGCAAAGGCTTCTTCATCGAGCCGACAGTGTTCGACAACGTGACGGACGAGATGTCGATCGCACGTGATGAAATCTTCGGGCCCGTGATGAGCATCCTGCCGTTCAAGAACGTCGACGACATCGTCGCTCGCGCGAACAGCACGTATTACGGACTCGCTGCCGCCGTCTGGACGCGCGACGTGCAGAAGGCACATCGCTTCGCCGCCGGAGTTCGTGCCGGCACCGTTTGGGTCAACTGCTACGACGTCTTCGACGCAGCCGCACCATTCGGCGGCTTCAAGATGAGCGGCATCGGTCGCGAACTCGGTGCCGCCGGCCTCGCGAACTACACCGAGCTGAAGACGGTAACGGTCAATCTCGGGTAAGGAGGTCGGCGTTTGTTGCGCGGGGAATGAATGGGGCAAGAATGAGTAATGAGTAATGGAGAATGAAAAATGCAAAATGAAGAGAGTTACTGCCGCTGCGTCTGACATTCTGCATTTTTCATTCTCCAATACTCATTACTCATTCTCTTATTCCGAGGCAGTTTTGATGTCTGAAGGACGTTGTGTGGGATGAAAACAAGACTGCGAGTTCGCTCGTGACGGCAAATTCAACTCATGAAAGTGAACGTCGTCCCGCTGAGGCTCGGGATGGAATCCCAAGCTACTTTTCGGGGCAGAGACTCGCTGCCGCAGCGTCTGACATTCTGCATTTTTCATTTTCCAATACTCATTACTCATTCTCTTATTCCGAGGCTGTTTTGATGTCTGAAGGACGTTGTGTGGGATGAAAACAAGACTGCGAGTTCGCTCGTGACGGCATATTCAACTCGTGAAAGTGAACGTCGTCCTGCTGCGGCTCGGGATGGAATCCCAAGCTACTTTTCGAGGCAGACCTTCATGAGCCGTTAGAGCCGCATCGTGCTTCCTGCGCCGGCTTCTCAGACGGCGCTCGCATCGGTCGCAGACTTTTTGCCTGCTGTGAGTTCTCTCCGGTCTTGTTGAGCGGAAGTGCGGCGGCCCGTTGTTGAATGCCGAGTGTTTGCGTTATCGCCCGATGGCAGAGCCGGACGCGGCTCTTCGATCTTCACTCCGCTCGTCACGGTCGCTCTATGTCCGATCTTCGGTTCATTCGCCGCGCTTGCCGACTTCTGCATCGGCTGACGGCTCGTCGTGCGATCGGCATGACCGGCGCGATCGGCGCACTCCTTTCAGTCAGCGGTGCCACTCAAGCCGGGCACATCTTGCTCAAGAACGGGCTGCTCCTTGAGGGCAAGCCGACCGCAGTGCAGACCATTTCGCCCGACATCGTGATCGAGACCGGCGGAGTGAATGACATTTACCCAGTCGTGATGGTCGACTCGGAAATGGTGCGCTACTTCGTCCGCGACAGCCGCGTGCAGGACATCAATAAGGATGCGACGCTCGGTACCGTCGACGTCTTCAAGCTGAAGAATCGACCGGGCAATCGCACGTCGTTGCCCTCGTTCATCGGAGCGCCGATTGAAGTCACCGAGTTCGATATCAATGGGCGGCGCAGCCTGACGCTTAATACGGCGCGCGGACCGGTGCAGTGTCAGCAAGGCATCACCGAAATCGGACCGAAGCACGTCAAAGTGTCGACGATGGGTTCGGACAAGTACGCGGGACTTGCATGGGATTTCTCATTGCCGACGACATCTCTTCGCCCGCAACGGCTCGATGAGATGATTCGCAAAGTGACCGATCAGCAGAAGCCCGCCGATCGGATGACGATTGCTCGCTTCTATGTGCAAGCCGGGCGTTACGTCGAAGCGCTGCGCGAGCTTGAGAACATCGCCAAAGACTTTCCTGAGCATGCTGAGCGCACGTCGGAGGTCGCGGTCGAAGCGCGTCAGCAGCTCGCGAATCAGCTCGTCAATGAACTCGCAGCACGACGCAGTCGCAATCAGCATCGGCTTGCCGAGACGATCGCCAAACAGTTTCCGACCGAGCAGCTCAACTCGGGTTCGTTGCGCAAGCTCCGCGAGTTCATCGGCGAATATGAAACAGCGAGAGACGACGCCGAACGCGCGATCGCACTGCTCGGTGAATTGCAGGGACAGATTCGAAGTTGGCCTCAGCGCGAAGCACTCGAAGCGCTGCGATCGGAAGTGGCCGAGCAACTCACTTACGAAACGTTGCCGCGACTGAAGCCGTTCTTGGGTCGAGCCAGCGCTGAAGAGCAAAGCGCCGACGAGAAGCTCGCGATCGCTTACTCCGGTTGGCTGCTCGGTGAAGGCGCCGCGATCGACTCGTTGCCGAAAGTGCTGAACCTCGCAAAGGCGCGCGTGCTGATGCTTCAGTATCTGCGCGAGACTGACTCTGCCGCGCGGCAGCTGCTGCTCACTGACTTGCTGAAGGTTGAAGGCGTCGGGGCTCAGTCGGTGCTTGCGATGATCCCCCATCTGCCGCTGCCGCTTGATACGCCGAACGCTGTCATCGGGAAGCCGTTCCCGGTCGAAGTCAGTCAAGCACACTCGGGTCTTGAAGGCATTGATGCGCCGGTCACGTATCACGTCTTGCTGCCGCAAGAGTACTCGCCGACGCATCGCTATCCGGTCGTCGTCAGCCTGCGTCCGATTGATCGACCGGTCGAATGGACGTTGCGCTGGTGGGGCGGCAACAGCGATGAACCGCTGCAAGCTCAGCGGCACGGCTTCATCGTGATTGCTCCCGACTACCTCGAACCGAAAGCAACGAGCTACGGCTACGGACCGATGTCGCACTACGCGGTGCTGCAATCCATTCGCGACGCGCGGAAGCGGTTCAACATCGACTCTGATCGCATCTATTTGTCGGGGCACTCAGAAGGCGGAGATGCCGCGTTCGATATTGGGCTTGCTCATCCCGACGAGTTCGCGGGGGTAATTCCAATTACCGGGATCATCGGCGAGATCCCGATGAAGCTGAGTCAGAACGGTCGCTACACCGGACTCTTTGTGATCAACGGGCAGCTCGATCGCGCGCTCGCTGCTCCGAGTGGCAAGAAGACGAACCCGAATCTCGGCACGATCAACCGCATGATGATGCCGGGCAATCAAGACGTGCTTTACGCCGAGTACGTCGGTCGCGGGAACGAGTCGTACTACGGCGAGATTCATCGGCTTTTTGCCTGGATGGAGCTGTATCGCCGCGCTCCGTCACCGCGCGGCTTCACGATGTTCTCGATGCGTCCGAACGACAACCGCTTCTTCTGGGTGAAGGCGCATACGTTGCCGAGCCAAACGCCAATGCCCGCTACGCCGCGCAACTCGAAGCCGCAACCTCAGCCGTTGCCAGTTGGAGTGCAGGGCAAACCCAATCTCTTCACGGTCGATGTCATGGACGGCGCGAAGGATCACAACAAGATCGTCTTACCGTCGATCAAGACGAACTACACGATCTGGCTGACGCCCGAGATCGTGAGCTTCGACAAGCGTTTGCAGGTGATGCAGGGAACGCAGCCGAAGTTCAACGGCTTCGTCGAGCCTCAAATCGAAACGATGCTCGAAGACCTGCGTCTACGCGGCGACCGTCAGCGGGTCTATCAAGTGAAGCTCGAACCGCGATGAGGCGAGGGGGGACGGGGGAGGGGCGAGAGGCAAGAAATATTCGAACCTCGCGCGTGTTTGGCTCGATGCAGCAATCATGTGAGAGTTGAGAAAGCCGTTTGAACTGGCAGGCCACGAGCCCCAAAGGGGCGAAATTCGATAGCCCAGTCCGATAGGACTGGGTGACGAGGCGAGTGGACCAGCAAGCCCCAACGGGGCGCGACTCGATGGCCAGCATGAAGGTTCAACTCCGCTACGAGGTCTGTGTTTGCTGCATGCCGAGCGGGTTTCGAATCTCGCCCCGTTGGGGCTGCGCTCTGATGTGACTCGTGTCCCCAGTCCTATCGGACTGGGCTATCGAATCCTGCCCCGTTGGGGCGAAGACGAAATTCATTGCCGCGCTACGGCGACCGCAAGTCGCCCTGCTCTGCTTCCTCATGCGCATTGTTTGTTCTGCAGTAGGAGCTCCTCTGCCGCGGCTTCAGCGTGAGCTGCATTGGGCCGCGCGGCTTTCTACCGTTCGCCCCGCATGCCGGTCGTAGCGGTTTGGCATCTTCGCCGACCTGCACGCTCGACCTTGAAATCTCCGACACCTTGCGAGGACTCGAACCCATGCTGATTTCGCGACGCCCTTTATTCGTACTGCTCAGCGGCTTGCTGTTGTGTGCTCCGTATCTGCGAGCTGCCGACTTAAGCGGCACTCCCGCCGAGCGACTGACGAATGACATCAAGTACCTCTCGTCAGATGACCTTGAAGGGCGCGGCGTCGGGACGGACGGACTCAATAAAGCGGCTGACTTCATCAAGAAGTCGTTCGCGGAATCGGGACTCAAAGTTGATGCGGTCAGCGGCGATGCCTTTCAGAAATTCACGATGGTCACCGGAGCGAAACTCAATGAGCCGAACTCGCTCGCGCTGACGGGGCCTGAAGGCAAGAAGATCGAGTTCAAGATCGGCACGGACGCGACGGTCTGCTCATTCGGCGGCGCGGCGCAGTTCAATGGCGAACTCGTCTTCGCGGGCTACGGCATCAATGCAAAGGAAGCGAACTACAGCGACTTCGACGGCGTTGATGTCAAAGGCAAAGTCGTGATCGTGATGCGGAAGAATCCGCAGCAGCACAATCCGAAGAATCCTTTTGGAGGTCGCGGTGTCGGGCGCCATGCGGACCTGAATGCAAAGGTCTCTGCGTGCAAAGCAGCCGGCGCGGCAGCAGTGCTGATCGTCAACGATCCTCAAACGCTCGAAGACGATGCCGAGAAGCAGTTCTCCGGTGCTCAAGGCGAAGTCGTGAAAGCGGCGAAGGAGCTCGCGAAGCTCGAAGCAGACAACGAAGCCTTCAAGCCCGCGAAAGAGAAGTTGAAGAAAGCTCTTGAGACCTTCGACAGCGTCGGGGCAAAGGCACACAAAGGCGGAGATGATCCGCTCATGCCGTTCGGTTACGCGGGCAACGGCAAAGACGACTCGATCCCCGCTCTGCACATCACCGTCGCGAAGTGCAATGAGCTGCTGCAGGCAACCTTGAAGAAGTCGCTCGCCGACATTCAGCACGAGATCGACTCGTCCCTGAAGCCGCAGACAAAGGTGCTTGCCGGATGGACGGTCGCGGGGCAGACGAGCGTCGAACGCGTTCGCACCGAAGTGAAGAACGTGATTGGCGTGCTTGAAGGCGAAGGCCCGCTGAAGGACGAGACGATCGTGATCGGCGCTCACTACGACCATGTTGGTCGCGGCGGAGCAGGCTCGCTCGCACCCGGCTCCAAAGAGATTCACAACGGAGCTGACGACAACGCTTCGGGCTCAGTGTCGCTACTCGAACTCGCGCGGCGCTTCGGCGCGAGGAAAGAAAAATTACCCCGTCGATTGGTCTTCATCGCCTTCACCGCTGAAGAGAGCGGTTTGATTGGCTCTGCAAAGTACGTCGAGCAGCCGACACTGCCGCTCGATAAGACCATTGCGATGTACAACATGGATATGGTCGGACGACTGACCGACAACACGCTGACGATCTACGGCACGGGCACAGCTCCGACCTTTAAGGACGATCTCACGAAGCTGAACGGCGCGCGTGAGTTCAAACTCACGATGAAGCCGGAAGGGTTCGGACCGAGCGATCACAGCTCGTTCTACGGCAAGAAGATCCCGGTGCTGCATTTCTTCACGGGCACGCACAACGACTATCACCGACCGAGCGACGATTGGGACAAGATCAACGTCGAAGGCATGAGCCGCGTTGTCGGGCTCGTCGAAGATATGGTCGTGCTGACGGCGATGACCGAGAAGAAGCCGGAGTACGTGAGCGTGCCGGGCAGTGCTCAAGTCGGTCGCTCGGGTAATCGTCCTTACTTCGGCACGATCCCGGACTTCGGCAAAGAGACGAAGGGCTATGCCATTTCAGGAGCAGCCCCCGGCAGCCCGGCAGAGAAAGGCGGCCTCAAAGGCGGCGACGCGATCATTCAACTGGGCACGCACAAGATCACGGATCTCGACAGCTTCGACCTCGCGCTGCGTGCTTACTCAGCCGGTCAAGAAATCGAAGTGACCGTCTTGCGCGAGATGAAAGAAGTGAAGCTGAAAGTCGTCCTCGGCGCACCGCGATAGCCGTAGCCGTAGCTTGGGATTCCATCCCGAGCATCAGCGGGCTTGAGCCTCTTACGCATTGCGCGCCACCGTCAGTCGTTGCTCCATTTTTGGAGTGCGGTGATTCATCACCGCTTTCGTCCTCGGCGAAGCCGTCTTCTTTTCTTCCACTTCTTCTCGCACTCAGTCATCGCCGCCCTCAGTCACTTTTGACGGTGAAGCATTCCTTTGGGGAGACATCACCCCCGCTGCGGCTCGGGATGGAATCCCAAGCTACGACTAGGCCGGTTGCATCAGCAGTTGCTGCTTCGAATACTCCCGCCCCGTTTCGTCCCGGTCTTGTTCTGCATCATTGAAGAGGAGTCTCAAACATGAAGTGCCGTTTGGTGTCGCTCGTTCTGACAGTCGCGCTCAGCCTCGCGCTGCCGCTGTTCGCTGCTGATCCCGTTAAGCCCGTCCGCATGGGTAGCGGGGCTATGACCTTTGATACGGTGCCCGGATGGGGCCTCGGCGAAGACGGCAAGTCCGTGATCGGTTCAACGCACGGCGGCGTCGTCGTCGACAAGGCGAGCAACGTCTACACGAGTTCGAGTCTCGGCATCTTTGTGTTCTCGCCCGAAGGCAAAGTCATTCGTCGCTTCTTGGGCGACAAGTACTCGAACATGCACGACATCGAGATCCGCGCCGAAGGCAATGACGAGTTCATCTACGGTGCTCGCAACGTTGCCGGCGAGGGCGTCAAGTTTCATGCAGAGACCGGCGACATCGTCTTGAAGCTCGGCATTCCGACCGAAGCTGAGTCCGGCTTGAAGCTCGCGAAGTGGAGCCCGACCGCCATCACTGTCGCTCCGAACGGCGACATCTTTTTGTCCGACGGCTATGCCAGCAATCACATCGTCAAGTACGACAAGACCGGCAAGTACCTCAAGCACTTCGGCGAGCGAGGCAATGGGCTCAAGCAGTTCAACACTGCTCACGGCATGACGCTCGATACGCGCTACGAGCCGCCGCGCTTGCTCGTCTGCGACCGCAACCATCAGCCGAAAGGCCGCTTGTTGCACTATGACCTCGAAGGCAACTTCATTGATGAAGTTATCACCGGCTTGCTGATGCCGACATCGGCAGCGGTGCAAGGCGACTACGTCTCGGTCCCGGACCTGCAAGGCCGCGTTTGGATTCTCGACAAGCAAAACACGATCGTTTCGGTGCTCGGCTACAACGCCGATACGGGCAAACGCGGCGCGCACGGCATCACTCAGGACAAGTGGGTTGAAGGCGTCTTCAGCGGCACTCACGGCTCGCACTGGGACAAAGACGGCAACCTCTACGTTCAAGATTGGAACGTCTCAGGCCGCATCATGAAGCTGGTCCGAGTGAAATAGTTGCTACAGAGACCTTTTGGAGTGCGGTGATTCATCACCGCTTTCCATTTCGGCGGAGCCGTCTTCTTTTGCCGTAGCTTGGGATTCCATCCCGAGCGGGTGCGGGCTTGAGCCTCTTACTCGCTGCGATTCGCCGTCAGTCGTTGCTGGTGTAGTTCGTTTCCTATGCCAGCCGCTTTTGACGGCGAGCCATTCCGGACAAGAGACATTTCCTCCGCCGCAGCTCGGGATGGAATCCCAAGCTACTAAAAGCCGAAAGCCCGAAGAAACGTCGGAGGCTGGGCGACCTCGCGACAATCTTCGGGCTGTGGCGTTGTGATCAAGCAAATTCAAAGTCGGTGTCATTTTCATTCTACCGACGCTTCGCCGACAAAGGCAGTTACAGCAACTTGCATCCTACCTTCGTAACGTGAGCGCGCCGGGCGCGCATCTTTGGTAGCCGAAGTCGTGAGACTTCGGACGCAGTCACTGTGGCCCCGAAATCTTACGATTTCGGCTACGGTCCATTAGCAGTTGCAGCAACTTAGGCATAAGCCGGTTCGAGCAACTGATTGACCTTCGCAACCAGCTCCTCACTCGAGAACGGCTTGCGGAGATAGTCGTCGGCTCCCGAACTTCGCACGGTCTCGCCTTCGACACCTGAGTCAGAAGCGACGAGCACCACTTTCACGCGTTCGGCTCCATTGGCCTTGCGGACGAAGCTCACGACATCGCGAGCACTCAGTCCGGGAATCTTGAGGTCCAGCAGCATGACTGTCGGCTTGAAGGTGCCGAGCAGCGAGCCTGCATGGAAGCCATCCGAAGCAACCGAAGTTGCAAAGCCGGATTGCTGTAATGTTCCTTCCACCTGACGAGCCAACGTCGGATCGCTCTCGACGATGAGGACTCGCTTGTCCTTCTGCGAGAAGTCTTCCGGGATCGGCATGTTGTTGATGCGCAGGAACTCCAAGAAGTCCTCAACGCTCACGCGATTGTCACCGCGACCGGGCAATTGGTACGCCTTCAGACGACCTCGCTCGATCCAACGGATGACCGTTCGGAAGTTAACTCCACAGTACTTAGCAATTTCACCGGTTGTCAGAATCTGCTTAGCTTGCATGACGCCGCCTTCGTTGCGAGACGAAACTGCGATATCCCGTGCGTCGGTCAAGCTCCCATAGAGCGACCGGACACAATGCTCCCCCGAGCGGGAATCGAGCCGTCTCAAATTGAGATCGAAAAGCCCAGAACGACTGGTCCATAGGCAGCAGCCACCAATGCCGGCTGCCAACGTCTCGCGAAGTCATCGACGCAACTAAAAAGCCCAACCATGTGCGTCGTGAGGAACGGCAATCGAGGAAGGGGTTCCAGACGGGCCGCCTAGCCCGCCGAATCCCGTCCACTCAGAACTCGCACCCAGAACCTACGCCACACATGAGGGATGTCAAACCGGCTTGTCTGAAGTGTCGCGAAGCGGAGTCTCGGGAGGTTGCATGCGCGGAAATGTCGCGTCACGCACGCCGCAACGTGCGGGCATGTTGCCGAGATGCAACATGCAGCGACTGTGGCGCCAACCAACAGACGGTCTTCGCCCCAAAGGGCAACGCCGTTAAGGATCTCGGCGACGCGAATTGCTTTATCCCGTAGGGATTC
>CAZNMS010000221.1:11360-13519 GCA_964573505.1 uncultured Planctomycetaceae bacterium | reverse complement strand
GGACGCCTACGTCCGACAGCGACGCCGCACGGACGTAGGCGTCCATGCTACGAAACCGGGACGTTCTTTCCCGATGGCCTCTTACTGACGAGACGCCTTTGTGAATTGCTCCAATCGGCCTTCTGTCCGCGGATCGGCTTTGAGTTCCGGCAGACTCTCGGCAGCCAATTGGCGAGACAACCTCGCTTGCTTCGCGAGCAGCCTCCAATTGCGAAACACCGTCAGGAAGAGATCGCAGGCGAAGAACATGCCGAGAGCACAAACGACGTAGCCGTAGATCGCGGGCAGTTGCATCACGATCGCGGTTGCTCCGAAGGCAAACGACATCAGCGTCCCGGCGAGCTTCGCGCACACTTGCAGCTTCAGTTGCTTACGACCGGCACTCGCAACGGCCGAACGTGCCTGCACGTTGGCAAGCTTTCTTAGTTGTTGCATGTTGGCCCGAACGGCTTCTTTGTCCTGCTTATGCTTCGGCCCTTCAGACAAGTACGAGTAATCCTGTTCGACCTGCTTCTTCTCGGGCAGCGCTTCGTAAGCCAGTGTCGAATAGCCCTCGACTGTTGATGTGCCTTCCGTCCGCTTGTCGGTCTGCGTCTCCGTGCGATCTCCTTGCGACGACTGCCGACTGCGAGCGATCAATTGAGCCATATAGGCGCGAATTGGATCTTCGCCTTCACTCGCTTCAGCAGTGGATGCGTCGGGAGTCTTCGGCTTCTCTGCGGGAGTTGTGACGGTCGGCTCGAGAGCGTGCTCGCTGTTGCGAACCTCTTCGGCGATTGCGTTCGGTTCTTCGGATAGCGCTCCTTTTTCATCGAGTTCTTCAACCGACTTGCCGCCGGAGTAGAACGAGCTGAAGCGTTCTTCGAGCGACTTCGACTCAGCGACTTCAGGACGAGCTGCCGGCGGCGCTGTGATCCCGAAGAGATCCGCTAACTGCGATCGCAGCTCGGTCACCTTCTCCACTTCGGGGTTCTCAGTCGGCTTGCGTTGCAGTTGAGCAAGCAGCGACCCGGCCGGGATCTCAACATCAGCACCGCTCTCACTGCCGAAGAGCCCGCGCTTCGTCCCCGTCTCTTCCGCGTTGTCTTCAACATCGACCGAGAAGTGCTGAGCAAAGACCGACGGCGCGGGTAGCGAGTCGTCTTGCTCTGACATGACCTCAGCACCGACTTGCTCAGCAACTCCGCTGAGAGGTTCGGCACTCACTGAGTCATGCCGATTGTCTTCGTGCTGCAATGTGTCGATGAGACGCTCCGTTTGATGAATCAACTCTTCCGTGCG
Organism: uncultured Planctomycetaceae bacterium; assembly: GCA_964573505.1. Taxonomy (GTDB): domain Bacteria; phylum Planctomycetota; class Planctomycetia; order Planctomycetales; family Planctomycetaceae; genus AM-0621. The sequence goes on along the minus strand of CAZNMS010000221.1, from coordinate 12,238 downwards.
TCGAGCGGTATCGACCGACTCAACTTCACTCGCCTGCGTCGGCACAGCAGCGACCGCATCGGCTTGAAATTCTGATTCACCTTCGAGCGATTGGCCCTCGTACCAAGTTTCGCCACTGGAGAGCTCAAGCGTGCTCTCGGCGACCTCAGCACTCATTTCGTCGTCGGCATCCGCAACGACATCAGAGACATCGGACTGCTCAAGTGCGTCGAGTTCCCGAGTTCCCGCAGCGGACTCGTCAGCGTACGCGGCGAGCAGCGCATCGAGTTCCGCGACCGCCGCTTCCCGCGACCGCATCTCGCTAACGCCTTCCGAAGCATCGGCCTTTGAGTGTCCTTCTAAAGCTGCTGCAAACATTGCTTCAGCGGGCAGTTCATCAATCGTCTCGCCTTCGCTGACGATGTCGGCTGCGCTGCACTCGACGTGCTCTTCGATCTGCAACTCAACGTCTTCGGCGACCTCGTGCTCGATTTCATGCACGAGTTGCTGCAACTGATCGAGTTGTTGCACGGGCACGTTCGCAAACTCATCCGTGACGACTTGCTCAGCCTCGTATGTCGCCTCTTCGGTCACATTTTCGAACGCAGCTTCTTCAAACGGAACGTCATCAGCGATAGCAACGGCGGCTTCGTAGTCCGAACTCGCTTCGGCATCGGTTGCTGCTTCGTAAGCGGCGCTATCGTCGTAGTGCCTATAGGACGGCTCGACTGACTGCTCAAAGGCAGCCGGCTCCGCGAAGTCGTCTCGACCTCTTGTCGTTTCTGTTACATCCGCTTCATGTCGCTCGACAGTCGGCAGCGTCTGCGCGGGCTCTGACGGAGCGAAGCTCCAATCGTCATCGGCGTTCTCATCGAGATGCCAATTCGCCGATGCAACAG
>CAZNMS010000221.1:0-11350 GCA_964573505.1 uncultured Planctomycetaceae bacterium | reverse complement strand
GCCGAAGCGATCATCACCGGGACCGCCGGATGAATGGTCGAAGCGACCGTCGGAATCACTCACCGCAGCGGCACGCTGATAAGTCGTCGCGAGTTCTGCCTCGTCGGGGCTCCACTGCAACTGCAGTTCGTTCGTTGCGGAGTAGCTGACTTCAACGCGCTGTCGAAAGCGAATCGTCTCTTCATTGAGCAGTTCGCGCTGTAATGACAATTCCTCTTGCTGATGTCGCAAGTCGGCCCACTGACTCGAAAGATCAAACGCCTCTTCATCAAGCACCGCCGCTCGTGAGCAAAGCTGCTGAGAGAACTCGAGCAACTGATTCAGTTGCGCCGACATGCGCGTTGCGACGGTTGCTTGCTGACTTGCCCAGTCGTTCGACATTGCGTCCGACAGTTCTTCGACCGGTTGCACTTGCGCCATGACGGCATCAAGTCGCGCACTGGTGCGATGACGTTGCTGCGGAGCCTCAGCCGTTCGAGCACGCGTTGCTTGCTGAGTGAACTCGCCCTCGATCTGCGCAGCGAGCCCATCAAGTTGCTCACGGAGTGCGCGCAGCGAGTCATCGCGTCGGCTCTCAGCAGCGGGCTCAGACTTCACGCCGGCTTTCTGCGCGAGGCTGCTCTGAATGCGTTCAATGCATTGATCGAGCCGATCGCAGGCTTGAGCTTCGCCGTGCATCTCGCGCTCGAGTGCGTCGAGCGTCTCGGCAATGTCGCTAATGCGATTCAGTAAGAGTTCGGCAGAGGGAGCGCGCGGCTTCTCAGCAACCTGCGACGGAGCAGCGGGCAGATGCGCGAAGATCTCATCGGGACGCGCGGCTCGCAGAGCAAAGCTGAGCGAACCAATCTCAAGCACATCGCCGGCGCTGAGCACTGTGTCTTCCACTTCGACGCCATTCACTCGCACGCCGCAGCCCCATGCGCAAATCACGCTCTCGGTTTCAGAGACCGAAAGCTGAGCATGCACTTCATCAGCCGTGCCTTCGGGAAGCACGATGCGGCACTGACTGCCCGAGCCGAACGTCCATTCTCCGGGAGCAAGCACGAGCGGAGTGAGTCCGCAATCTGCTGTCGGCTCAAGCACCAAAATCTGGCAGCCAACGAATGATTGCCGCGTCAGTTTCGAAACAGTCGGAGCCGACATAGGAGCTTCCCTCGCGCGTTTGTCAGCGGCCGCGCGATGCTCGCAACCGCTGTCATCGGAATTACCGGACTCCGAGCGCGCACTCTGCACCTCGTGAGTTCCGACAAGACACCGATAGGGAGATAGCTCACGAACCCCGCTCGGCAACCGCGACGTTGCAAACCGGCAAGACAACGTGACGGGAGAGGTCTTCGTGACTGAGCAACTCGCGCCAGCCGTTACGACGGGAGCAACGTCAGCCCGGGTGCGCGGAGCGGCGCAACCGGCAATTGGACGACGTACCGGTCGTAGGACGGGCACTCATGCCCGTCGCTGTTGATGAAGCGGCAGCAAATCCGACGAATGAGGAACCCGATTGGCGGATCGGAACTGAGCCGTAATCGACGTAGCCGAAATCGTCAGATTTCGGGGCTCGCTGTGACTCCGTCCGAAGTCTGTCGAGGCTGCCGTAATGCATTGTGGCTCGACGCTCCGCGTCGAGAATCCCCGTTGTTCTACGGGAGTTGTTCCTCGGGACTCACGACGCGGAGCGTCGTGCCACAATGCTTCGGTAGTTGTTCACGACTCCGGCTACTGCATCGCGCGGCACGTTGAATCGAGGAGCAGACCGCATCGTCTTTCCGCGAGCGCAGTCACTCAGTCAGCGTCTTCGTCTCTTGCTGATCCCCGCCGAGCCTGATGCCGAAGTCAAGTTCCCCTTGATCGCGGGATCGCTTGAAGCCTCCGCCGTCATCAGTGCCATTCGTTCCGACCGACCATAACTTCGCTTGCGAGCCATCGCGGCGATACTTCAGCGGTTGCTTCGTCTCGCAGAGCGCATCGTCGGGAATCACCGAGAGAAACTCGGGGGCAAGCGCTTCGAGTCGCTCGGGATAACTGCCTTTGACTCGCCGAAACCATTCGAGGGCGATGCTGACGCGGAGCATGTCGTGCAATGCGATGTTGCGGTCATGCGCGTCGACGATATGCGTCCTCGACGAAACCAGAAGGTGAGCAAAGTAAGTCGTTTCAACGAAACGATGGATCTCAGCCGCTGACCACTTCGAACCCGAGCCACTCGGGTCCGGCTCAAAGATGTCGAAGCTCCGCTTTGTCCGCTCGCAGCGTCGGTGAATGACTTGCTCCAGCAAGCGAGTATGAATGTGCCCGGCCGCTTGCGCTGTAATCTGCGGTTCGCCTTCGAAGTAAAGAAAATTCCATAGGTTGTCGGCGGGCCCGCCGCTCGTACCGAGAATCGCGCCAAACTCCGACAGAGACGTCTTCGGCAGCGTGTCGTGCATCCATAAGTACTCGACGCGTATCGCATGCTGGAGCGACGGATCGCGGGGCGAGATGCGTTGCAGGTCTTGCAGCGTGCGTTGCAAGAACTCAGCCGTCGCTCGGTCGTCTCCTGCAATTGCCAGTAACCCATCTGTGATCGTCGAGTACTGAGCGCCGCTCACGAGATACTCGATCAAGCTTCCGCGACGACCGATCAACTCTGCCGCCCGAAGACCATCAAGCAGCAGATCATTCGCTTCCTGAAGTTGCCCCTCACTTTGCAATCGACTGGCTTCAATGCGGGCGAGGCGAGCTAAAGCGCGGCTCTCTTGAATCGTCGGTAGGACCGTATCAATCCGCATCTCGCCCGGCTTGACGTACTGCATGTCGGGCATGCGAGCGGCTTCGCGCCACAGAGCGATCGCTGCTTGATTCTTCCCGACCCACTCGCGGACTTCGGGACTCGCTGCCACCCATCCTTTTTCGACGGCTGCATCCACACTGTCCGCATCGCTCGGTTCCCGAACCAGCAACTTCGTCGCGGCGGTCATCTTTGAGGCAGCGTTGATCTCGTCAGGAACGATGTCGGCTTTGAATGCTTCGAGATCAAACGGCGGCGGAGCTTCCGGGACGAGCGACAGCCTTCGTGCCCGATTCACAAACGGGCCAATTAGGACGATCAGCACGACCAAAAGAGGAAGTCCAATCTTCGGCTGCATGACCCATAACAGCAGTCGGACCAATCGACTCTGCGACGCTGCCGTCTCATCCGAGTGCAGATCAAGTTCGCTCATGATTTCCTCATTTTGGAGTGCGGAGATTCATCACCGCTTTCCAACTCGGCGGAGCCGTCTTCGTTTTTGTTTCTTGTCTCCCGAGGAACACATCCGTTTTGAGAGTACGACGGACTTGTAGTCCGTCGCTCCTCACGACGACGACGATCGACGGACTACAAGTCCGTCGTACCAGTGTTCCTCGCCCAGCGACCGGACAGAAAAAAAGCGGCTGCGCCGCAAAACCAAAGCGGCGATGAATCGCCGCACTCCAAAAGGGGAGCCTTACGGCTCAATGCTCACTCCGAGTCGCGCGGCTCGCTCGATGAGTTCGTTCCATGTGCCGACATCAAGCGGCACTCCGCTTTGCATTCGCGCTTCGCGTGCTTGCCGACTGCGATCGTTCGGTAAGCGAATGGCTTCGACGCCTTCCTTGCGCCGCGCTGCTCGCGCGAAGTCGGCGAGTCCTTGAGCTTGCTCGACGAAGTGCTGCTGACCCGCAAAGCGCGTCGGGTCAATGACAACGAGCAGCACGTTGTTGCATTCGACTTCACCCGTTGGCGCCGGAGGACAGCAACCGCCACTGAGCCCGCCGACCAACATGTCGAACAGCAGTCCCAGTCCAAAACCTTTGTAGCCGCCCATTGGCAAGATCGTGCCGGGCGGATCGGTCAGCCGCGCATTGGGGTCAGTCGTCGGCTCGCCGTCAGCATTGATCAGCCATCCTTCGGGCACGGACTGCTGCGCCAGTCGAGCCACTCGCAGCTTCCCATTCGCGACCATACTGGTGCTGACATCGAGCACCATTGAGTCATCTCGCAGCGGAACGCCGACCGCGATTGGGTTTGTGCTGATCACTGGCTGCACTGCACCCGGCGGAGCAACGCACGTCAGCACGCCGTTGTCATTGACTGAGAGCAATCCGACGAGTCCGCGTTCCGCCAGTCGCTCGACCCACTCACCGAGTCGCCCGACATGCCCGCAGCGTCGCACCGTTCCGCAAGCGATGCCGAACTGCCGAGCCGGCGCTTCGAGCAAGTCGATCAGTCGCCGCATCTGAAGTTGCCCGAAGCCGAACTGCCCGTCGCAAACAAACGCGACCAGCGTTTGTGAGACGACCTGCAACTCGACTCCCGCTTGCAGTTCGCCCTTCTCGAGTGCGTCGAGGTACTCCATCACGCGCACAACGCCGTGCGACTCATGCCCGCAGAGGTTCGAGTCAACGAGGCTCAGAGCAACGACATCCGCCTCTGCGTGAGGCACACCCGCCGCGACAAACAATTGAGCGGCAAACTGACCGAGTCGATCAGCAGCAATCGTGACTGAGGGCATGCAGCACTCCTTCAAGCGAGTGAACGGCCAGTGAATCGAAGCCGTGCCAATGTTGCGCTACTTCTAAAGCGCACCATGTAGCTGAAATCGTGAGATTTCAGGCATTTCAAGCGTCCGAGATCTGACGATCTCGGCTACGGAAACGCGAAGGTGCGCTGTCGAACTAGGCGTTGCTCATCGACTGTCGACCGACGTCATTCGTCCGATCGGTCCTCTGCGTCCTATGAGTCCTCTCAACCGCAGCGCCTACTCGCCCGCCTCAATCAGATCGCGCAAGTGGAAGTGATGCTTGCCGAGCTTCCCGCCGTAGTTGCCCGCTGTAATCAGAGTTACTCCCGGACAAGCGGCAGCAGCATGCAGACCGGCACGCATCGCGGCCTTCACGGCATCAAAGCTGAGCCCGTCAATCACGACTTCATAGACCGCGCCCGTGCCGTCCGGCAGTTCGCTCTTCGCCTGAGTGCGGAGCGTCGGGCAATAGGCGTCGTTCGTGCTCGCCTTCAGCTTCTTATAGATCGAGCCCACTTTACTTCCGGCTCGGACAATGCCGCCGGGAAAGGGCATGATCGCGTCGCGCACTTGCCGCATCGCTTTGACGGCGGCGTCGGTCGCATCGAGAGCCGTTGCTTGCGTCGTTCCGCAGATCAAGAGGTTGCCGCCGGCCACTCCTTTGATGCTGCCGATCTTGTCTTCACAGACGAATTCACCGTCCATCACCGGGATGCGCCAGAAGCGCCGATCACCGAGCTTCTTTGCAATCTGATGTCCGTCACCGAAGAACCGCAGTTGAGCACCGACGCCGAGTCGCTCTTCCTTCGGACGTCCGAGAAGTCCGTCATAGCAAGCCGTCGTCGGGCACGTGAGCACGCACTGTCCGACTCGCTCACTCACCGCTTTGCCGAGTGCATCTCGACTGAAGGCAAACGCCAAAACGCTGATGCCGGGACGACCGTCCGGAGTTTCGTCGCTCGACAAGAATCGTTCCGGCGCGGCTTCGCAGTCGCAGGCAATGACGCTCGTTGCGAATCCGCAGAACTCAGCCGCTGAGGTATAGGCCCATCGCCTGCTGGCGGCGGTAATCACAAGACGCGTCCCGATGATCGAAAACGCTTCGGCAAAGGTGTCCGCAACCGGGACTCCGTGCAGGCTCAAAGTAGGGCTCGGGACGGTCAAAATTGATCTCTCGCAGCAAACGGAAGAAGTCGCAGTTCAAAGCCCAAAAAGTGGGGCGGCAATATCGTCAGCCCGCTCTCAACGTAGCAAGGCAAGTTGCGAACGCGGCTTTCGTCAGGGTGCCATTCGTTTGAATTCAGCGAGTAGCGGAGCGACTCGCTTACGTAGCTCAGTCGCTCCGCGACTGAGATCGCCCGTCGGAATCCCTTCACAATGAAGCCTCCGACCACTGCGCGACCCGCCTGAGAAACTTTGCCGATTATTCAAGCTGTAGCGGTCGTGCTGACGATATTTGGATCGAGAACTTCCTCGCTGACCGGACTACCGGAGGCTTACGGAGGCTGCCTGAGCAGCTCGTCAGCCTCCGGTTTTTCTTGCGCTGTTTGCTCTCACGAGGCGGATACCGAGGAACGAGTCATGAGTCCGGTCAGAACCAATGCTATCAGCCGTTTAACCGCGAGCCTCAGGCGAGCGCGCACTCTGCGGGCAAGCGATCCGCAAAGAGACACGATTAGCCGTCGCACTGCCGGCCGCAGAGATTGTTCGAGTCGTCGTAGCATGCGCTTCTTGCCCGTGCTGATCGGCGACCGTGAGACGAACGCAACGAGTCGAAAGGCAGCACGGACTGGAAGTCCATGCTACGAGAGCATGCTCCGCGCAGTGATAACGCTGCTGTGCCTATCCGCTGCCTCCAATCTGCAAGCTCAAGATCAGCAAGCAGCCGGTCTCAATGAACCGGCCTCTGTCATCCCTGAAGCCACTTCCGAGCGTTGGGTCGACACGAGCTATTCGCTCTCGATGATGGACTCGAAGACTCAAGCGAGTAGCCCTGAAGTCGCGGCGATCTTGAAGCGGCTCGACAAGATCGAGCAGGACGCAGCGAAAGCCAAAGACGACTCCAACAAGTGGACGGTCAAGCTCGGCGGGCACGTGCAATTGGACTATGTGAATTTTGCTCGTGCCGATGACGCCATCTCGGGGCCGGCAGCCGCTCCGGGCACGAAGGACTACTTCGAATTCCGCCGCTTGCGACTGGTGGCAGATGGCACCGGCTACGGTCAGTTCGACTTCCGTCTGCAAATGACGCTCGAACCCGAGACCGTCGGCGAAAGCCCTGCCGGCACAGTGATTTCGCCGGATGTCAAAGACGCTTACCTGTCGATGAACGAGATCCCGTTCTTAGGCCGCTTTCGCATCGGCAACTTCTTCGTGCCCTTCAGCCTCGAACAAGTGACGAACGACACGAACAACGTCTTCATGGAGCGATCGATTCCGACGCAAGGCATCTTCGCCGCTGACCGAGAAGTCGGCTTCGCTTTCTACGACTGCACGGAGGACAAAAATGTTACATGGTCCTACGGCATGTTCCTCGACAGCATCAGCGAAGGGCTCAAAGAGCGGATCGACGACAATCAGGGCTACCGTCTGAGCGGTCGAGTGACCTACTTGCCGTTCTACGACGAAGCCTCGAATGGCCGTTACATGCTGCATGTCGGCGCGGGAATTCTTTTTACCGACGACCAAAACAAGAGCGTTCGCTTTCGTAGTCGGCCTCAGATTCACGAGGGCCCGCGCTTGATCGATAGCGGCGCCGTCGCCGCCGACACCTACACGACCGGCAATCTCGAAATGGCCCTCGTTTGGGGCTCGATCACGCTGCAAAGCGAAGCCTTCCTCTGCAGCGTCGACCGCCTCTCCGGCGGCGCCGCAACGATCGGCGGCGCCTATCTTCACGGCAGCTATTTCTTGACCGGCGAGAACCGCATCTTCGAGCGCTTCGGTCAGCACGGAGCCCAATTCGGTCGCAACAAGCCGATCAACAATTTCTCCCTGCGAGCCAGCGACGGCTGCACCGGCTGGGGAGCATGGGAAGCAAAGGCCCGCTACTCGAATCTGAATCTGAACGACCTCAACGCCGGCGAGTACAACGACCTCACAGTGGGCATGAACTGGTACTGGTCCGACCGCACCCGAGTGATGTTCGACTGGATTCACCCCGTCACATCGAGTCGCACAACCTTCGGAAAAACAAACTCCGACCTGCTCGCCCTGCGCTTCGACTTCAACTGGTAAGCCGAAGTTTGCTCCCTCCGACTCGGCGTCAATGAAGAACCGCTGCGAGCAGTGGTTCTGTTGACGGCGAGTCGTCATGTTCCGCCGCTCGCGGGAAAATGCTTCGGTTCGTCTTACTGCTATTGAGGTCACAGCGTGTTTGAAGTCACTCAGCAAATTGAGTTCTGTTACGGACATCGGCTTTTGAACTACTCCGGCAAGTGCCGGCATCTGCACGGTCACAACGGCCGGGCTGTCATCGTGCTGCGGGGAGAGGAACTCGATAATCGCGGCATGCTCGTTGACTTCAGCGACATCAAGAAGTCGGTCCGCACATGGATCGATAACGAACTCGATCATCGCATGATTCTCAATGAGTCCGATCCGGTGATCCCCATCTTGAGAGAGCAGGGCGAGCCGCTCTTCTTGCTGCCCGATAACCCAACGGCCGAGAACATCGCGAAGTTGATCTATCAATACACGAAGTCGCAGGGCTTCCCCGTCGCGCAGGTTTTGTTGTGGGAGACTCCGAACTCGTATGCGACGTACTCGGAGTAAGCGGAGCGGCACGTCGGCGATTTAGCGGGCGGTTTGAGGACGCGATTGCGTAGCCGAAATCGTTAGATTTCGGACGGTTGCAATGCCTGAAATCTCACGATTTCAGCTACTGGGCGCACTGTAGAATTAATTCCATTCGTGCTTCTGCTGCGGGTCGGTGATGACGCCGATGTCCTCATGCACTTTGCGGAGTAATTCTTCCCACACTTCGTAAGGATCGTCGCAGAAGACATACGACGCATCGCCCGGAAGTCGGTACCAGTCTCCGCGTTCGATCTCGCCTTCGAGTTGCCCTTTGCTCCATCCCGAGTAGCCCGCATACAGCCGGAAGCGGAACGGGTCTTCGGGGTTGCGAATGGAGTCAGCAATGCGGTCGAAGATCGACTCGTGCGTGCCGACGTTTGCTCCGCTCAAGATGTTGGTGACGTCGTCGGCTAACGAGTCCTCGTTGTGCATGACGAGCAACGCCGCAGGCTCGACGGGGCCGCCGGAGTAAATGCACTGCTTCGATTCCGGGATGTCGAAGTGCTTCTCCAACGCTGAATGCACTTTGAGGTTGAGCGGGCGATTGATGATGACGCCCATTGCTCCGTCTTTGTTGTGCTCAATCAGCAAGATCACCGACTTATAAAAATTGGTGTCGCGCAAATGAGTGGCCGAGATCAAGAAGTGGCTGCGGAGCGATTGAGACATGATGAAAGCCATCGACAAACAAGTAGGGGCAGATCGCGGGTAACTTTTCTGACAGTCGCGGGCTGCAAAGGGATCGACGATGAGCGGACTCTAAGGGAACGATCGCAAAAGCACTCGCCCGCTTAGGCGAGCGGCAGATGAGAAGTTACCGGCGATTGTCTGTACGACGGACTTGTAGTCCGTCGCAGTCGCAGATCGACGGACTACAAGTCCGTCGTACTGCTATGAACTCACCTGACGCATGCCTTTGCAGGGACTCGGCGACTCAGAACATGCTCGGCGAGACCCCTAAATCGACGATGCTGCATGCCTCAATCAGCTCGATGCCGAGTTCATCAGCGCGTTGACGGACTCGCTGATCGGCACTGCCGGGATTGAACCAAACTTCTTTCGCGGCGATGTGCTGCAACTCGTCAAGCAGCGCGAGGCTCTTCGCCGGGGGCAGATAAACGGTGACGCGATCAAAGCCTTTCACCGGCACATCAGCGAGCGACGAATAGCACGTCAGTCCCTCAATCACGTCGGCACTCGGGTTGATCGGAAAGACGTCGTAGCCCTGCGCCAAATGGGCTCGCACCGAGATGTTCCCGAACTTCCCGCGATCACGACTGGCTCCAACAACGGCGACAGTGGGCTTTGACATGCATGCGTCCTTCAATGGATTAAGGCAGTGGATTGGCAGAGGAATGAGAGACTCTTCGGGAGAAGTAGCTTGGGATTCCATCCCGAGCCTCAGCGGGATGATGTTCTCAAATAGGGGACGAAAACGCCGTCAACTTTCGGTGTGAAGACAGCATTAAAGACAGATCGACTCGGACCGAGTTGCCCACTAGCTCAGGAGCAAAGACGCACCGCGCAACGGAGAGCAGGCTGCGTCCGCGACTCAGAGGAATCGGCGAATCCGGTGAGGGCTTTTCTGCGACCTTCGTTCCTCTGCGGTTCATGGAATAGTTCTTACCGCAGAGGAGCGTAGGACGCAGAGGTCTTGAATTAGAGTGGTCGCAACGAGAGACGCGAAGGTGCAGCTTCAGTGACGTCTCATTGTTTGTGGAATGGCGATTACCTAGCCACTTCGGCAGACGCACTTTCGCGGAGAGCTTGTGAGTAAATCGCCCCCGCGACCCAGAGGGAGCCCCGGCGTCGGGGGGGCAACGGCTTTTGCGCTACTGCGAGTTCGGGCAAATTCGAGTAGCGCAAAGGCCGCTAAACCCCCGGCACAAGGCCGGGGGCGAAAAGATCACAGCCTCGGAGCGAAAGGCGACACTCTGCTTCGTCCTTCGGACGATCGCTTGCTCATGCGACTCGATAGGCGAGCGGAAGCAGGCCGCCGGTGCTTTCTCCGGCTTTGACGCCGGGGACTGCTCGTTGAAAGAGCATGAGCCCGGCTTCTATGGCAGTGATCTCGGCGAGCAATAGTCCGCAAGCGTCGGTCACTCGTCCGATGACTTCACCGGCGCTGCATGCATGACCGAGCGAAACGAGCGGTTCAAAGAAGCCGTCGACGGGCGAGGGGTGCTGCATCTGCATGAAGCCGCTTTGATCGCGCGGGTCTTCGACAACGATCTCAACGGGCGGGACGGGTGCTTGAGTCGGGATGATTCCGAGCATGCTCGCGACGCTCAGGTAGCCGCGTTCGCAGGCATCGACGGCGTCGGGATGAAAGGCTCCGTCGCCGCAGGCTTCGATGTAGATCGCGGGCACGTTCGCATCGCGCGCGACCGATAACGTGCGACCATTCAGAAATGGGTACGTGCCCCAAACGATCGGCAGCCCGAAGGCGCGTGCCATCGCTCGCTGCTGATCGAGGATCTCCGCTCGCGGATGCAGCACGTAGCCGGCAAGTGGCTGCATGCGAAAGAGCCGCCCGCCCGTATGCACGTCGATCAGAAAGTCTGCTTGCTCGATGAGTGGCGTGAGTGCGGCGGCGACTTGCTCTGTAATAGTTCCGTCAGCCTTGCCGGGCATCGTTCGCGCGAGATCGCGTTCGTCTTCTGCAGTGCGTTGTCCGCGCAGAAAGGCGGCCTCATTGACGATTGGAACAACGGTTACACGGCCCCGAATCGGAAGCTGCTCAAGCCGCCGCAACAACCGCCGCAGCGCGAATATCGGTTCGTACTCGTCGCCGTGAACCCCGGCGATCAGAAGCAAACTGGGGCCGTCACCGATCCCGAATGAGCGCGATTGAAAGAGCATGCAGAGTCCTCGCGGCGAAGTGGCGTTGATCGAGTTCGCGCCCTGCGAACTCGATGCAGCCACTGTAGCCGCGATGGTGCGATGACTTCCTGCGGTGGGGAGTGGGGAGTGGGGAGTGGGGAGTGGGGAGTGGGGAGTGGCAAATACTAGAGAGAGGAGAGCGGCAAGAGACT
>CAZNMS010000220.1:0-13541 GCA_964573505.1 uncultured Planctomycetaceae bacterium | reverse complement strand
GATAGTGTCAAAATTCAGTATTCCGCTTGATTCAAACTTGTCTAAACTTGCAGCGGTCGTCAGACAACCGGTGTCGGCTCATTTGCTGTGACCCGATTCAAACATCCTGCGGAACACCACCGTTTTGGGTACGACGGACTTGCAGTCCGTCGCTTCTCACGACGTTCGACGGACTGCAAGTCCGTCGTACCAGTGTTCCTCACCCATTGCGCCGGCCCGCCCGATTCAAACTTCTTCAAGGACATCGAAGACATGTCAGCACACGGCTCATCGAGACGACTCAAATGGATTGCTGTGTTGGGTCTGTTAGGGGCGTTGTTGTGGACCCGTAGTGGGCTCGGCGAGACGCCCATTGAGGTCGTGAGTACTGCCGCAGTGGATACGTCCAATGAATCGCACGCAGGCGGACATGAAGATCCCGTCACGCCTTTGCTCTTGGCGATCTCGGTGGTCTTACTGGCTGCGAAGGTGGGCGGGGACTTGATGATGCGCATCAAGCAACCCGCCGTCTTAGGAGAACTGCTGGTTGGAGTGGTGCTCGGCAATCTGGTCTTGTTTGGCTACGACGGATTGGAGTTTCTGCGGCCCGTCGGTGATCACGGACATGCGGTCGTTTCTGAAACGCGGCAACTGGTGGCGACAACGCTCGACATGTTGGCGCGCATCGGAGTGATCCTCTTGCTGTTCGAAGTCGGTTTGGAATCAAACCTCAACGACATGCGGCGAGTGGGCACCGTCTCCTTGGTCGTGGCCGTTTTGGGAGTCGTCACACCGATGTTGCTCGGATGGGGAGTGAGTCGTTGGTTGTTGCCCGACCATTCTTGGCATGTGCATCTTTTTGTCGGAGCGACCTTATGCGCCACGAGTGTTGGTATCACCGCTCGCGTCTTGAAGGACATCGGTAAGACCGACACGCGCGAGGCGAAGGTCATTCTGGGTGCAGCGGTGATCGACGACGTGTTGGGTTTAGTCGTGCTCGCCGTCGTGCAAGCGATCATCGTGAAAGGCACCGCCAGTCCGCTTGAAGTGGCGCTGATCATTGGCAAGGCACTGGCCTTCTTGGTGGGCTCGTTTGTCTTGGGCGAATGGTTATCACCGCGTCTGTTCGGAGTGGCTGCCAAGCTGCGAGTGCATGGGATGCTGGTCATCACCGGATTGGTGTTTTGCTTTCTGATGTCATGGTTCGCGAGCTTTGTCGGACTAGCCCCCATCGTCGGTGCCTTTGCCGCCGGGCTGATCTTGGACGAACGACATTACGCATCGCTGCATGCACGCGACGAACGCTCGCTCGAAGATCTTGTCCTGCCCATCACGACGCTGCTGGTGCCGATCTTCTTTGTGATGATGGGCTTTCAAGTCGACTTGCAGAGCTTCATGGATCCAGTGGTGCTCGTACTGGCTGCGTGCATCACGATCGCCGCGATCATTGGAAAGCAGGCGTGTTCGCTCGGAGTCACCGGCGGCATTGATCGTCTGACGGTCGGCTTCGGCATGATTCCGCGCGGTGAAGTCGGCTTGATCTTTGCCGCGATCGGGCAAGGACTCATGTCTGGCGGTAAGCCCGTCATCGACACGGCGGTTTATACGGCAATTGTGGTGATGGTCATGGTCACGACGTTGGTGACTCCGCCGTTGTTGGCTTGGTCCTTTCGAGAACCGTCGAATGGGCAATCCTGAAAGAACAATCCTATGATTAATAAGACTCTGACTATCATTTTGGCCGGAGGAAAAGGCACTCGCCTCGAACCGTTGACGCTAGAACGGGCCAAACCAGCGGTGCCGTTTGGTGGTAGCTATCGCATTATCGACTTTCCCATGTCGAACTGTATTAACAGTGGTCTATTTCGGGTGTTGGTCTTGACTCAGTATAAATCACTGAGTCTTGATAGGCACTTGGAGCGAGCATGGATGCCACTGTTTCAACGGGAATTAGGGGCATTTCTGGAGTTGATTCCGCCGCAGCAACGAGTCAGCGAGGACTGGTATCGAGGCACAGCCGACGCCGTTTATCAAAACATTTACTCGATTCAATCCATTCAGCCGGATGATGTGCTCGTTCTCGCAGGGGATCATGTCTACGCGATGGACTATCGCGAAATGCTCGCGTTTCATCGCGAACAAGACGCAGATTTAACCGTTGGAACTTATCGCGTCCCAATCGCTGAAGCGGCGCGTCAATTCGGTGTCATTCAGGTTGATAACACTCACCGAGTTGTCGGCTTTGAAGAAAAGCCGGAGCATCCCCGACACATTCCGAATGATGACCAACACGCACTGGCGTCAATGGGGATCTATGTCTTCAAAACGCAATTCCTCATGAACGCGCTCATGGCTGATGCTGCATCGGCAACGAGTGGTCATGATTTCGGCCATAATATCTTACCCCAGACGTTCCCGACTTCGCGGGTCTTTGCATTTCCATTTTGCTCAGCCGGTTCAGGCAATACCGACTATTGGCGCGACGTCGGGACGTTGGATGCGTACTTCCGAGCAAATCAAGACTTGCTCAGCGTCAGCCCTCCACTGGCATTGGACAACGACGATTGGCCGATTCGCACATTCAAACCCAACTTACCGCCTCCGGTCTTCTTGACCGACAGTAGTGATATTCGCAACTTGAACCTTGAGAACTCAATGGTCGGTTCGGGATCAAAAATCGTCGGTGCGTGCATTAGTGGATCAGTACTCGGCCATCGTTGCATCGTAGAGGCAAACTCAAGCGTCGTGGACTCAATTCTGATGGGAAACGTCCGCCTCGGGCGGGATGTTCGGCTACGTCGCGTGATTGTCGACAAGGATGCTGAATTGGCGAGTGGTACTAGTATCGGATTTGATCCCGATCAAGATTTGGCTCGTGGTTTCACGATCTCGCCTCAGGGTATCACTGTCGTGCCGCGGGGCTATCGCTTGTGCTAAGTCGGCGGGGCACATTTGAGACTGCGTAGCCGAAATCGTCAGATTTCGAATGATCGAAAATGCCTGAAACCTCACGATTTCAGCTACATGGCTCGCTGTAGAACTAGGTGGACAGGCCAAAACTCAATTCAGAAAAGGATGCGACAATGTTGCATAATAAAGCATCGCTTCACCCGGCTGACGTAACCCTTGTCGTAGAACGTGACGGTCAGTTGGTACAATTGAGTTATCAGAAGCTATTCGCGATTGGCCACAAACTTTGGGTCAGTGACGAGTTCGAGGCCGCAAGCAAAGTATTTGAGAAACTCTGTGAGGTATCAGATCGCGGACCGCGAGCTCACATCTTGTTGGCGCACTGTCAAGCGATGTGCGGCGACTATGCTAAGTGTTGTCGAACGTTGTCACTGGGACTCCCTGCAACTCACTTCGGTCGCGCGGGCTCTGATTTGCACGTAGCCTTTGTCATGTGGAAATGCGGGCTGTTTCAAGACGTGAAAGCTGGACTCAAAACGGTGATTGCGGACCATCCCGAACTTCCGACACCTTGCCTACTACTCGCCGACTTGTTGACTCATTTTGGATCCAAAGAAGAACCCGTTCGTCTCTTGAAAGCCGCAATTCAACGAGATCGCCCCGACGGTGCAATTGCGCTGATCGCTCAGGAAGAACTACCGAGTGCATTGGAGCGACTTCAATCAACAGGTAATCGAAGGATATCGCAGGCTGCACGGCGATAAGCCGGCCAGTTGTTCCCGAGTCCGCACGCAATAGATTCGTCGTTTGACCTTGCCTTCTGCATGGCATCTTCGCCCTGCATTACCAATTATCTTGAAATTATACTAAGGCGAGCGTGTGGTGTTATGGCGAACGGACAGTGGTATCAGGACGCGGTCATCTATCAGTTGCACGTTCGGTCGTTCTTCGACAGCAAAGGTGATGGAGTCGGCGACTTTGTGGGGCTGACGAGCAAGCTGGACTATGTCGCTTCGCTCGGTGTGACGGCGATTTGGCTGCTGCCGTTTTATCCCTCGCCACTCCGCGATGAAGGCTATGACATCGCGGACTACACGACGGTCAATCCGGCGTATGGAACGCTCGATGACTTTCGCTCGTTCTTGCAGGCTGCTCATCAACGCGGGCTCAAGGTCATTACCGAACTGGTTATTAATCACACCTCGGACCAGCACGCTTGGTTTCAGCGAGCACGCACGGCTCCGATCGGAAGCCCCGAACGCAATTACTACGTTTGGAGTGATACCGAAGATCGATACTCCGGTGTGCGTGTTATCTTTCGCGACTTTGAAACGTCGAATTGGAGTTGGGATCCCGTCGCGCGGCAGTACTACTGGCACCGCTTCTATAGCCATCAACCGGATCTGAATTTCGATAATGCTGAAGTGCGAGCCGAAGTCTTGCGCGTGCTCGATTTCTGGTTCGATTTGGGAGTCGACGGACTCCGGCTCGACGCCGTCCCGTATCTCTTCGAACGCGATGGCACGAATTGCGAAAGCTTGCCAGAGACGCATGCTTATCTGCGCGAACTGCGCGAGCACATTGATCAGCACTACCCCGATCGCATGCTGTTGGCTGAAGCCAATCAATGGCCTGATGAAACGGCGGCTTATTTTGGCAACGGCGATGAATGCCACATGTGCTTTCACTTCCCGTTGATGCCGCGTCTGTTCTTGAGTCTGCAACAAGAGAATCGTTTTCCGATCATCGACATTCTGCGGCAAACGCCGACTCCGCCCGAGAAAGCGCAGTGGGCCGTCTTCTTGCGGAATCACGATGAGCTGACGTTAGAGATGGTCTCGGAGGAAGATCGGCTCTTTATGTGGACGAGTTACGCCACTGATCCGCAAGCGCGTATCAACATGGGAGTGCGTCGGCGGTTGGCCCCATTACTGAGGAACGATCGCCGCAAGATCGAGCTGCTGCATGGATTGCTCTTCGCGCTGGGCGGCACGCCGGTCTTGTACTACGGCGATGAGATCATGATGGGCGACAATTTCTATCTGCGCGACCGCGATGCCGTGCGAACTCCGATGCAATGGTCTCCGGATCGCAACGCTGGGTTCTCGACCGCGAATCCGCAACGGCTCTTCTTGCCGCCGATCATCGACCCGGAATTCCACTTTCAAACAAACAATGTCGAGACTCACGAAGCCAGTCCGCATTCCTTTTTATGGTGGCTGCGGCGCGTCATTCGGCTGCGTGGTCAGTATGCCGCCTTTGGTCGCGGTTCGTTGACGTTCCTGACTCCGGCCAATCCGCGGATCCTCACGTTTCTGCGACAGACCGACGACGAAGTGCTGTTGGTCGTCTGTAACTTGTCGCGCCAGTCGCAGTTCGTCGAGTTGGATCTCGGCGCGTTTCGCGGTCGCGTTCCGCGCGAACTGTTTGGACAAGCGGACTTCCCGATGATCGGCGAGCTGCCTTACTTGCTGACGTTGGGGCCGCATGGCTTCTATTGGTTCGCCTTACGTTGGCCGACAGGAGCCATTGAACGCACGGAGTTAGCTGCGTTGCCGGAGCTCACTTTGAACGAACGTTGGGAAGAGCTGCTTGAGCCGAACGGACTGCGGCAGTTGGAAGCCGCGCTGCCCGAGTTCTTAGTTCAACAAGTTTGGTTTCCCGGCGGACGACAGCGCATCCGACATTGTCGCATCGCGGCGAGTCTCCCGTTGCCGCTGGTCACAAACGGAAGCCCCAACGAGCGCGAAGGACTGGTCACGTTCATCGTCTCTGCCGAGCTGAATGACGGGCTGCACGAGTCCTATCAATTGCCACTCGTCATCGCTGACACGAAGCGAGCCGAATGCATCATCAACGATCGACCGAATGCCGGTGTCGCAAAAATTACCTTCTCGAATCCGCTCAGTTTCGGATTGGTGATCTGCGACGCAACCGCCGAGAACGAGTTCTGGCAAGCGTGCTTGGCTCCGGTGTCACCGACAGCAATGTCTTCAGCACCGAGCCGGTTGAATTGGGAAGCCCTGTCAGCTGAGTGGAATCCAAATGACATCACTCCGTTGTGTCATTTGGCGCGCAGTCCGATTGCCGACGCGGCTTGTGCCATCATCAAAGGTCAGACGTTTGTGTCGCTGTTCCGCCGTGTCGACGAAGGGACGCATCCGGAAGAGGAATTGGGACTGGCCCTCAAAGAATCCGCTTTCGCAGCGCACTTGCCGCAAGCACTGGCAGCCTTGCGGCTCAAGCCCAGCAGCCGCTTGCGCCCGACGACAACAATGGGCTTGATCCACTCGTATGCCCCGTTTGAAGAAACGGTCGCTGAGCATGTCGGAGCAATTTGGTCGCGCCTGAAAGATGAAGCGTCGTGCGCGCCGGTTTCACCGTTGGCGAGCGATTCGGCAGAGGAGCCTTCGCAACTCAATAACGATGCCGAAGCAACGCTCGCGGTCTTCTTGAGCCGTTGTGCGTTGTTGGGGCATCGCGTTGGTGAATTGCATCGAGCACTCGCCGGTTTGCATCGGCCGCAGGACTTGAAGCCCGAGACCGTCACCGTGCATTACCGACGCAGCATCTATGAAGCGAAGCGAGCGGCGTTGGCATTGGCGATCGAGCAAGGTCGGCAGTCATTCAAAACGTCGGATGGCCCCGATCGCGACTTGTGGCAAGCGTTCTTCGATCGCGAGTTGGAACTGCAACGCCGCTTGGCCGGAGTGCTGCATATCCCACTGACATTGAATCGCATTCGATCTCATGGAGCGTTGACGCTCGACTCGCTGTTGTGGACGGGGACCGATGTTGTCGTGCTGAGAACTGGCGGCGAGCGTCATCGACCTTTGGCCGAACGACGTTTGAAGCGATTGGTCTTCCGCGACCTCTCGCGGTTGTTGTTATCGCTGCGAGAAGTGATCTGCGGCATCGAGCATCCGACGGATTCCGCGTCGCTCGATGTTTCATCGCAATCGCTTGTTTGCGGATGCTTGCAGCGCGCCGATGCGGCGGTGTTGACGGCCTATCGTCAAGCTGTCGGCAACGAAGCATTGATCCCTGACGACGAGGTGCTATTCAACTCGTTGCTCGAAGCGTTCCGAGTCAGCACGGCGATTTCACAGTTGTTGATCGCACAACAAAGCAACGATCAGCAGAACGTCCGCCGGTTACTCCGCATTGTTGCGATGTCTTGAGAGTGGCCTTGGTGTAGGAAATCCGACACAAAGACCGGGCAGAATATTTTTCGACGGGATCATTGCACGAGACACTGAAGCAAGACGTATCCGACAAAAGTCGAAAAGCATGAGTAGGACGGGTTATTAACCCGTCCTTATTCGAATTCGGACGGGCTGGTAGCCCGTCCTACACGAAAAATGACTTTTGTTGGAAACGTCAAGACTGGCTTTAACGGTAAGCGATGAGCCAGCGTTGCTGCCTTCGCATTATCAAGGGATTCATCAATGGCGCTGGCGTTTCAATTCTTGGCGATCGCGGCGGTGATCGTTGTCGCCGGGACCGTGTTGGCGAAGGCCGGTGACGACATCGCGGAAGCGACCGGTTGGGGACGCTTGCTGATTGGCAGCGTGTTGCTCGCCGGAGCGACGTCGTTGCCGGAACTCACGGTTGATTTGACTGCCGTACGACTCGGTATGGCCGATCTGGCGGTTGGCGATTTGCTCGGAAGCAGTCTGATGAATCTGCTGATCCTCGCTGTGTTGGATCTGACACACCATTCGCGCGGTCGCATGCTCTCAAGGATGGCTGCCGCGCATGCGATGGCCGGCTTACTGAGCATCGCGTTGGCGACATTGGCCGGACTGGCGCTGCTTGCGACCGAGAAGGCTCCGCAGTGGAGCTTTCTCGAAGTGCATGTCGGCGTGTGGATCATCGCGATTGGTTATGTGCTCGGAGTTCGCATGGTCTTTGTCGATCAGCGAATCGCTCTGAAGGCCAATACTGACGCGGAAGCTGTAACGGGAAATACACAACACTCAAAGCCATCGCTGCGGCGTGCGGTGCTGACCTTCATTGCCGCCGCCGGAGTCATCGTGTTGGCGGGGCCGTATCTGGCCGAGACTGCAGGTCTCATCGCAGATCAGACGGGGCTCGGTAAAACCTTTGTCGGGACAACATTGGTGGCGCTTTCGACGTCGTTGCCGGAACTCGTAGCGTCCTTTGCTGCGATCCGCATGGGGCAATTGGATCTCGCCATCGGCAATGTGTTCGGCAGCAATGCCTTCAACATGCTGCTGCTGTTGCCACTCGATGCACTGCATTCCGGGCCGCTGATGATGTCAGTGAGTTCGGCGCATGTGATCTCGGTGCTGGCCGGAGTAGCCGCGACATCGATCGCGCTCATGGGGCAGCTCTATCACGTCGAAAAACGCCGCTTCCTGATTGAACCCGATGCATGGCTCGTCATCGCAGTCATCTTCGCGGGTCTCGGAATCATCTATCTCAACGGAGCCCATTGAGTTCTCGCAGCGACGATTCAGGACTTTTGGCATGCGGATCGCCTTGCCCGGCCTCAGGAACGCGAGATTTGGTTTTCTTGCGTCTCTGAAGTCTCAGATGGAAGTTTTCTTTCCATCGCTGGCAAGTTTCTTGAGGGACACATGCGAAAGGCGCTGTTGGCATTTGGTGAACCCGCGCCGTGGTTTTATGGGCGGACACATCTCAATCCGAGTTATTGCTTCGACACGGTGGGCGGGCATCCCATTGTGTTGTGCTTCTTCCGATCGGCGGCGGATCCGTTGAGTCAGCAGGTCGTTGAAGAATTCCAACGACGACAAGATGACTTCGAAGACGGTGCTCGTTCGATGTTCTTTGGCGTGACGACCGATCCTCTTGATCCGTCGCGGCAGAGCTTGCAGGAACGGCGCGGGATGAGGTTCTTCTTCGATCTTGATGCGAACATCAGCAAGCTCTTTGGAGCGGCTGACGAGAACTATGTCGCGACTGCCGCGCAGCCCGTGCCGAGCGGCGAGTACCGCTGCTTCACCGTCGTGTTGGATCAGCGATTGAGATGTCTCAAGGTCGTGCTGTTCTCGAATGATCCGCAGCGACATGTGGACGAAGTCATGCAGCTCGCGAATGGGCTCGTTGATCCGTCGCCATTTGTGATTGGGCAAGCTCAAGCTCCGGTGCTCATTGTGCCCCGAGTGTTTGAGCCCGATCTGTGTCGTCGCTTGATCGCCTATTACGAGCAGCATGGCGGCGAAGAGTCCGGCTTCATGCGCGATGTGAATGGCAAGACCGTCGGCGTGTATGACTACTTACACAAGCGGCGGCGCGATCAAGAGATACTCGATGAGGAACTGCGGAAGGCGTGCATGATTCGCATTCATGATCGGCTCGCGCCCGAGATCTTGAAGGCTTATCAATTCAAAGCGACTCGCATGGAGCGGTACATCGTCGCTTGCTACGAGGCGGAGACGCAGGGGCATTTTAATCGTCATCGCGACAACACGACTGTGGGCACTGCTCATCGAAAGTTTGCAGTGTCGCTCAATCTCAATACGGGTGAGTTTGAAGGCGGACAAGTTTGGTTCCCTGAGTTTGGTCGGCAGGTGTTTGTGCCGCCGGCGGGAGGCTGCGTCGTCTTCTCGTGCTCGCTGCTGCACGAAGCACTGCCGGTAACGAAGGGGCGTCGGTACGTCTTCTTACCGTTCTTGTACGACGATGCCGCCGCAAAGGTCCGAGCTCGCAATGAAGCTCACTTGGGCGGGTTAGCAAACTCACCGGACGACGCGGCAGCAGGACGACCGGCTCCGCGATGATGCGGTCGAGATCACTCGTGAGTTGAGCGTGCTGAGCGATTGCAGCATGACGTTGAACGCTACCCCCACTGTTGCCGAATCAAGGAACCGCATGAATTGGTTTAGATGGAACTCGATGGTGCTGCCGACGGTGCTGGTGGGAGTCATGTGGCTGCTCTTCAGCACGATGACAACGCTTGCGATCCGCTGGTTGGAAGGCGGGTATCAGCGAGTGCTTGATGAGAACGTCACGACCATTGAGAGCGTTGGCGAGATGCAGCACGCGTTGTGGACATTGCAGGACAAAGTATTTCGACAAGCGACGCTGCCTCTGGCTGATCGACAGACCAATTTTGAATCATCGGAAGCCGCGTTGAGTTTTCGAGCCTCGCTTGCGAAGGCCCATCGCACCGCACTGACAGAGAACGAGCAGCAGATCGTCACTCAAATTCGTCGGTCCTTTGATGATTACTTAGCCGATCTCAAGAACACTCCCGCTGTTGATGATGATCCCATTCCTGGTGAGCGTGCCTTTGCCCTTGCTGCCGAGATCTCGGAGCACACCGATCGGCTCTTAGAGATCAATCAACGACTGATTGATGATCACACTGTCTTTTATCAAAGCTGGAGCAGTCGCATTCGTTGGGCGGGTATTGCTCTGACCGTTGTTGGTCCGCTGTTGGGAATCGCTTTGGGACTGCGTGCATCGAGCAAGCTCAAGCAACGCATCATGAGACTGCGGGTGACGTTGGCCGGTGCTGCGGGAGACGTGAAGTCGATCGACGTTGAACCCGACTTCGAACGCGATGATCTCGCGGGACTCGATGAGCAAGCGCGGATCGCCGCCATCCGCATTGAAGATGTCTTGAAGCAGTTAGAGGTCGCTCGGCGCGATGCCGCGCAGAACGAGCGACTGGCGGTCGTCGGACAGATCGCAGCCGGTGTCGCTCACGAACTGCGGAACCCGCTGACTTCGGTGAAGTTGCTGGTGCAAACCGTGGCGAGCAAAGCCGATGAGAGTCGCGACGATCAAGAACCATTCGCAGTCTTGATCAGCGAGATCGAGCGGATGGAGCGCACGATTCAAAGCCTGCTGGACTATGCGCGGCCGAGCGTGCAGCACTTGATTCGTCACAACGTGCAGGCTGATGTCGCCCGTGCGGTGAACTTGGTGCAAGCTCGCGCGGAGCGAGATGGCGTGACGATCAACGTCGAGCAGCGAGTGTTCCCCATTCCAATCACCGCCGATCCCGACTTGATGCAGCAAGTGTTCGTGAACTTGTTGCTCAACGCGCTGGACGCGATGCCGCAGTCAGCAAGCCATTCGCTGCCGAATGACAACGCGCGACCTCGAACGATCGACGTATCGTTTAGCGAAGTGCCGAATTCAGACGACTCCGCTGCATCGGACGCTTGCCGTTGGCGAGTGTCGGTGCGCGATCACGGTCCCGGAATTCTGGACGGTCAGTTCGAAGAGATCTTCGCGCCGTTCATGACCACAAAGGCGCGCGGCACGGGGCTCGGACTGGCCGTGAGTCGGCGCATTATCGAAGAGCATCGCGGTCGACTGTGGGCGATGAACCACTCAGACGGAGGGGCGGTGTTTGTGGTCGATCTGCCATTTGCTGAGGACTGATGCCATCGAAGTACCGCCAGACGTACTTGTCGGTCTGTAACATCAATCACATGCTCGATGCGAAAGCTCGAACCGACCTTCCTCAAAACTTGCTGGCACGAAAACGAACTGACTATGCCGAAACTCCTCATCGTCGATGACGAACCTGCGATCCGCTTCAGCGTGCAGCGTGTCTTTCGTGAGACCGAAATCGAAGTCATCACCGCCGAGTCCGCTGAAGAGGCACTGCAACGCATCGTCGAGCACACTCCGGATGTCGTGCTGTTGGATATTCGACTGGGCACTCAAGACGGCATGTCGGTGTTTGAAGAGATGCGGCAGCGCGATGCCAAATGCCTTGTCGTATTTATTACAGGACACGGCACGGCCGCGACCGCAATCGAAGCCATGAAACGCGGTGCTTACGACTATCTCGTGAAGCCACTCGACGCCGAAAGCCTGAAAGACGTTGTGCGGCAGGCTTGCGCGATCAGCGAATTGATGCGCAAACCGGCGATCGTCGAGGAAGGCGAACGCTCGGTCGATCAGCCCGATCTACTCATCGGCAGCGGTTCGCAGATGCGGGCTGTGTTTAAGCAGATTGGTCGTATCGCTCCTCAAGATGTCAACGTGCTGATTCTGGGAGAAAGCGGAACGGGCAAGGAACTTGTCGCTCGCGCGATCTATCACCATAGCCGCCGCAATCAGGGACCGTTTCTAGCCATCAACTGCGCGGCGCTCACGGAGTCGTTGTTGGAGAGCGAACTCTTCGGTCACGAACGCGGGGCGTTTACCGGAGCCGAACGCAAACGTATCGGGAAGTTTGAGCAAGCCAATGGCGGCACTCTGTTCTTAGACGAAGTGGGCGATATGGCCCCGGCGACTCAAGCCAAACTGCTGCGTCTGTTGCAAGACGGTTCGTTCGAGCGAGTGGGCGGTAACGAGATGCTGACGGCAAATGTGCGAGTCATCGCCGCGACCAACAAGCACATCGAGAAGATGGTTGAGCAGAACCAGTTTCGATTGGACCTCTATTACCGGTTGCGAGGAGTGACGATCACGCTGCCCGCCTTACGCGAGCGAGTAAGCGACATTCCCGAACTCGCGCACTACTTCTTGTTCCGCTTGAATCGCCAGTTGGGATGTTCCATCGCGAGCATCTCCGAAGAGGCGATGCAGCGCTTGCTGACCTATCACTGGCCGGGCAACGTGCGCGAGTTGCAAAGCGTCATTCGCGAGTCGTTGATCCGCTCGGCGGGTACTTCACTGTTGCCCGAGTTCTTGCCGGATCAGTTCTCGCGCGAAGCCATCAAGGTCGTTTCAGAGGATGTGGTGGTAACTACATGGGACGGTATTGAAGCAGCGTTACGGCAAGCGTTAGCCGCGAACGAACTCGGGATCTACCGTCGCTTACAAGAGCACTTCGACCGCATCGTCATCTCCGCCGTGATGACGCAGACCGGCAACAATCAAGTCGCCGCCGCCGAATTACTGGGCCTCAGCCGCCCGACCCTGCGCGAAAAGCTGCGGCGGATTCGCGGCGATGAGTAGCCGAAATCGTCAGATTTCGGACGGTTCCAAAATGCCTGAAATCTCACGATTTCAGCTACTGCTGACGCTGTTGAGATAGTTGGGATTTTCAAGACACGTTTTTGAAAGTGCATTGTGCATACGATCGAGTTTGTAGTTGTTGCAGTGATGGTGACGCTGAATGCCTTGTTCGCGGCGTATGAGATCGCTTTGACGTCCGTGTCCGATGCGCGATTGCAGGCGCTTGCTCATGAAGGAAGGCACGGGGCTGCGAAGGCACTCGCGATGAAACGCGAGATGGAACGCAGTTTGGCCGTCGTTCAATTGGGGATCACGTTGGTCGGAGTCATCGCTGCGGCAGCTAGCGGGGCGGGAGCGGAAGAACGCATCGCGCCCCTCTTGAGTTCGTTGGGACTCTCGCCCGGTCTGTGCGACTTCCTAGCGTTGGTGGTCGTCGTGATTCCTCTGACGGCGCTCACGATCGTTATTGGAGAGTTGGTGCCGAAGCTCTTCGCGCTGAAGAACAAGGAGTGGGTCTGCCTCTCGCTCTCGCCAATGATGCACCTCTTCACGATCTGCGTTTGGCCCGCCGTTTGGGTGCTCGAAGCTTCTGCTTCCGCTGTGACCGGAGTGCTTCAACGTCTGTGGAAATCGACGTCGCGAGCAGACTTCAAAACGGAAGCGGCTGAACTTCAAGAACTGCGGGCGATCGCTGGATTAGCACGCACGGCCCGACTGATTGGGGCGCGCGAAGAGAACAT
>CAZNMS010000219.1:0-13573 GCA_964573505.1 uncultured Planctomycetaceae bacterium | reverse complement strand
GCGGGTCAGTCGTGACTCCCGTCCGGACAAGCCGGACGGAGAGTGATCAAGTCAGTTCGTTCTTGTAGCTGCCAGTCGTTGGTCCCAACGGGAGAAGCCCGCCGGAGACCGCGCCGGAATTTCGGTTACACACAAAAACAAAAAAGGCGAGCCGTCCATCGAACGGCTCGCCTCTCATCAAGCGACAATCCTCAAGCTGCCATTTCTATTACAGCAACGACTTCACGCGACCTAAGAACTCGCGATTCGTCGGGAACTTATCAAGCGTCTTTGTGAGATGCTCCATCGCCTCGACAGCACTCAACGAGATCAAGCTGCGACGCAACATCGTCACGCTCTCGTAGGAGTCCTCATCGAAGAGCTTCTCTTCATGACGAGTGCCCGAACGAGTGATGTCGATCGCCGGCCAAATGCGGCGGTCGGCGAGATCGCGGCTGAGCACCAACTCCATATTTCCGGTGCCCTTGAACTCCTGAAAGATGACTTCGTCCATCTTGCTGCCGGTATCAATGAGCGCGGTCGCGACAATCGTCAGCGAGCCGCCGCCATCAAACTGGCGAGCAGTACCGAAGAGCTTCTTAGGAATGTCGAGCGCCTTAACGCTCAAACCGCCGGTCATCGTTCGCGACTCGTATCCGCCGCCAGTCCATTTGTTGAAGGCACGGGCCATACGCGTAATCGAGTCCATCAGAATGAAGACGTCCTTGCCCATTTCGGCCATGCGTTTGCCGCGCTCAATGATGAGTTGGCTGATGCGCACGTGACTTTCGACTTCACGATCCATTGAAGACGCGATGACTTCGCCCTTCACACGGCGACGCATCTCGGTGACTTCTTCCGGTCGTTCGTCGACGAGCAAGACCATCAAATGCAAGTCCGGGTGATTGGTACTCACCGAGTCCGCGATGTCTTGCAAGAGCATCGTCTTACCGGTTCTCGGAGGAGCAACGATCAAAGCGCGTTGCCCCATTCCGACCGGCGTGAAGAGATCCATCACGCGCATCGTCATCGGCTTCAGACCGCGTTCGAGCTTGATCTGCCGATACGGAGTGACCGGCGTTTGCTCGTCGAACGGCTGAAACTTCTGCCATTCCTCAAGCGAGCGACCGTCAACAAGGATGATCTCCTTGAGGCGCGGTCCTTGATTGCGAATCCCCGAGCCAATCTCCGCTCGCAGCAGCACGCCTTCGCGCAGTCCGTTCTTCTCGATGAAGGAACTCGGCACGAACGGATCCGCATCCTGAGCGAGATAGTTCTTCTGCGGGTCTCGCAAGAAGCCGTACCCCTTCGGATGCATTTCAAGAACGCCGTCCAGAATGCCTTCAAAGACTTCGACCGGAGCACCGCGAACGCGACGCCGAGCGCCGCGCGGATCTCGTTCAAAGTCCGGATGACGATCACCATCAAAGCCTCGATCCGGCCCTCTGTCGGGACCGCGATCTTGACGCGGAGCGCCGCGACCGCGACCTCTTCCGCGTCCCGGACCGCTATTACCGATTGGCTCGCGCTGAGGTCGAGGACCGCGCGGACCGCGTTGCGGCGGCGCACTCTCGCGGTTGTATCCGCCTTCATTCGGAGCGTAGTTGCCCCCGACTTCGCCATCGCGACCTCCGCGACGACGACGACGACGGCGACGACGCCGTCTTGGCCCGCCATCACCTAAATCGTCATCAAAGAATTCGCCGTCAGCTTCACCGTCGGCACCTAACTGCAAGTCGCGAGCGTCTTGCACTTCTGAATCGAAGCGGTCGGACTGCACGTCGCTTTGATCGAAGCGATCTTCACGCTCGTCCGGACGATAGTTCCGGGCTTCAAGCGGATTACGAGGACGACGACCGCGTCCTCGACCTCTGCCGCGTCCATAGCCATAGCCGCCTTCTTCATCACTGCGTTGACGCTCGCCATCGAACGGACGCGGCTCACCTTCTGCTCGCTCTTCGCCGGCTCCGCGATCTTCACGAGGCCGATCATCACGCGGGCGGTCGTCGCGAGGACGATCATCACGCGGTCGATCATCACGGAATCGCTCACTGCGGAAACCGCGATCATCACCGGCATCGCGATCGCCGCCGAAGCTGCGGTTCTCGCCTTCAAGCCCACCTTCATCGCGTGAGTCGCGCGGTCGGTCATCGTTGTTGTTGTAAGAACGATTACCGGCAAACGAGCGACCGCCTTCTCGTGAGCGATCATCCCGACCGGGTTCACGAGGCCGATCATCCCGCCCCGGTTCACGAGGCCGATCATCTCGCCCCGGCTCGCGCGACCGGTCATCTCGAACGCCGTCTCGCGGACGTTCGTCATAGCGACCGCGCCGATTGCCATAACGGCCTCGACGAGAATCAAAACTGCGATCGCCACTTCGGTCATCGCCGCGATCATCGTTACTGCGAAGCGGACGACGATCGTCAAAGCTCACATCGTCGCGACGATCAACGTTGTCTCGGTCATCCCGGCGTGCTTCCGGTTCGCGTCTCGCTTCGGGGTCGCGACGGGCTTCAGGATCGCGCCGAGCTTCGGGATCTCGATCGCGCTCTCCGCGATCATTGTCGAGATCTCGATCGTTGCGACGGTTGTCATAACCGCGTCCGCGACGACGACTCTCATAGCCACCTTCGTCACGTCGCTCGGGATCGAAGCTGCGCGGCTCGTCACGATTCTCAAAGGTACGTTCGGGAACTCGCTCTTCGATCTCGCGTTCAATGCGAGGAGTCTCGACCGGAGCCACTTCAGTCGGCTCATCGGGAACTCGCGCACGCACGGTGCGAGTACGAGTTCGAGTCGGGCGTCGCTCAGGAACTTCGTCACTGACAGGAGCGACAGGAATCTCAGCAATCGGCTCTTGCGGCGCATCATCTTCAGTGGCGCGGCGGCGCGTCGCGACTTTGCGCCGTCGCACAGCAGGAGCAGCCTTTTCGGCGGGAGCGGCATCATCTCCTTCGTCGAAGATGACGTCAGACGCATCGTCGCGTTGAGACGACGAAATTGGGGTTTCGGTAGTAGCAGGTTCGTCAGGGCGAACACGACGGCGGGTACGGCTGCTTCTTGTCGAAGACTCAGACCGAGGCGCGACCATAAAGGGGTTCCAAACAAACAATGTGATTTTGGCGTCACACAAAACAGAGATGACGCACTGCAATAAAAATTGCCGTCGCAACGGCACGATCAATGTCTTCAAGGTGACAAGAACAGCTCGCAGCTACGCGAACCGAATGGCAATGAGCGTGAGTGAACCGCTCATGCTTCGGCCTACGGAGCGACCGCCAAAGATCAAACTTGAAGGAGCACTGAGGCAGCTCAGTAAATACCGGCTGCACCGATCCTGCTCACAAACACGTTCCTTGCTGTGAGTCGGAGAATGGCCACAAGCAATGGCCAACTTACGAGGTCTTCCATTCCACGAGAGGCGGTTACCGGATGACCGCAACCAATCTTCAACGCTCGTCAGGTGCTTCGACCATCGCTCTTATCGAGGTGATCGACACCATGACTGCGTCACTACTGCCCTGCTGTAACGAGCCAGGAAACAAGTCCTACACAAGAGTTCGAGCTCAAAACAATGAGCCTCACACGAACCATTCTCACCACACTCCGAAGCGACGGCGGAATGCACTCGCCTGTCTGATCGGCATTCACGGCAAGAAACTCTCAGCACTCAGCGAGCACTGATTACCGGCCCCAAACACACTCAAGAAGTCTGCCAAAAGCGTCCGCGACGTCGTGCGGCAAACATAAGAAGGTTGGCAGAAACACGGTGCTTAGGGGCTGGCCAACCGTTGGAATTCATCTCCCGAACTCAGCCGTTTCCGGTGCGAACAACTGATTCTGGGAGGCATCGCAACTCAGCGGTCGCGGCGGATCGTAGTGAGGGACTCATTCGTGTCAATTCATCCTTCGAATCGCATGCAGCAACACTCAACGCATTGAGTGAGCCTCCTCACGACGACGCGACCTTGCTCGTGCAGTGCGGACTCGAACATATTCCCGCCCCGCTCAGCCCCGCCCTTTGGCCACTGAGTCAGATGGTTGATCGTCCCTCGCTGGTGCCAATTAGGCGAGCGGCTGTTGAGAACCTACCGGCGAATTCTCGTACGACGGACTTGTAGTCCGTCGAGCCTCTTCTTCGACGGACTACAAGTCCGTCGTACCGGTATCAACTCATCTGCCGCTCGCCTTAGCACCACTCAGAAAGCTCCGCGATGAAGTTCTTACTCGTGATTCCCGACGGTACTGCCGATGAGCCGCAAGCATGCCTCGGAGGCAAGACGCCTCTGCAAGCCGCTCGCATTCCGCATATGGACGAAGTTGCTCGAACCGGCGTCGTCGGTCGCGCGAATCATGTTCCCGCCAGCATGCCATCCGGCAGCGACGTCGGCACGATGAGCCTCTTCGGCTACGACCCGCTCGTCTTTCATACGGGTCGCGCTCCCCTCGAAGCCGCAGCTCAAGGGATCGAACTCGGAGACGGCGACTGGGCCGTGCGTTGCAATCTCGTGACCGTCATCGACGGGCTCATGAAGAGCTTCACTGCCGAGCAAATTCCGAACGATCTCGCGAAGCATCTCGTCACGCTCTTGCAGCGCGACCGCTGCGGTGACGAGCACTGGAAGTTCTTTAGCGGAGTCAGCTACCGCAACCTCTTGATCTATCGCTCGCGCGGAGTGCCCGCTCCCTTCACGACGGCAACGCAATCGACGCCGCCGCATGACATCACCGATCAACCCATCGCCGGGCATTTGCCGACTGGTCCCGGAGCTGACGTACTGCTCGAGATGATGGAACGCAGCAAGCCACTCTTTGCTGCGGACGAGCAAAACAATGCGCGCATCGCTCAGCATGGAATTTCTGCTACTCAAACATGGTTGTGGGGAATGGGCAGTCGTCCGAGCTTCCAAAACTTTCAGGAACGCTTCGGCGTGAAGAGCGCGGTGATTACAGCCGTCGATCTCTTGCGCGGCATCGGCCGATTGCTCGGATGGGATGTCATTAATGTTCCAACAGCGACGGGCTATCTCGATACCGACTACGCAGCAAAGGGACGAGCAGCGATTGAGACGCTCAAGACTCATGACTTTGTCGTCGTGCATGTTGAAGCAACGGACGAGGCGTCTCACGAAGGCAATGCCGCAGCAAAGGTTGAAGCACTCGAACGCATCGACGCAGACATCGTCGGCCCCGTGCATGCTGCCTTGAAGACGATGGGCGACTACCGCGTTCTCATCTCGCCCGATCATCCGACGTTCTTGCGAACGAAGACTCACAGTCACGGCTACGTCCCCGTCGCAGCCTGCGGCAGCGGTATCGGAACCGATAGCGCCGCGACCTATGACGAAGTGACCGGAGCAGCGTCGCCATTGCTCTTCGAGAAGGGGCACGAATTGATGCCGTGGTTCATGCGACGTTAAGAGTCTGTCCGAGTCGTCGTAGCATGGGCTTCTAGCCCGTGCTGTATTTACGCCTACAAACAGTTTCGAATCGCCAGTCAGACTGCACGGGCTGGAAGCCCATGCTCATCGGACAAACTCCTAAGCCCGAGCTGAGCGGCAACCGTCATGCGAACGCGAACATCGCAAAGGCAGCACGGACTGGAAGTCCATGCTACGCGGACAAACTCCTCGGAGAGTCAAGCTGCGCGACGCATACAGCATCGGCGTTCGTCACCTCTCTTTAAGGACTGCCTGAATGAAGAAGTTTCTCGTTGCGCTCGGTCTGTGTTTGTCCGTGTTGACCGGATCAAGCTCGCTCTCAGCAGCCGACAACACTCCGCCAGAAGGCTTTGTCGCGCTCTTCAATGGCAAGGATCTCACCGGCTGGAAGGGACTTGTTGCTGACCCCAAGAAGCGAGCGGCAATGACTGCCGAGCAACTTGCCGCAGAGCAAGTCAAAGCCGATCAACTCATGCGCGACCATTGGAAGGCTGAAGAGGGAGCGCTCGTGTTCGACGGCAAGGGGCAAAACCTGTGCTCGGCGAAGGACTTCGGCGACTTCGAACTCTATGTCGATTGGAAGATTCAAAAGGGCGGCGACAGCGGCATCTACGTTCGCGGCACGCCTCAGATTCAGATTTGGGACACCGAGTGGGAGCCGTACTTCAAGCTCGGTTCCGAGAAGGGATCGGGGGCCTTCTGGAACAATCAGAAGAACCCGCGCTTCCCCGATGCGAAGGCCGACAAGAAGGCCGGGGAGTGGAATACTTTCTTCATCCGCATGGTCGGCGAGAAAGCGAGCGTCACGCTCAATGGGCAGCTCGTCGTGAAAGAGGTCACGCTCGAGAACTACTGGGAGCGCGACAAACCCGTGTACGCGACCGGCTCCATCGAGCTTCAGAATCACGGCAATCCGCTCTACTTCAAGAACATCTATGTTCGCGAACTATCGAAGTAAGGCGAACGGCAGATGAGTTCTTACCGGTACGACGGACTTGTAGTCCGTCGAAGACGAGGCCCGACGGACTGCAAGTCCGTCGTACAAGAATTCGCCGGTAAGTTCTCAACTGCCGCTCGCCTAAGCAGCCGCGCATGAAGCCCCAAAGAGCGTCGTAGCATGGCCGCTCTCGGCCGTCTCTTGTCTTATTGAAAGCCGACGACCGAGCGCGGCCATCCTCCGCGCAAACATCAGCATGCCGCTCAATCGCCGCGAGACTTCGAGCGACCGACTCAGTCTCGTCGGGTCCGTCCTTGAATCGAGAGGAATGGCATCGTGTCTCGAATTCTGCGCTGGCTGTGTGTCTTGCCGCTGAGCAGCCTCGTTCTGAGCACGCCGCGACTGCGTGCCGAAGTCGTGCTCGATCAAGTCATTTCGCGTGAGTCGCCTCTGTTCCAGTGCAAGACGTCGCGGCTGACGGTCGGTCGAGACGGACTCGTTTATCTCGTGAGCGAGTCGCACGGGAAGGGCTTTTGTTTGCGGATCTCTCGCTACGGGACGCAGAAGCTCGGCGGCGAAGTCGTTTATGCCATTCACAATGGCACGGCGAATAAAGACGGCGTCATCGCGACGGCCAATGCGCACTTCAATCACTCGCTCAACTTGTATGACGCGAACTTCAACAAGCTGCATGCGCAGGATGACTTTCTCGTCAACGATCAAGTCGGTTGGAACGCGCCGCTGCATGTCGAAGCGGGTTCTCAAAGCGGTGAGTTTTATGGGCTCGATCAACATCGCAATCGCATCGTGCGAGTCGGCGTCGATGGCAAGCTCAAAGCGGTCTACACCGTGCGGCCCGACTTCGTTGACGACTGGGGCAAGCCGCGCACCTTTCGTGTCAGCGAGCCGTTGCAGTCATTTTTCTTCCTCACCGGTTCGGAGCTCGTGCGCACGAAGTTCGACGGCTCGCTCGTTTGGAAAGTAAAGCTGCCGGTGCATGACAGCTCGGACGGCAATAGCTCCGGCGCGTTCGATGTCGACGATGCAGGTAGCACTTATTACATCGAAGGCACCGGGCTCACGCTGAAGCGACTCAACGCCGACGGTCAGTCATTCGGAGATTTGAAATCTCCTATTTCAGATTTGAAGTTGGAGTGGGGCGAACTCAAGCCGATTGCCGGCGAGCACATCGTCGGCTTGCGAGTCTTCGGCAACGACATTGTGTTGCGACGCTCGTCTTTGACGGAGTTGTTTCAAGTCTTCGATCTGACGACCGGCAAGCGCAAGCACGTCGAATCGATCGCGCACGAGCGACTGACGGTGACGTTCCCGTCGCTCGTGTGGACGAACGGCGAAAAGCTGCCCTTGAAGGTGACCTTTTTGGAGTGCGGTGATTCATCACCGCTTTCCAACATCGCGGAGCGATCTTCTTTTCGGTCGCAGTTACCGGCAGAGAAAAACAAAGACGGCTCCGCCGAAGTTAAAAGCGGTGACCAATCACGGCGTTCGACAAGCGCGGAGCGATCTTCTTCTTCTTCAACTGCCGCAACTAAGAAAAACAAAGACGGCTCCGCCGAGGACCAAAGCGGCGATGAATCGCCGCACTCCAAAAGCCCGCGCTTCCGAGTTTGGATGACGCCCTTCGGAATCAGCGATTGGCAAGAACTCTCGCGTGATGCCGAGTCGAACATCGTCGTGCCTGCTGACTACGCGGGGCTGTATCAACTGAAGGTCTCGCCCGAAGTCACCCCGCGTCAAACCGCCGAACCGAGCGAGTACCTCGTTCGCGAAATCATCGAAGTCCGCAAGCCCAACAGTCAGGGCACGATCGCCGTCGTCACACCGCTCAATCGAAGTTACTACCGCGTTGAAGAAGGCATTGTCGGGCGAGTTATTCAGCGAGCGATAGCTCCTCATGCAGTGACGAAGGTTGCAGTTGAGCTGCGAGAGGTCGCGACGGGGAAAGTGACTCAGACACGCGATGTAACATTGACGACATCGGCCACTGATCCGGCGCTGGCAACGGGCGACTTCCACTTCGACGGTCTCATCAATGGCTCGAGTGAGAAATCGTTTCGACTCGTCGTCAATGTCCCGCATCTCACCTGTGTGGATCAGCGATTGCAGAGTGGCCCCACAATCGCGAACTTCGTTCATGCCATCGCCTCTTTCTGCATCACGCTCTACGGCGACTACGGCATCACGTTCCCGCAGCGCAACGCATGGGAGTCTGCCGACGCGGCGATCAGTCACGGCGAGCGAATGCAAAAGCTCGGCTTCAATCAGTTCGTCAATCGAGCGAACTGGCAACTCTCGCTCGACTTTGCCAACACCGATGACGGACGCGGGTTGCTCAATCGGGTGAAGGAACGAT
The DNA here is from genome assembly GCA_964573505.1 of uncultured Planctomycetaceae bacterium. Taxonomy (GTDB): domain Bacteria; phylum Planctomycetota; class Planctomycetia; order Planctomycetales; family Planctomycetaceae; genus AM-0621. The sequence continues at coordinate 4,839 of CAZNMS010000219.1, read as the reverse complement.
TACAGAAGGATCCGCTCGCGGTGACTCCCGAGAAGGCGGAGTTTGGTTCGGCTCATCATCAGATCGCCGAGGTCTACAGCGCGAACAACTGGCGCGAGTTGTTCTTACTCGTGAACATGGACGGCGGCCTGCCGATCGGCACGGGCTTCGACACGCGCAAGCCGGAGCAATTCGCCGAGAGTATTAAGCGTTACACCGAAGCGTTTTGGAGCTACCCGGCTTTCGGCGGCTGGACGTGGGTCGCGAATTGGTGGCTGTTCGATGCGAACGCAAAGTTCAAGACGCCCGACGAGAAGCCGAAGTACGAAGCCGCGCTGAAGGTCGCTCGCGAGACCGGCAAGTGGGATCCGATTCTCGATCAAGTCGACGATCGGAAGTTTCAGTTCGCGGTCGATGCGCAAGAGTCGTTCAACAAGACGTTGAGAGAAGTTGAGGAGAGTCGCCTTTCGCTCCGCGAAAGAGCGCCGCAGTCGAAAGAGGCGGGTTCGAATAACGGCGATTCGAAGACGCTCTTTCGCGGAGCGAAAGGCGACAATGAAGAAACTCGTCGTCGCTTCGTGACCGCCAGCGCCGGCCCGTATCGCCGACCGGAAGTGCTCAACGAGATCAACTTCAGCAACGTCGATGAGATCGACGTGCAATATCAGGCCGAGCAACTCACGACTCCCGATTGGCTGCATCATGCCGTCGACAATGCGAAGCGGTTCAGGCAGCCGGCATGGACTCATCCCGAGTTGTGGAACGATTTCGGCACCGGCGAGCAGATCTTGCCGATGAGTTGGCTCGCCGTGATGCGCGGAGCCGGCGGCATTGGCACGGCGGGCAACGTCCCCAATTGGCCGAACGTGCCGATGGACTCGCGCGGCGGCTATCACGGCACTACGAGCGTCTTCCGAGCAACCAATTGGCTTTTTGAGAGCGCCGAAGTCGTAGCGCTGACTGCCTTGTTGCGGCTCAGTGCGGAGCAGCTCGGTGATGACGATCGAGTGGGCATCGTCGTGTCACCGCGTCAGGTGAAGATCGAAACTTTCGGCAGCGGCGTCGGCAGTCCGACGTTCTCGCGGCAGTTCGAGGCGTATCAGTCGTTCTTGTATGCGAACTGTGCCGCGCGGTTCGTGACGCTCGAAGAGATCAAACTCAAAGCTGGACGAACTGAACTACCCGTTAAGTACGGGGCTTACGAATTGCTTCCACTGAAACGCCGCTTCGATGCGCTGCTGCTCGTCGGTCAAACCGTTGAACTCGAACCCGAATGGCAATTGTTCTTACAGCAGGCGAAAGCAGCGGGCATTCGAGTGCTCGCTGATGGAACGAGTCGCCGCGAAGTCTGCCTTGATGCGGAAGAACTCGGACTGAAGTTCGACTTCGTCGAGAAGGAGCACTCGGCCAACAACGATCATGCGTTCTACACCTACCCCGCGCGGTTCTTAGCAAATGCCGAGGCACTCGCTCCGACGGTGCAGCAACTCAAAGCCAACAGCAAGCGGCGAAAGGACATCGTCAGCATCGTTGATGTGCAAGGTGCCGAGCGCCCGGTCGTGCTCGTTCGCGAATGGTTCAACAGTGCGAGAGATCCGAAGGAGCCAGCGTCGGGCTTTGTCATTGTCGTCAACAACACTCCGACGTCATTGGAGCCGGGACAACTGCGACGAGTCGGACGCGCGATCTCGACTCGCACGCCCGTCATCGCGCAGTTGAAGTTCGATATCCCGGATGATTTTCGCATCTTCGACGTCATGGCCAACAAGCTCGTCGACTCAGAATGTGTTGCCGATCTCCGTGACGCCTATGGGCGGATCTACTTCGTCAGTCCAAAGGATGTCGTCGAACGGCTTCTCGCTAACCGAGCCCGCGACGAAAATGCGGCAACACGACCAGCACCAATGAAGAGTTCGCATGCTGAGCAGCAACTCTTCGGGCCGCACTTGCGCGACGTCGCCGTTGCGACCGACGGCAAGACCGCGATGCTGAATGCGTTCAATTGGGATGACAATCTTTATTACATCGACCTCGAAACCGGTCGCGAGTTGCCGCCGCATCGAGTGCTCGCACAAGGTCGCATTGGCGATCACTTCGCGTATGCCCCGAAGGCGACGAAGGCCGGCTTCTTCGTGCAAGGTTTCGATCTGAAGACCGCTGAGGGATATCAGCTCTACTCGCTCACTCGTTCCCAAGCTCCGCTTGGGAACGGGCCTACGGAAGCTCTGCTTCCCGAGTCGAATGGCAAGCAGAGTTCCAGTTTGCAGAACCGGTCGGGAAGCGGAGCTTCCAAGGCTGCGTTCCCAAGCAGAGCTTGGGAACGAGTGGATGTTGAGCGAGTAAGTCTTGATCGACGCTTCGCTTTGCCGGCGCTGCCGGGTTGTTTGACCGGTTGGGCTTTCACGGCATGGATTCAAGATCGCGTCAACAACTTCGCCGTGCCGACGTCGGGAGATTGGATTGCCGGGTCGGGGAATCTCGGTATCGCGATTTGGGATCGCGACGGGAAGTTGTTGTGGTCCGAAGACTGGTCGCGCGAGAAGCGGCAATCGTGTCTCGTTGAAGCTCTCGGTGAAGAGACGCTGTTGATTGCGAATGGCATGACGATCACCGCGCGCACTCAGACCAGCACTCGTTCCCAAGCTCTGCTTGGGAACGCACGCCCGGAAGCTCCGCTTCCCGAGCCGCCCTCCGGTACGAAGCCGACCGAGCAGAAGGCAGGAACAGGAAGCAGAGATTCCGATGCTGCGTTCCCAAGCGGAGCTTGGGAACGAGTGGATTGGGCTCACAAGCTCGCGAACTCCGGGGAGATAATCGGCCTGCATCCGGCGAGTGATGGCAAGACTGTAGCAATTCGCACAACGGCAGGAGGCGGAACGGTGTTTGTCATTCGCGAAGGGCAGTTGATCGGCAAGCTGCTGACGACTGCGGATGATTTGTCGTTGTCTGGCGATGGTTCGCTGATCGCGGTCACGACGGGGCATCAACTGCGAGTGTTTCAGATGGGACCGATGGGACAGGGACCAATGGGACGCATGCAACCGATGAGAGAAGAGAAGACGGTCGCAATTCAAAAAGACGCTTCTGAAGTCGGCGCTGATGCCGGCGCCAAAGCCAGTGGTCCCATAAGTCCCACTCCCATCAATCCCATCGCGGCGATCCCTCTCTCATGGCTCGCTCACGGGGACGATCAACTGCGATTCCCGCGTGTGTCCTCGGATGACCGACGAATCGCGGTCAGCAGCGAATTGGGCACGGTCTATGTCTTCGATCGAGATGGTGCCAAAGAGCACCAGCGCGATGAGTTCAGCATCTGCGTCCCCGCTTGGCTGCCGAATGATGACCTCTTGCTCGCGAGTTGGATGGGGACCGTTGTGCGAGTCGATGTTGAGTACAAAGACCTGTGGCGGACGCATGTGAGAGACGGCGAGAAGGCGGAGAACCGGACGGGAAGCAGAGCTTCCCGAACGGCGTTCCCAAGCGGAGCTTCGGAACGAGTACCGACGTCGCGCGTCACTTCTTGGATCGCGGCTGAGTCGAAACTGACCGACAAGAAGAATTTGCTTGCGCCGAATCAGTTCATCGCGAGGTTCATGCTCGGCGATTTCGCGGCGACTCCGCAGCGCAATGTGAATGAGTTGGTCGATGGCAAATTTTTGGAGTGCGGTGATTCATCACCGCTTTCAAACATCGCGGAGCGATCTTCTTCTTTCTCTTCTTCTTCTCCCGCTACGCCGAAGAAAAACAAAGACGGCTCCGCCGAAAACCAAAGCGGCGATGAATCGCCGCACTCCAAAAGTTGGCTCGATTGGCGCGATCATGGGATGATCGAATCAGGATGGCGCGGTGAGTTTGCGCTTGTCGTCGATAGCTTCAATAAGCAACTGCGAGTCGACTCGCTGACGTTCGTCGAAGACTGTCGGCATCCCGAGTCATGGCTGCGCGACATGAAGCTTGAATACTGGAATGCCGACGCCGAGAAGTGGGTCTTCGCGGAATACCTGACGTCGGACTCGGCAGTGCATCATCACACGCTGAAGAAGCCGATCGAGGCCGCTCGGTTCCGCTTCGTGAAGGCGGACGGGCACGCATGGCCGGCGGGCAATGTGCGACTGCAAGAACTCATGTTGCACGGCGAGGTGCTCGGGGCGTCTCATCCCGATGTCGTTGCGAAGCGACCGATTGCCGTCTTGTTCGATGAGAACGTTGCATCGGTCAAAGGCAGCTACGAGCACGGACATAACGCGGGGCTCAAGCTCGCAACCGGAGCCGAAGCGTTCTCGGGCGGGAACTACATCACGCTGCCGGGTGATAAGAATTACTCGGCATTGTGGCAGCCGCCGTTTGGGCACATGACTCCGAATTGGTGGTTCGAGGTCGTCGAGAAACCCGAGCCGGGTCAGTACCGATTCTTACAATTCAGCGTGAAGGCACTGGCTCCCGAGACAAAGGGCATCACGTTGCGAGTTGCGCCGGCTCATTACGGCGGCATCGCGGTGCATGTCGGCGAACCAACAAAGTCTGACGGCGCGGTCCTACATCAAGCATCCGAAGCGGTCCCGTTCGAGTGGCACACCATCACCGTCGATCTGTGGGAATTGTTACCTGAGAATCAACGCGGCAAGCCGTTCAACATCGGCGCGATGACAATCGGCACGGTCGGCGGACCGGCGGCGATTGATCGCATCCGGCTCGGGAGGACGCGGGAGGGGCTTGAGGGGAAGTAGCTCTCGCTCGGGGGAGGAGGTGAGGCTCGGTATGGGAGGGGGAGTCTTGTGCGCGGAGTAGCGCGGCCCGTTGGGCACGCGGTTAAACGACGCGGCGAAGCCGCAACCGATAGTCGCCTTTCGCTCCGCGAAA